>CAYZAD010000288.1:0-3839 GCA_964476315.1 uncultured Rhodobacterales bacterium
ACGAGTTGTACCAGCAGATGCTGGAAGAGGCGATTGCCAAGATCAAATCCGGCGAGATGGAAGGCCTGTCCGAAGCTGACGACCAATGGGCACCGCAGATCAATCTTGGCGTGCCAGTGCTGATCCCCGAAGAGTATGTGCCCGATCTCGACGTGCGTCTGGGCCTTTACCGCCGCCTGTCGTCGCTGCACACGAAGGTAGAGCTTGAAGGTTTTGCCGCTGAATTGATCGACCGGTTCGGCAAGCTCCCGCGCGAAGTGAACACGCTGATGCTTGTCGTGCGGATCAAGGCGATGTGCAAACGCGCGGGCATTGCCAAACTCGATGGCGGGCCGAAAGGCGCGACGATCCAGTTCCACAATGACAAGTTTGCCTCTCCCGAAGGTCTGGTGGATTTCATCCGCGACCAGAAAGGCCTCGCCAAGGTCAAGGACAACAAGATCGTGGTCCGGCGGGACTGGAAGAAGGACAGCGACAAGATCAAGGGCGCCTTTGCCATCGCGCAGGACTTGGCGATCAAGGTCAAGAAGGCGAAAACCGCCAAGGCGTAATGCGCTGGTCCGTCAGGGCGTCATGACGCTCTCGCCCGGCATCGGAACCGGCGTGTCGTAGGTGTAGCTCACCCGTGCGCCAGAGCCGACGGTGATGCTTTGGCGGGCCACCCGGCATTTCATCTGAACCCAGGGCGGGTATCTGTGCCCGATGGGTTCACGCTTTACCAGATAGGGTTTGATCCCGGCGTTGATGTTGACGCCCCAGACCCCGACCGAAAACGCGTTCAAACTCATCGCCAACCCGGATGACGGCCCCCACAGAGGTTCGGCATCGAAAAGCGTGCCCCGCATCGAACAGGCGGTGATCAGCATGGCGCCAAAGCCAACACCCAGACATGCATCGAACGAGTTGATGCAGCCGCTGGCCCCGTTCAGGTCATCAAGGCTCATTTCTCCGATCGTGTCGATGGGCGAAAAATTGTCGTCGTCTATCGAAAAATCCATCTCGGTTGTGCCGCCTGCGCGCCATCCGTATCCCATGCCGGGGCCACCAAACCCAACGACCGCGCGTTGGTTCAACAGCCGGTTTCGAAATTGAAAGACCCACAAGCCCGCCGTGACGGCAGCACCGCCGCCAACACTTCCGCACGAGGCAACTTCCCAGTGATCCGCTCTTATTGATGTAACCGCCATCGCAGCTTCCAAATCCGTTCTTTGACATACAATGTCGCGAACCTAGCAAACAAATTCCGATTTCCTAAGATGTTTTGCCAATCGACGGGCATGCTGCCATTTGGGCAGGGTCCGGCCGATCCTGTCAGACCTGTCCATATCGGGTGGCAAAACCGCTATGCGCGGCGCACCGGCGGCACTAGACTCCCTCGCATGAGCCGTGCGCATCTGCCGCGACTTTCCGAAGGAACGGAGGGTGACAATGCCAAGAACCGGGCAACTTTACATCATTGGCGACAGCCTGTCCGACGATGGCGCGACCGGTGTTCAGCTGTCGGATGAACCCATCGAGATTTTCTTTGGCGGGCGCGCGTCGAACGGGTTTGTCTGGCACGAATACATCCGCAACGATCTTGCCGTCGCGCCGGCGGCGCAGTCGATCAGCCGGGCCCCCGACGGGGACGGGTTCCTGGGCGGGTCCGACCTGAACGGGGTGAACTTTGCCCATAGCGGGGCAGAATCGTCATCGACCAGCAACCCCATCCGCCCCGGTGGCGTGCAACAGGCCGAAGGTTTCGCGGCACTTGTGGCGTCGGGCGACATCCCCGCACCCGACGATCAGGACGTGTTCGTGATCTGGATCGGGGGCAATGATTTCCTTGACTATGCGGATGCCAGCCTCTTCGACCTGTTGGAGATCCTGAGGCTGGGCGAGACCATTGTCGACAACATCACGACCACCGTCGACATTCTGAGCACTGTTGGCGCACAAAACTTCCTGTTGATCGGACAACCCACGGTGGGTGGGGCCTTTCTGGGCGCGCGGGCCGAGGAAAGCCCCCTGATCGCCGCCATCTGGAACCGCCTCGCAGAAGGCTTCAACGACCGGCTCGAGGCCTATGCCCAAAGCCTTGACAGCACAGAGGGGCAGACCGCGCTTTACGTCGACATGGCGTCCTTCGTGGCCGCACTGGAGGACGATCCGGCGGCGTTTGGCTTTGCCAATGTCACCAGCGATATCTTCACCGATGGGGCCGCCTTTGACGACCAGTCCTATTTCAGCGTGGACGGCATCCACCCGACGGGCGCGGGCCATGCCGCCATTGCCGCGCATGTCGCGGCCACCGCCGCCGCTGCCGGTTTCGACCTCACCGCGCTTGCGGGCAATGTTTTGCCGGGCTCGGACCGGGACGAAACGCTGGCCGGGACCGATGGCAATGACAGCCTGACGGGGAATGGCGGCGATGACATGCTGATCGGCAACGCGGGCAGGGATATCGCGTTCTTCAACGGGCCAGACACGCGGTATACCCTGTCCATCGCGAACGGGGTAACCGTGACCGACCGCAGCGGTGCAGACGGGTCCGATATGCTGAGCGGGATCGAGACGCTGGATTTCGCGGGCGACGCGTTCGATCTGCACAGGTTCGACGATGCGGCATCGTTGTCTCAGGACGCGCTACGAAGCCTGACCGAGGTCTATATCAGCTATTTCAACCGCGCGCCGGATGCTTTGGGGCTGGCCTTCTGGGCCGATGCCTTTGCCAATGGCGTGACCCTGGCCGACATCGCCGAACACTTCGCAGCGTCACCGGAAGCCAACGCGGTATTCCCGCAAGACCTGCCTGCGCTTGATTTTGTCACGTCGGTCTATCTGAACGCCCTGGGCCGTGCGCCGGATGAGGCCGGGTACGATTTCTGGACCGACATGCTGATCAGCGGCACGATCAGCCGGGCGCAATTCGTGCGGGAAGTGCTGCAAGGCACGCGGGCCGACCCGCCGCAGGATGCCACCGAAGACTTCATCGCGCAGCAGGCCGCCGACCGGGATTTCCTCGACACCAAGGTGGAGATCGGGCTTTATTTCGCGGCCACGCTGGGCATGAGCAACGTGGAAAACGCGGCCACTGTGATGGGGCTGTTCGACGGCTCGCCCGACAGCGTCGAGCTGGCCACCATCGCGACGGAAGAGGCCTTTGAAACCGCGTCGGCCGCTGACGGGACGGGGGAATTCCTGGTGCAGATCACAGGGGGCTCCGACGATCCGGGCCTTGTGTAATCGTCCGCGCCTGTCCGGATGGCGGTTCCGGGGCGCGCAGCCCCATGCCGAAAAACAAACGTCTTGGCGCGGCACGGCGTTCCGTGATTAGCTTTGACGCAAGCGGGTATTCGAGGAAAGGACGTCAGGGATGTGCCGATACTGCACGATGAGTCATCAGACGATGACGCTGATCGAGGACTGGGCCGATCGCGGATGCCCCTACTCGAACAAGCTGGTCATGAGCCGCCCCAGCGCGGTCAGCGATCCGAACACCTATGTGATCTTTTTCGAAAACGCGGTGACCATCAACGGCTCTTTGAAAACCATCAAGCTTGACGTGCATTACGAAGGCACAAAGATCGAAGCTGGCAAAGCCCGCAAGGCGCTGGGTGGTTTGTGGATCAGCGGCGTCAACGGGGACATGAAGCCGGAACAGCACGGCGGCATTCTCAGAAGCGCGCTGAACAATTACACGCCGGGCAACGCGCCCGCGCTGACCGACGGCAAGTTCGGACGTTACTGACCCGCCACAGATCTGCGGTGCAGGGTATCTTCTGCAGGTCTGTCCGACTGAGCGTGGAGCGGGTAACGGGAATCGAACCCGTAACTTAAGCTTGGGAAGCTCGCGTGAT
>CAYZAD010000289.1:0-3835 GCA_964476315.1 uncultured Rhodobacterales bacterium
CCATGAAGCCCTGACCGTCGTAGTAGTTGATGCCGACGAATTCGAACTTCAGGTCCACATCGCGCGAGAACGTCCAAGTGGTGTTCCGTGCCAGCATGTCGATCTCACCGGAGGCCAGCGCCGTGAAGCGCGTCTTGCCTGTTGTCGGAACGAACTCGACTGCGGTTGGATCGCCCAGAACGGCGGCTGCGACGGCACGGCATACAGCGACGTCAAAGCCCTGCCATTCACCGCTGGCATCCGGTGCTGCAAACCCGACGAGACCGGTGGTCACGCCGCAATTCAGCGTGCCGCGCGCTTTCACGTCGTCAAGCGTGGCGGCCGATGCCATGCCAGCCGACAGGCCAGCGGCGGTCATAGCGCCAAGAATTGCAATCTTTTTCATTTTTACCTCTTCCTGTTTCCCGCACCCTGTGATGCGGTTTCTCACGAGCGCATTGACGCCCATACGACCAAAGTAGGGAATACCCTACCTCACGTGGCACCGAATTTGTGTGGATTCATTCCTGAAGGTCAAGCGGAATAGCTTAATTTTTGATCAATCCCGCACGCTTTCCGCCGCGTCAACTTGGGCGTCATGCACGGATAAGTCGCATAAACGCATCGGCATCAAGGAATGCGGCCTTCTTGTGCGCTGCCATCGCCTGCGCCTCTTCATCTTCGCCCCATTGTTCTTCCTGCCAAATCTCGTCGACACGAGACACAGACCAGAGATCTTCGGCCGGGCGATGTGAAAGCGCCGCCGCAAATCCGATGATCAGGGAGCCGCTGATCGACACAAGGTCATGAAATGCCGCCAGTTCAAACGGCGTCAGGCCGTGCACCCGCGCGCGCAATACCTTCAGTGCGTCAGGCGATTGCGGGCTGTGCATCACACCGGTTCTGGGTTCCAGTTTCGCACCAAGGCTCTGTTCGGCCCATGCCAAAAGCGGATCCCAGTTTTGCGCCTGCCGGGCGACAAGTTCATCCGGCGCATCCGCCCTGTAACACAAAAGATCGCTGTCCCCGTAATCGGCCAGCATATCCGCCACCTCTGCATGCTGGATCGCAACCTTGTCGATGGCGGCATTGGCGGTCCGGGTGAATGGCATCGTCGTCGGATCGATTCGGTCGTCCTGCGCATCGAACTCCGTGGCGATCCTCTCGGCCAGCTTCTGGGTGGGAACAGCCAACAAGGCTTTGGCGGGCGTGCGAACACGCCGCCCATCCAGAACCACGCCAAATCCGTCATCGACCGAAACCGTGTCGGTGGTTTTCCAGAACCGTTTTGGGGCCCATTCGCTCATATCCGGGTCTCCATCCAAGTGGTCAGCGCGTCCAACAAAGCATCCACGCTTTCCACGATCAAATTGGCATCTGCAAGGCTGCGGCGGTCATGGTAGCCCCACGTGACGCCGATGGCAGCGACAGAGGCGGCCTTGCCCATCGCCATGTCATAGCTCGTATCGCCGACGATCACGGCATGTTCCGGGTCGACACCGGTTTCAGACAGCGCCGCCAAAAGCATCGACGGGTGTGGCTTGGACGGATGATCGTCTGCACATTGCGTTGTCATGAAACAGTGGCCGATCCCATGCGCATACAACAGCGCGTCCAACCCACGGCGGGACTTGCCGGTGGCTACACCCAGAAGCAGCGGATCGATCTTGTGCAGGGACCGCAGCATCGCCTCGATACCCGGATACAAAGGAGAGCTCTCTTTGCTGCCCGCCCCCAGTCTGCGTTCGCGATAGAGGCGCTTGTAACCGCTGACCAGGCCGGATTGGTCAGGCTCTGTGGCATCCGGGGCCAGCATCGCAATGGCATGCGGCAAGGACAAGCCCACGGTGCGCAGGATCGCGTCACGGGCAGGAACGGGCCGCCCCGCGTGCTGGAAGGCTTGCGTCATGGCAGTGACGATGTCGGCCTGGCTGTCCACCAACGTTCCGTCCACATCGAACACCACCAGACGCAGTGGTCCGCTCATTCGATATCCTCGAACGGGTCCGCCGGTACGTCGCGCGCATCCCAATGCACGAAATCCCAGGTGCGCTGCATATGCTCTGGCAACGGGGCCGTGATATGCAGCTTGGCGCCTGTAACCGGATGTTTGAGAGTGATCGACCGCGCATGCAGATGCAGCTTGCGGCTGACGGCACCGCCCAGCATGGCGCCCCAGCCATCGCCCAGGTTTTCCTGACCGGAACCGCCATATTTGCCGTCCCCGATGATCGGATGCCCGATTTCCGCCATGTGGGCGCGCAATTGGTGCGTGCGGCCCGTGACCGGCACCAACGCGACCCAGGCCGCACGCCGGCCCAACGCGCTCAGCACCGCGTAGTCGGTGGTGGCGTGCTTTGCCCCTTCGGTCTGCGCCACGTCGCGCGGATGCACCGCGCGCATCTTTTCGTTTTCGCCGCCAGCTCCGTGACCGGGCGCTTTGACAAGGCCGAACTTGATCGTGCCCATCTGCGGCGTCGGCACGCCCGCGACAGCGGCCCAGTAGATCTTGCGCGTTTCTCGCGCCCGGAACGCTTCGGTCAGCGCCCCCGCGACCGCACGTGTGCGGGCCAGCAGCAGAACACCGGACGTGTCCTTGTCAAGGCGATGCACCAGCCGGGGCTTTTCGTCATAGCCAAAGGTCAGCGCCTCGGACAGGCCATCGACATGCCGCGTCTGCTTGCTGCCCCCCTGGGTCGGCAGCCCGGCCGGCTTGTTCAGCGCGATGATGTGGTCGTCGCGGTACAGCACGAGCGCCTTCATCATCGCGGCGTCCTTGTCCGACACCGACGGTTTGGGCCTGGACTGCACCTCGCCCGGTTCGGGCAAGGGCGGAATACGCACGTCCTGCCCCGTCGCAAGGCGCGTGCTGGCCTTCACCCGGCCGCCATCCACCCGGATTTCCCCCTTGCGGCACATCTTCTCGATCCGGCCCTGCCCCAAATGCGGGAACAACCGCTTGAGCCATCGATCCAGCCGCTGGTCCGCATCACCCGGGCCGACTGTGATATTCTGTACCCGGCTCATGCAAAAACGCTCCGTGCGGCCATCAAACCCAATGCCAGCCCGCCAACGGACAGACACACCGAAAGCACCACGTACAAGGCCGCTGACCCCATGTGTCCACGTTCGATCAACGTCATGGTTTCAAGGGAAAACGCCGAAAACGTGGTAAAACCGCCCAGCAACCCCGTCATCACGAAGGGGGCCCAATGGGTCAGTCCGCGCTGCGCCGCCAGAACCACGAAAACCCCCATCAGAAACGATCCGATGACATTGACGGTCATGATCGCAACCGGGAAATCCCCGGCCCCGAAATACCGCATGATCCCCACCCCCGTGAGAAAGCGCAGGCTGGCGCCAATCGCCCCGCCAAGGGCCACAAGTGAGAGGGTTGTCAACATGCGCCGTCTGTCGCGCGCGCGGCGAAAAGAGTCAAGTTTGCCGCTTGGCCCGCAACCGCGCGAAATATTCGATGCGTTTTGTCAAATCGCGCTCAAATCCGCGTTCGACCGGAGCATAAAACGCATCCCGCGTCATGCCTTCGGGGAAATAGTCCTGTCCGGAAAACCCGTCCTCTGCATCGTGATCATAGGCATAGCCCGCAGAATAGCCCTGGTCTTTCATCAATTGCGTCGGCGCGTTCAGGATATGTTTGGGCGGCGGCAGCGATCCGGTGCTTTTCGCGGCCTTGCGCGCCGCCTTGTAGGCCACGTAGACCGCGTTCGAGTTCGGCGCGAGCGCAAGGTAGATCAAGGCCTGCGCAATGGCCAACTCACCTTCAGGGCTGCCCAGGCGCTCGAAGGTTTCCCAGCCTTGAAGGCACACCGACTGTGCCTGCGGATCGGCCAGACCG
>CAYZAD010000290.1:0-3826 GCA_964476315.1 uncultured Rhodobacterales bacterium
CAGCACGTTCGCCCCGGTCACTTCGGACCGGCCAGAGCTTTGGACATGGATCGCCGCCCGCTGAATGACGCGCTGGAACGCGGCCGTGGGCACCGCTTCGGACCCTTCGATATCCGTCACGAGGTTGGACAGGTCATCGTCGATGTAATCGACCAGCGTCGTGCGCAGTTCTTCGGTATCGACCGAACATGCTTTCATGACGCGAACGGCGTCCGGTTCATCGATCAGGGCCAGCAGCAGATGCTCCAGCGTTGCAAACTCATGCGAACGGGAATTGGCCAGTGCCAATGCCGAATGGATTGCCTGCTCAAGGGTATTCGAAAATGAAGGCACGAGGGAGTGCTCCTTCTTTCTGCATTGCTTCGCAGGGTACGAAACAACTGTCATCTTGATATTAAAGTTTGGTTGTTACGGACGAACCTTCAAGTTTTTTCTTTCGCTTGACAGGTCACAACCACGGGATTGGTGGCCAGAGAGACTCAATTTGCCTCAGAAGCGGTCTTTCCGGCTGCGGATTTCGGCAAAGACATCAACCGGCTCTGCACCGATCATGTCGAGCTGGGCCTGAATTGCGGGATCAGCGGCGCGCAGGAACGGGTTGGTGGCCAGTTCTTCCGCAAGTGTGCTGGGGACAGTCGGTTCGTTCCTGTCCCGTGCAGCATCTATGCGCGCAATCCGGTCTTTCAAGTCCGCGTTTTCGGGATCGACAGTGATGGCAAAGCGCCCGTTGGCCTGGGTGTATTCATGGCCGGAACAGATCAGCGTGTCGGGGGATAGGCTTGCCAGTTTTTGCAGGCTTTCCCACATCTGCGGTGCCGTGCCTTCGAACAGGCGGCCACAGCCCAGGGCCATCAGGCTGTCTGCCGTGAATGCATAGCCGGACGTGGGCAGGACAAAGGCAATGTGGCCTTCCGTGTGACCGGACACGTCTAGCACATCGACCACCTCACCGCCGAATTCGAACGCATCGCCATCAACGACTTCGCGGTTGAGGTTGGGCAAGCGGTGGCGGTCGGCGGCGGCGCCGGTGACTTTGGCGTCATATTGTTCGAGAAGGTCGTCCACGCCTCCGATATGGTCATGGTGGTGATGGGTCAGCCAAATCTCGGTCAGGGTCCAGCCGCGATCGGACAGCGCTTTCAGGACAGGCCCTGCCTCGGGCACATCGATACACGCGGTGTCGCCGCTTTTGGGATCGTGCAGCAGGTAGGTGTAGTTGTCGGAAAGCGCAGGGATCGTGACAAGGTCGAGAGGCATGGCGTTTTTCACTTTCGCGGTTAGAGTTGGCACAACCTTGGCCGAACGAAACGGAGGCCGCAATGCACCTTGATGTGCAGACCTTGCACAGCTTCTATTACCGCAGTGCCATCGGCCGCGTGGCGCAGCGCGTCGTGCGTGACCAGGTGCAGGCCTTCTGGCCGCAGGCGAAAAATGAATCGCTGGGCGGATTCGGTTTCGCGGTGCCGTTGCTGCGCCCCTACCTGACAGAGGCGCGGCGCATCATCGGTCTGATGCCTGCGCAACAGGGCGTGATGCCGTGGCCTGCGGGCATGCCCAATGTATCGGTGCTGTGCGAGGAAACGCTTTGGCCGATTGAAAACGATCGCTTTGACAAGCTCGTGTTGATGCATGGGCTTGAAACCTCCGAACGGCAGACTGCGCTTCTGGACGAATGCTGGCGTTGCCTGCGACCCGGTGGACGTGCGCTTTTCATTGTGCCCAACCGGACCGGTCTTTGGGCGCGGTCGGATGAAACCCCGTTCGGCTATGGCCGGCCCTATTCGATGGGTCAGCTTGAGGCACAGCTGAAAGCGCATTATTTTGACCCGATCCGCCATATCGCAGTCTTGTACCAACCCCCGTCCACCCGCCGCTTCTGGATGAAGACCGGACCCGTTTGGGAAAAGGTCGGGCGCAGCGTGTCCGCCATCGTGGCAGGCGGTATCCTGATGGTCGAGGTCAGCAAGGTGCATCCCAAACCCAAAGGCACACGGGTCGAAAGCCGGGTGCTTAACCCGCTTGGCAATCTTGTGCCAAAGCCTGCGAAACCGGTGCGGGCGCGGGTTCAGGCGGAACAGTAACGGACAGGGCGTCAGATGCGGCACAGAAGATTCATTCAGACGGATGTGTTCACCACAGAACCGACGGCCGGAAATGGTTTGGCGGTGGTGCTGGACGCAGAGGATTTGACGACCGCGCAAATGCAGGCCTTTGCGGCGTGGACCAATCTGGCCGAGACCACGTTTGTGCTGCCTCCGACAGATGCGTCTGCTGATTACCGTGTCCGCATTTTTACGCCCGGTCGGGAAATGCCCTTTGCCGGGCACCCGACGCTTGGAACCTGCACCGCCTGGCTGCATGTCGGTGGGGTGCCGAAACGCAAGGACACGATCATCCAGGAATGCGCAATCGGACTGATCGAAATCGATCGCACCGGAGACGCCCCGGCCTTCATCGCGCCGACAACGGATGTGACGCCATTGGATGAGGGGGTCAAAGCCAAATTGTGCGCAAAGTTGCAGATCGACCCGTTGCGCGTTGTCCGTTCGGCGGCTTTGGCGAACGGTCCGAAATGGCAGGTCCTTGAACTGGCCAGCGCAGACGATGTTCTTGGCATCGATTCCAGTCTTGTGCGCTGGCCAGAGTATTCCGGGCTTGGCGTCATCGGCAGGTATCCCGACGGGTCGCCCTGCGACTACGAGGTGCGAAACCTGACGCCCTCCAGCGGGATGGCCGAGGATCCGATCACTGGGTCGTTGAACGCAGCCATTGCACGATGGATGTGGAGCGACGGGCGGCTGATGCGTGATTTGGTGATAGGGCAGGGCACGTGTCTGGGGCGAAAGGGCCGGGTCTTTGTCCGTCGCGATCCGACCGATGCGAGCCGTGTTCTGGTCGGAGGGCATTCCATGGTGGTGATCGACGGAACGGTTCGAATTTAGCTTTCGGCGCTAACACGGCTATGTGCCTAAAATTTGTGCGGCGAGGTAAATTCAACGATCACAGCGGTGAGGAATCGCTGACCGCCGGAAAACTGACAGGAAATCTCATCTTTTCAGGGGCGCAATAAGTCGCAGTTGCGCCAAATCCTTAAAAACATGGGGTTTGATGCCTCACATGAAAGCACCATAGCGTGTTGCGGGCTGAAGATGCCTCTGCTACATCCGCGCTGATTTCTATGCCATGCGGCATTTGCCAATCGGAACACGCCTCTGACCACCGCATCCTGCGGGGGTTCGGAGGCTAACTAGCGGAAGGGTGGACGTGTCTGAATCTGCATCCATTTCCTCGGGCATCGCAGATCGCTATGCCATGGCGGTCTTTGACCTGGCCAAAGAGGGTAAAGAGCTCGACAAACTTGAGTCCAATCTCGATGACCTGTCGGCGGCGCTGTCAAGCAGCCCGGAACTGTCCGATCTGATCCAATCCCCGATTTACAGCCGCGAGGCTCAGTCCAATGCGATCTCTGCCGTCGCGGCGAAAATGGGGCTGACATCGACCATGCAGAACGTGCTGGCACTGATGGCGTCCAAGCGGCGTCTGTTTGTCCTGCCGCACATGGTGTCCCGCCTGCGCGAACTGATCGCGGAAGAAAAGGGCGAAGTCACTGCGGATGTCGCGTCGGCGATCAAGCTGACAGCGGCCCAGTCCAAAAAGCTTGCCGAGACGCTCAAGGCGCAGATTGGCAAAGATGTTAAGATTAATGCGACCGTTGATGAAAGCCTCATCGGCGGTCTTGTCGTCAAAGTGGGCTCGAAGATGATCGACACCTCGATCCGCTCCAAGCTCAACTCCCTCCAGAATGCAATGAAAGAGGTCGGATAAA
>CAYZAD010000291.1:0-3818 GCA_964476315.1 uncultured Rhodobacterales bacterium
TTCGGCCCGGCGGTGATCGCGCCTGAGGGGCATTCGCGGGCGCATTTGTTGCAGGCCTCGCAGAACCTTTGCAGGCCGAAGTCGATGGGTTTGTCATGCGCCAGCGGCATGTCGGTTGTCACAACACCAGACTTGAGGCGCGGGCCAAGAAAGGGGTTGAGGATCACCTCACCGATGCGGCTGACCTCTCCCAGCCCGGACAGCAAAAGGAGCGGCGGTTGCAGAACCTCTCCATCCATCACGCTATGCGCCTTGGCGGTGTAGCCAAGATTGCGGATCTGGCGCGCAATCACGCCCCCCAGAAGCGAAAACCGCAGATAGGCGCGCATGGATTGCGCCACGCTGATCCAGTCGTCGCCGGATGCGCCTTCCATCGTTTCGTAGCCTTGGTCGATGATCATGCTGATCGCCTGATCGTGCGGCGGGTCGATCGGATCGCCTGCGGCGTCGTGGCTGTACCACGTCCAGTCGGGGCAGCGGCTGATGCCCACGGCATCGACGCCCAACCAATAGGCGGCGGCTTTGACAGCATCGGCGTTGGTCTGGGCCTCTTTTGGTCGTGGGCCGTCTGCTGCAGGCCCGTCCTGCAGCAGCACGAACGCGCCCAGCATCCGGCGTTGCGCCGAAGAGGGGGCGGACTTGCGGACATAATGCCCGCCTTTCGCACCATCCTGCAGCTTTTTGCCCATATCGCCGAACAGTGCCCGCGCGAACATGTCGGTGCGTTTCGGCACGCGCGGCACATTGGGTTCGTCGATATAGGTGGTCGGAGTCTCGACGCGTTTGAGCGTTTCGAACGGGTGTGGACCATCGACATAACGGCGCTTGTCGAACGGGTGTCCGTTCAGGGCTGACCGCGCCGTACCTTTGCCGATTTTCCAGTTCAATCCGTGGGTTGCGCTGCGCGGTTGATCCTGAGCCAGCGGCGCGTCATGGGCCAGATCGAAAGTCGTCGTTACCACCGCAACGCCGAACCGGTCCTCCAGCCACGGATTGCAGAGCCTGCCATTCCGGACTGTGGCCAAGCCCGCAGCGACCGTGCAGATGTTGAGGTCGACATCCGTGCTCGTGGCCGTGTGCGCCTTGGCGTCCCAGCCGAGCAGCCGGATGTAATTGGCGATCACGACCGCCGTTTCCGTGGCACGCAAGCAGGCTCTATGGGCCTGTGCGTCCCGGATCCACGCGCTGCCCGGTTCCTCTGCGTGCGGATCGCGCGGGATTTCATAAAGCAGGACCAGCGTGGTGTGGTGATCCGCGATCGTGGAGGGGGGCGCTTCCATCGACTCTTTCAGATCGGCCATGATCAGATCGATGCCAGAGGCCAGCGTCTTGGTCTGACGGCTGCGCAAATCCTGGGCAAGCCGGTCGATATCGGGGTTGCGGCGGGGGTCGGACAGGCGTGCCGCATCGGGCAAAGGTCCGATTCCGACCATTGAGGCATCCGAGAAATAGCCAAAGGCTTTCAGATGGTTGGCGCGCTCTGTTACATCGCTCGGGCAGGCAGATCTGGCGCGGTTCACAAAGCCATCGCGAATGGCGTCCATCATGGCCTGGTAATCGGCCATGGCGTTCACGATGGAGGCCGGGTCTTCGGGGCGTTGAAAGCTTATGCCGGGATGTGGCGGCACGGTGGCCCAGTCCGGCTGTGTTCCACGTGTCGCGCGCTCCAATGGAAACGGGCCAAGATGGACCGGGCGGGATGCATCAGAAAATAACCGGAGACCCATGGGATTGCCTTACACTGCTCGGTCAGAGTGCAGCACCCAAACGTCAGGACTGCAAGGCATGAAAGTCTTTCAGGCGTTTTCCGATCTCATCCACAAAGAGGCCCGGCAAGGGCGTAAGCTCGGTCACGCGGTCCATGCGGAATGTGGCGAATTCCTCGTCTGTTTCGCTCCAGACAACGCAGGTCCAGATGCGTCCCCAGTAATCAAGTTGCAGCGGGCGCACATCATGAAACCCGGTTTCACCGGCAATGCGCAGGCGCAGTTTCTGACGCGCCCGGATGGCGGCGCGGAATGCCGGCATATGGCGGAAGCCCTGGGCGGCTTCGGTAAAGGGATAACTGGCAAAGCCGAATTTTCCGCTGGGGGTTTCCACGTCCTCGGGCAGAACCGCGTCCACCTTTTCCGACAGGGTTTGCGCCGCTTCGGCAATTTCGGGGATATCAGCCGCACCCACCGCCGCCAGCCCGATGTGAAGTGCACCCAATTCGGCCTGCGTGAGGTTCAGCGGGGGCAGGGTGATCATCGCATGGGCGATGTAGCCTGACCCGCGCGCGCCCTCGACCGGCACGCCGGAGGCCGCCAGCGTATCCATGTCGCGGTAAATGGTGCGCACCGACACACCCAGGTCCTGCGCCATGGCTTCGGCGGTATGCAGCTTGCCATCCTTGAGCCGCAGCATCAGTGCGTAAAGTCGGTCCGCACGTTTCATGTGATTCTCCGGTTTGCCCGGCGACATACTGACAAAAACCTGGCAACTGACAAGCTCTTGACAAATTTGGTGGCGAATCCGTGCAAAAGCCCTCTCTTTCGCGCTTTTCGAGACATGGCGAACTGCCTAAATAGCAGGGAAGACATGATGCCGGTAAGGATACCGGCCTGAGACAAGGAGATAAGACATGGGTATCGGGAATATTGGTCTTCCTGGCCTTCTGCTGATTGCCGTGGTGGTTCTGGTTCTGTTCGGGCGGGGCAAGATCTCGTCGCTGATGGGCGAGGTCGGCAAAGGCATTACCGCGTTCAAGAAGGGCGTGAAGGAAGACACGGAAGAGCTGGAAGACTCCGTCGCGGACACGGCGAAGGACGTCACGCCCAAGTCTGACAAGGACAAGGTGTAAGACTTCATGTTCGATCTGGGCTTCTCGGAGCTGCTGGTGATCGGCATCGTTGCGCTGATCGTTGTCGGCCCCAAGGATCTGCCTGTCCTGTTTCGCAGGGTCGGGCAGTTCGTCGGCAAGGCGCGCGGCATGGCGCGGGAGTTCAGCCGTGCCATGAACGATGCGGCGGATGAGGCCGGTGTCCGGGACGTGGCCCAGACCTTCAAATCGGCGACCAATCCGGTGAGCAGCGCGATGGACGGTGTAAAGGATGCGGCGAAATCCATGACGGATATCGACCCGTCCAGTCACACCGGAAAGCTGAGTGCGGAGCGGCAGGAAGCGAAACGCAAGATCGAACTGAGTGCGGCCCGGGCCGCGGCGGAGCGCAAGAAACGCGAAGCCGAGGAAGCTGCGGCAAAACTGGCCGAGATGGAAAAGGCTGCGCCTGCACCAGATACGGCTGCGTCCGAGGACAAGGCATGAGCAATTCCACCGACGACATCGAAGACAGCTCTGCCCCGCTGATCGAACATCTGGCCGAGTTGCGGACGCGGTTGATCCGGTCCGTCATCGCCTTTCTGATCGGCATCATCTTGGCCTTTGTGGTGGCCGAACCGATCCTGCAGTTCCTGCTGGGTCCGATCGAGGCCACGCTCCGCGAACTGGGTGATCCGTCTCCGACGCTGCAATACACGTCTCCGCAGGAATACCTGTTCACCTTGTTCCGCATCTCCATGGTGTTCGGGTTTGCGCTGTCCTTCCCGGTGATCGGGCACCAGCTTTGGCGCTTTGTTGCGCCGGGCCTCTACAAGAACGAAAAGAACGCGTTTCTGCCGTTCCTGATCGCGTCTCCGGTGATGTTCCTGCTGGGGGCGTCCTTTGCCCATTTCGTGGTCACGCCGCTGGCCATGTCGTTCTTCCTTGGCTTTGCGGATGTAAGTTCGATCTTTGCCAACCTGCTGGGCAGTGTCGCGCAGGACGTACCGGATACCGC
>CAYZAD010000292.1:0-3811 GCA_964476315.1 uncultured Rhodobacterales bacterium
GCTCTTCGGCTTTGCCTTCGATCTCGGCCAGCGGTTTTTCAAAATCGAGATAGTTCGTCATGGTCAGCGGATGCCCTGATGTCTGTGGCTGGCGGCTTATATGGCCGTCCGGGCGGGGATTTGCAATCGCAACCGGGTCAGGTCCACAGAACCGGAACGAGCGATGTGATCAGCAATGCCGCCATCGCCCAGTTGAACACGCGCAGCCGGTTGGGGCGGTTCAGGAGGCGGCGCAGTTGCTGGCCGATGACCGTCCAGGTGGTGGTGGAGATGCAGCCCATGGCGACATAGGTGCCCGCCACCCAGAGCACGGCGGCAATGTCGCGCCCGGTGGCGTAGAGCGTGATCGCGCCGAGCGCCATCGACCATGCCTTGGGGTTGACCCATTGGAAGGCGGCGGCCTGCAGGAAGGACAGCGGCTTGCTGCCCGCCTTGGGGGTGCCATCGGGCGGAGCTGCATTGGCGATGCGCCATGCGAGATACAGCATGTAAAGCACCGACAGCACCTTGAGGAGGGTGTAGGAGGCAGGCCAGGCGTCGAAGATCTGCATGACGCCGAGCCCGACAGGCACGATCATCAGCGGAAAGCCAAGCCCGACCCCCAGCATATGCGGCAGCGACCGGCGCAGGCCGAAATTGGCCCCGGAGGTCATCAGCATCAGGTTGTTCGGGCCCGGTGTGATGACGGTGACGAGGGCAAAGCTGGCGAGGGCGAGAAAAAGATCCGGTGTCATGTGGCGCAATATGTGACGGGATGTGTGCTCATTGATTGTGAATATGCTGCTATTGGTGCAGTATGACGCAATATATGAGCGAGTTAGATCACATAGACCGACAGATATTGCGTGTTCTGGCGCGCGATGGCCGGATCAGCAACCTGGCGCTGGCAGAGCAGGTGGGGCTGTCGCCGTCCGCCTGTCTGCGCCGTGTCGGGGCGCTTGAACGGGGTGGTGTGATCACCGGGTATCGCGCGGTGCTGAGCCCGGACAAGACCGGGATCGGCTTTGTCGCCTATGTCACTGTCGGGCTGAGCCAGCACACCAAGGCCGCACAGAAGGCCTTCGAGCAGGCGATTTCGCGCAGTCCGGAAGTGCGGGAGTGTCACAACATCACCGGATCGGTGGAATACCTGCTGCGCGTGGAGGCGGCGGATCTGGCGGCTTACAAGCATTTTCACACAGAGGTTCTGGGGGTGTTGCCGCAGGTCAACGCGATCACGTCATACGTGGTGATGGGATCGCCCAAGGACGAGCGCGCCTGACCGGGCGGGACTGAGCAAAGCCTTGCCGATGCGATCACGTCGGGATTGCCTTGGCGCGGAGTTCGTCGCAAGGCTGGCGCATGAAAACTCTGCGTCATGCGTCGTCTGTTCTGTGTGTTGCGCTGCTGCTTGCAGGCTGTTCCGTCGCGCCGTCCGATCCGGACGTGGCGACCGTTTCGTCCCGTAACCTATATCCCAATGAAACGCCCGAATTGCGTGCGCTGATCCTGGATGCCGCGGCGCGCAATGACGTGCCGGTGTCGCTTGTGCAGCGCGTGGTCATTCGCGAAAGCACGCATCGTCCCGAGGCGCGCAACGGGCCGTATTACGGTCTGATGCAGATCCTGCCCGCGACCGCGCGGTCGATGGGGTTTCGCGGGGAACCGTCCGACCTGCTGGATGCGGAAACCAACCTGAAATACGCCGTGCGCTACCTGCGTGGGGCCTGGATGGTGTCGGACGGGGACGAGGCCGAAGCGGTCATGTGGTATGCGCGCGGCTATTATTACGAAGCCAAGCGGTTGGGATTGCTGGATGAAACCGGCGTTCATGGGCGCAAGGACTGGCCGGATTGATCCGTGCCGTCGGGTTGCGCCTTTCGTGTCAGAACCTTTGCCTTTGCGAGAATGTCCTGCGCCGCAGCGCGATCCTGTTGGGCGGCGGCATAGGCCCAGGACGTGAAGGCGGCGACCTTGGGTGTGGCCCATTTCTCGGGACCGCCCAAAAGACAGATGCCGCCCAAAGGCGACGGGCACACATGGTCGGGAAACGGCGCAACCAAAGCGCCGGTTGCCAATTCCTCTTGGCAGAGCACCAGATCGGCCATGACAACGCCGAGCCCCATGACGGCGGCCTTGGTGGCCATGTCGATATTGGGGAAATCCTGTCCCGTTTTCGGATCGACCCCGTTCGGTGCAAATGTGTTGGCCCAGGCGATCCAATCCTCATGTGACCGGGTTTCGTGGAGCAAGGCACATCGGGCGAGGTCTTGGGGGGTTTTCAGGGCCTTTTCGTCCAGATAGCCCGGAGCGCAAGCCGGGGTGAGCAGCGTGGGAAAGAGGGTCAGCACCTTTAGATCAGGGCTGCGGTTCGGCCAGTTCGTAACGGAAAAGCCGATATCGGCATCGATGGGGTCGAACCCGCCGTCCGTATAGAAATCCGTGGTGAGTTTCAGGCGGATTTCGGGGTGGGCTTTGTGGAAGCTTTCGAGTTTGGGCAGAAGCCACCTGATCGAGGTGCCGGGCGGGCAGATCACGCGCAGTTCTGACGCGGTTCGTGACAGCCGTTCCGTTTCGCGTGCGATCTGTCCGAAGGCGTCGGTCAGAACGGGCAGGAGCTGCTTGCCGGCCTCGGTCAGGCGTACGCCTTGCGCTTGGCGCACGAAGAGCGGAACGCCCAGATGGTCTTCCAGCACTTTCACATGACGGCTGATCGCGCCGCGTGTGACGTGAAGTTCGTTGCTGGCGCCGATGAACCCACCATGACGCGCGGCGGCTTCAAAGGCTCTGAGGGCGTTCAGGGGCGGAAATCTGGCCATGGTCAGGATCAGTTTTTGTTATCCAATGGGTCGGATTACTTGGTTTGCGGATGGGCCGTGTCGCGGCGCATATTGGCACTGTAAAGCGTTCAGGGCAAAGGAAATAGGGGTATGGTGTCACTGACCGATGAGGGTATTCGCGCCGCATCACCACGGCTGTGGCTGGCGATGGTGGTTGAAAAAGTCACCCTGTTGCGTCGGGAACCGGATATGAACGCGCATTTTGAACAGCATGTCGCGCGCCTTGCCCTGACGGCACCGCATGTTCTGGCGGATATCGGGTTTGTGCGGGATGACAGCGCGTCGTCCCTTGGGCGCACGGTGTGGCGCAGGGGGCGGACGCGCGTCACCGTGGCCCCCGGGGCGCCGTCTGTTTCGATTGAGACAGATTGAGCGGATCAGGGCGTTGCGCGACGCCCTGACCGGCCAGACGGTTCTTCAGAGATGTCTTATTGTGCGGCGATCATTTCGGACTGGCGCACGATGACCTCGGCCTGTTTGATCGAGGCGATATCGACCAGGCGGCCCTTGTAGACGGTGGCGCCTTCGCCCTTGGCCTTGGCCTCTTCCATGGCGGCGAGGATTTCGCGCGCTTCGGTGACGGCCTCTTCGGACGGGGTGAAGACCTCGTTGGCCAAGGCGATCTGTTTGGGGTGGATCGCCCATTTTCCGACCATGCCAAGGGTGGCCGAGCGCAGTGCCTGCGCGCGGAAGCCTTCGTCGTCCGAGAAATCGCCGAAGGGGCCATCCACCGGCAGCACCCCATGGGTGCGGCAGGCGGCGACGATGGCGGCCTGCGCCCAATGCCACGGATCGGACCAATGCTTCTGCCCGCCTTGCAGCATGTAGTAGTTGTCCTGCGTGCCACCGATGCCGGTGGTCTGCATGCCCATGGAGGCCGCGAAATCCGCTGCGCCGAGGCTCATTGCCTCTAGGCGGGGGGAGGCGGCGGCGATTTCTTCGACATGGGAAATTCCGGCCGCGGATTCGATGATGACTTCGAACGCGATGCG
>CAYZAD010000293.1:0-3800 GCA_964476315.1 uncultured Rhodobacterales bacterium
GCGATCCCGAAGCGGAATATCAGGAAACCGTGCACAAATCGAACGCGATCCGCCGGGCCGCCGCCGACGCCGCGCGCTTTACCGGCAACGGCAACTCCTGACGGGACCCCCACGACCATTCCGGCTTCTTTGGGCTTCAAATACCTCGGGGGTTTGGGGGCAGCGCCCCCAAGCGGCTTTGCAATCCGCAGGGTCGAAAAGCCCGTACCTGTGCGCCAAAGGCGCTCAGATCAGCTTGAAGATGCCCGCGCAAAGCCCTGCAAACGCTCGATCATCGCCCGCAGCCCGTTCGATCGCTGCGCCGAGAGGTGATCATTCAATCCCAGCCGCCCCAGTTCTGCACGCGCATCGATGGCGGCCACTTCCGAAGGTGGCAACCCGTTATAGAGCTTGCGCAGCACGGCGATCAGGCCATTGACGATCATTGCGTCACTTTCGCCGTCGAAATGCACCGCACCGCTTTCGATCTGCGGGTGCAGCCACACCTGGCTGGCACAGCCTTCAACCTTGGTCGCAGGCACCTTGAGCGCGTCCGGCAAAGGCTCCATCGCCTTGCCCAGTTCGATGACCATCCTGTAGCGATCTTCCCAATCGTCCAGAAACTCGAAATCCTCGACGATTTCCTCAAATTCAGGGCTGGCCATCTTTGCCTCCGGTCTCGAACACACCTGACAGCACACCTAGGCAGCCCGCTATCGAAGGTCCAGCCCCGGCATGGCGCTTTTCAAAGACGCCGCAATCGGTTACGCCCTAATCAGACAGGCAAAGGGATGGACCATGCGCAAACCCGCGACGCTTATGATCCTCGCAACCGTGATGCTGACCGGCTGCGCCGCGATCAACGAATCGCGTCTGAATCCGTTCAACTGGTTCGGCTCCAGTCAGCCTGACCCCGAAGCGCTCAACCCCGCAGAGGCCGAGGTGAACCCGCTGATTCCGCGCAGGCGCGCCTCGATCTTCTTCGACAACCAGCCCGAGGCGTTTGCCGGCCGTCCCATCGCCGATGTCACCGAATTGCTGGTCGAACGCCGCCCCGGCGGGGCCATCATCCGTGCGACAGGTCAGGCGAGCCGGGTCGGACCTTTTGACGTGCGTCTGATCCCGGATGAGGCCGCAACCACTGCGGATGCCCTTGTGCTTGATCTGCGCGCCCTACAAGCGCCGGGCCCACGCAATACCGGGCCAAGGGCGCGGCAGGTCACGGTGGCCACCTGGATCACCGATCAGGACCTGCGCGGCATCCGCACGATCACCGTCCGCGGGGCAAACAGCGCCCGCACCGTGCGGCGTTAACCGATCTCGATGATCTGAACCTGCTTGCCCTTCGCGGCAAGCGCCACGCGCCCGTCGCACAGGCGCAGCGCGTCTTCACCGAACACTTCCCGACGCCATCCGCGCAGGGCGGCAACGTCACGCTTGCCGGATGCAAGGGCGTCCAGTTCTGACGCGGTTGCGATCAGTTTCGACGCCACGCCAGAGGCTTCGGTCTTGGCTTTCAGCAACACGCGCAAGAGGTCTGCCAAGGCGGGATTCACCTGCGGTGTCTGCCGTGCATTTTCGACAACCGGCAACTGCTCTTTCGGCAGGCTTTGGGCGCGATGCACGGCTTTCAGGATGCCATCGGCGATGTCGCCCTTGCGGGCCTCGCGCAGCAGCAGCCGGGACCGGCCCAGTTCGGCCATGTCCTTGGGTTTGGTGGAGGCCAGTTCCACCAGCGCATCATCTTTGAACACGCGGCTGCGGGGCACGTTACGCTCCTGTGCGTAGGCCTCACGGAACTTCGCCAATTCCTTGATCAAGGCCAGAAACCTTGGCGCATTGGACCGTGTCTTGACCCGCATCCAGGCGTCTTCGGGGCGCGTGACATAGGTTTCGGGCGCAAGCAACGTCGCGATTTCCTCTTCGACCCATTTGTCACGCCCGGTTTCTTCCAGCCGTTTGCGCAGGAATTCATAGATCACCCGCAGATGCGTCACATCGGCCAGCGCATAGACCTTCTGACTGTCCGACAAGGGGCGCCGCGACCAGTCCGTAAAGCGGGACGACTTGTCCAGCGATTGCTTGGCAATCTTCCGAACCAGCGTTTCATATCCCACCTGTTCACCAAACCCGGCAACCATTGCAGCGACCTGCGTGTCGAACAGTGGTTTCGGGATAACCCCATGATCGATATAAAAGATTTCCAGATCCTGGCGCGCTGCATGGAACACTTTCACAACGTCCGGATTGGAAAACAGGTCAAGCAGCGGCGCAAGCGACAGCCCATCGGCCAAGGGGTCCACGAGAACGGCATCGTCGGTCCCATTGCCACGATAGGCCAGCTGGATCAGGCACAGTTTCGAATAATACGTCCGTTCCCGCAGAAACTCCGTATCGACGGTCACATAATCCTGCTGCGCCGCGCGTTCACAAAACGCGGCCAAGTCTGCCGTAGTTGTCACGATGTGCATAGTTCGGGTCGTTCGTTATCGTTGGTTCGCTTTCACCCCACAGCCCTGATAGCGGAAAACCCCAAAGCTGCCTAGGACAAGTTCATCACATTTCAAGGCAGGTCGAGGCGGGATCGATTGCCCGAAGCCACCCGGCGAAGGATTTTCGGATAAAGATCATGCTCTTGCACCAAAACGCGCGCGGCCAGAGTGTCTGGTGTATCGTCGGGCAGGATCGGCACGCGCGCCTGTCCCAGCACCCGTCCGCCGTCCAGTTCCGCCGTCACTTCGTGCACCGAACATCCCGCTTCCGGGTCTCCCGCCGCCAGCGCGCGCGCATGGGTGTTCAGCCCCTTGTATTTGGGCAGCAACGACGGATGGATATTGAGCATCTTGCCCTGCCACTCGGTCACGAACGCCTCGGTCAGCACCCGCATGAAACCGGCAAGGCAGACAAGATCGGGACGGACCTCGTGCAACACCGCGTTCAGCGCGGTTTCGAAACCGGCCCTGTCGGTGCCAAACGGGCGATGATCGACCACGGCCGTCGGCACACCGCGCGCCCTGGCCTTTTCCAGCCCACCCGCATCCGGCCTGTTCGACAGCACCAGAACCGGACGCGCCGGGTGATCGCCGGTCATGTCATCCACCAGCGACACCATGTTTGACCCGCCGCCGGAAATCAGGATCGCAACGCGAAGGGTCACAAAAGCGCGCCGCGATAACGCATTCCGGGCGACCCGGTCACGGTGCCAAGGGTCGTGACCGTTTCACCCGCCTCTGACAGGACGGTGGTGATCGCGTCGGCCCGCGCGGGATCGACCGCAAGGATCATCCCGATGCCGCAATTGAAGGTCTTGAGCATCTCGGCCTCTGACATGCCGCCTGTCTGGGCCAACCACCGGAACACCGCTGGCAGCGTCCAGGAGGTCAGATCGATTTCAGCCCCCAACGTCTCGGGCAACACGCGCGGCAGGTTTTCGGTCAGACCGCCGCCGGTGATATGGGCCAGCGCGTGCACGCCGCCCGCCGTCACCGCAGCCAGCGCCTGTTTGACGTAAAGCCGTGTCGGCGTCAGAAGCGCAGCACCCAGGGACCCGTCCGCCCAGGGGCAGTCCGCGTCCCAGCCAAGGCCCGACACCTCGACCAGCTTGCGCACAAGGCTGTAGCCGTTCGAATGGATGCCGTCCGACGCCAGCCCAAGCAGCACATCGCCCTCGGCCACGCCCGCCGGCAATTCCGTGCCACGCTCCATCGCGCCCACGGCAAAGCCCGCCAGATCGAAATCGCCCGCCGGATACATCCCCGGCATTTCCGCCGTCTCGCCCCCGATCAGCGCACAGCCCGACCGCGCGCATCCTTCGGCGA
The DNA here is from genome assembly GCA_964476315.1 of uncultured Rhodobacterales bacterium. Lineage (GTDB taxonomy): Bacteria > Pseudomonadota > Alphaproteobacteria > Rhodobacterales > Rhodobacteraceae > Marivita. The sequence goes on from CAYZAD010000293.1 coordinate 3,798, forward strand.
TGC
>CAYZAD010000294.1:0-3793 GCA_964476315.1 uncultured Rhodobacterales bacterium
GAGCCGTAGCCCAGAATGGCCACTTTCTTGTCTTTGATCAGATTGATGTCGCAATCGCGGTCGTAATAAACGCGCATGGTTGCCTCCCTAAGGTGCGTTTCGATTGAGACGGACATTAAAGGATTTCCTTGCAGAGAGTTTTCGAACGCCTGACGATTTTGCCAAAATCCGGTAATTTCATTCGGGTTTCGGCCATGATATGAAGAATTCATGCTTGATGCGACCGATCTCCGAATCCTGCGCCAGTTCCAGGCGGCCCCGGATTTGCCCACTGCCGACCTTGCCGACAGGGCCGGTGTCACACCCACCACGCTCGCCCGGCGTATCGACAGGATGCGCGAGGCCGGTGTGATCCGTGCCGTGCGCGCCGTTATCAATTGGGCCGCGCTGGGCTACACGGTCGAAGTGTCGTTGCGGGTGCAACTGGACAAGACGCAACCGCGTGCCTTTGACGAATTCCTCGCCCAAGCCCGCAAGGTGCCCGAGGTGATCGAGGCGCAGACCTTTCTTGGGCAGGTCGATGCGCGCCTTTCGGTCATCGCGCGGGACATGGCGCATTACCAGGAGGTCTACCGCGACAAGCTCCTCACCCTGCCGCATATCGCCGATATCGAAGCGCTGATGCATGTGGCCCGTGTCAAATTCGACGAAACGCTTCCCCTATGATCGACCTCGACGACATCGACCGCGCGATGATCCGCGCGGTGGCGGCTGATGCACTGATCAGCGCCGGCGCGCTGGGCCGTCAACTGGGCCTGAGCCAGCCTGCGGCGTGGCGGCGGCTGAGACGGCTCAGGGACGCAGGTGTGTTCCGGGGCCATCGGCTTGATCTTGACGCGCAGGCGCTGGGCTTTTCGGTGACCGTTTTTCTTGGTGTCAAGCTTGCCACCAAGGGCCGCGTCAGTCTTGAGGATTTCGAACGTGCCGTGACAGCAATCCCCGAGGTGCAGACGGTCGAACATGTGCTTGGTGCCTATGACTACCGTCTGCGCGTCGTCGCCCGCGACATTGCCGATTTCGAACGGGTGCTGCGCCGCCGGATCATGACCTTGCCGGGGGTCGGCAATATCGACGCCAACGTGCTGCTGTCAGAAGAACGCCTGCCCGGTCCCATCGGCTGAGGCGGTGCGCCGGCGCAGTGCCATTTCGCTTTGACGCGATGTCCGCGTTCTCAGGCCGCTTCGGTCATGAGCGCAAGCGCCTCGTGCTTTTTCAGCGTGTATCGTGCCGTAGGCCCGTCGATGGTCAGATCAGCCGTTTCCGGCAACAGGTCGAGCATCTCGTCGCGGGCGGCCGCCTCGAGGTTCTGACGCGCCATGGCTCCGGGGTAAAGCGTCTCTGACGCGCAGCCCTCGGCAAATACAAGGTGATGTGCCTCGCAAAGAATGTGCCAGTAGTCGATCATCGGACGCGGCTCTTCCAAAATGGTACTGCCATTCACAAGGTGCTTGGCTGCAACCAAGACTTCGCGCTCACCGAACATCAACTCCGTGTCCGATCCGCGCACCAGCATCCGGTGGTTCGGTGACACCCAAAGGTCGCGGATATTCTCCAGCGCCCCGCGCCTGATCCGGATGGGCGTGTTCACGCCGTCACCCGGCACCCGCACATGTCCGATCCAGCGGATCTCCTGCGCGCCTGCGTCCAACGTCGTCACCAGGTCGCCGGTTTTCAGCGTCTCGATGAAACGTGGCCCGTCTGGTGTCTCGATCAACGTGCCTGCGGCAAAGCAGATGACGACCAATCCCTCGGCAACGCTCGATGAGAACGCACCATCGCCAGCCTCGTCGCCATCGATGATCCCGTCTCCGTCGAGGTCGATATCCTCGCTGGTCGGGATTTCCAGCGGTCCGTTCTGCGTGGCCAGCGTTTCAAGAATGTTCACCCCGGCAATAGCTGAAATCGTGCCAAGCACCGGCGCGCCCGGATCGGACGAGGTCAGCCCGCTTGCATCAATTTCAAGATACCGGTCCCCCATGGTCCGGCGCCCGACATCCACATCCGCCGTGCCGGTATAGGTGAATTTGACGATATCGTTGTAATAGTCGAAGGCATTATCATAGACGATGATCGAGGTGATCTCCGTGTCGTCCGTCAGAACGCCATCCACCGTGACATTCTCGGCCACGAAGACCACGATGTCGTTGTCCTCGAACAGCGCAGTTGCATCATGCAACATGTATTCGCCGCCATTCGATGCGTTCGAGTTTGTTGTCTGAGGATCACCAACTACGCTAAAACCATTTAACAACAACGACGTTGTTGCCATGCGTGCTCTGTCCCTCGGGGTCTGTCGCCCCTGTCTTCAGGTCTTTTTATACTTACGCGACCCGCGACTCCCGGTCAAATCTTCACATTTCTGAAACAATATATATTAACCTGTGTTGTCTTGAGGCACCGGTCCAGCGGTTGGGCCGGGAGACAATCGGCCGCGACTGTCAAAGGCGAAACAGGCTTTGCCAAAGGCCCGCCACCGCGATACCCAAGACGCAACTCAGGGAGATATGCCATGGCACTGCTCGACACCGTCGATCCCACCGGGCTCGAAGAATTCTCGGTCGTGTTTACCGATCGCTCGCTCAACCACATGTCCGCCGCGTTCCAGAAAGTGATGACCGACATCTCCAGGATGTTGAAAGAAGTCTACAACGCGGACGCGGTTGTGCTTGTCCCCGGCGGGGGCAGCTACGGGATGGAGGCGGTTGCCCGGCAGTTCGGGCAGGGGGCCAAGAGCCTGATCGTCCGCAATGGTTGGTTCTCCTACCGTTGGACCCAGATTTTCGATGCGGGTCAGTTCGGCGGCGATACGGTTGTGCTCAAGGCGCGTCAGACCGGGAACGAGGTGTTCGCCCCGTTCGCGCCCGCGCCCATCGAAGAGGTCACCGCGCGCATTCTAGAGGAAAAACCGGATATCGTCTTTGCGCCCCACGTGGAAACCAGCGCGGGCATCATCCTGCCCGACGCCTATGTCAAGGCGCTGGCCGACTCCGCACATGAGGTGGGCGCGCTCATGGTGCTGGACTGTATCGCATCCGGCTGTGCCTGGGTCGACATGAAGGCGACCGGCGTTGACGTGCTGATTTCCGCGCCGCAAAAAGGCTGGTCCGCCACGCCATGTGCGGGGCTCGTGATGCTGTCCGAGCGCGCTGTCGCCCGGATGGAAGAGACCGCATCGAACAGCTTTGCCGTCGATCTCAAGAAATGGCACCAGATCATGCAGGCCTATGAAAATGGCGGCCACGCCTATCACGCGACCATGCCGACGGACGGTCTCAAGGCGTTCCGCGATACAATGCTGGAAACCCGGGACTACGGTTTTGATAAGCTCAAAGACGCACAATGGGCGCTTGGAAACGCGGTGCGTGCCACACTCAAGGCGCGCGGCATCCAATCCGTTGCAGCCGATGGCTATGGCGCGCCCGGCGTTGTCGTCAGTTACACACAGGACCCCGAAATCCAATCCGGCCGCGCCTTTGCCGCGCACGGCATGCAGATTGCCGCAGGTGTTCCGCTGCAATGTGACGAGCCGCCCGAGTTCAGCACCTTCCGCCTCGGATTGTTCGGCCTCGACAAGCTGTATGACGTTGACGGCACGGTGAAGCGTCTCACCACCGTTCTGGACGAGGTGCTCTGAGGCCGCCGCTGCGTCTGCATATTTGGAAAAAGAAGAAGCCGGGGCTGTGCCATCGCCCCGGCTTTTTGAGTTCACGAGCATCCGACCTTTCGGACAGACACGGCACAGCGCCTACTTGAAGTTGCGGCTGTCCTTGATCTGGTCCCAGGCCCAGACCAC
>CAYZAD010000295.1:0-3792 GCA_964476315.1 uncultured Rhodobacterales bacterium
CCTGAGGGTCAATGGAGGCGAGGTGACCCTGCAGGATGTGCGTTTCGGCTATGACCCGGAGCGTGAGATCCTCAAAGGGGTGTCGCTGTCGGTGCCTGCGGGGCAGACCGTCGCCATAGTCGGGGCGACGGGGTCTGGGAAATCCACCATCGGGCGGTTGTTGTTTCGGTTCTACGATGTGACCGGCGGGGCGTTGAAGATTGATGGTCAGGACGTGCGGGATGTGGCTCAGACCAGTCTGCATGCGGCCATCGGCGTTGTGCCGCAGGACACGGTGCTGTTCAACGACACCATCCGCTACAACATTGCCTATGGTCGGGCCGATGCCAGCCATTCCGAGATCGTGGCCGCGGCCGAGTCGGCGCGTATTCACGACTTCATTCTGTCCTTGCCGGATGGCTACGACACCATGGTCGGTGAACGCGGACTCAAGCTGTCAGGAGGCGAGAAACAACGCGTCGGGATCGCCCGGACGCTTCTCAAGAACCCGCCGATCCTGATCCTCGACGAGGCCACATCGGCGCTTGATTCCGAAACCGAGGCTTCGATCCAGGGGGCGCTGAAACGCGCCGGGGAAGGGCGCACGGTGATCACCATCGCGCACCGCCTGTCGACCATTGCAGATGCAGACCGCATCGTGGTTCTGGAAAACGGGCTGGTGGTCGAAGAAGGCACCCATGACAGCCTTCTTGCCCGCAACGGACGCTACGCGACGCTGTGGCACCGCCAGATGCAGGACGAAGAGGCGGCCTGAACAAGCAGCCTTCGGACTGCCGTTGATCGGCAGTCCAAACGCGTCTTCGGTTATGTCCTGAGGTGGATTACTCGGCTGCCTGAACGGGCGGTTCGGTGACGTTGGCGCGCGTCCGTTGCAGCACTTTCTTGAGGTCCTCCAGTTTCGGCGCGCCGGTTTGAACGTCCTCGTATTCGGTCGGTGTGGACTCATCCTCTTCCCACAGGATCGTCGGCGATTGGACCTGTCGCGCGGCGCGTTGCAGCGCCCAGTCCCGTCCCGCACGGCTGGTCCGACCGCCACCGAGGCGCGCAACAAGACGGAACAGCCACAGCGCATAGGTCGTCGTCCAGACGCGCAGCGCCAGCATCGATGGCGTAAAGACAAGTGTCAGCACGGTTGCGATGCCCAGGCCAAAGACCACGGCGGTTGCCAGTTGTTTCCACCAAAGCGCCGTCGGGCTGTCGATCGAATAGCCGCCGCCGAAGAAGTCCAGGCTGAGACCGAACATCATCGGCGCAAGGCCCGCCATCGTGGTGATCGTGGTCAGCAGCACCGGGCGGATGCGGTCTTCTGCCGTGCGCACGATGGCTTCGATCCGGGGCATGTAGCGCGCATATTCCTGATAGGTGTCGATCAGGACAATGTTGTTGTTCACCACGATCCCCGCCAAGGCGACAATTCCCGTCCCGGTCATGATGATCGAAAAGGTCTGGTCCATGACCAGCATCCCGATCAACACACCCGTCGTCGACAGGACCACGGCCAAAAGCACAAGTGCTGCGTTGTAAAAGCTGTTGAACTGCGCCAGCAGGATGATGAACATCAACCCCAGCGCGGCGCCGAAGGCTTGACCCAGGAAGGCCTGGCTTTCGGCCTGTTCCTCCTGGTCGCCAGTCCATTCCCAGCTCACCCCGGGCAGCGGGTTGGTGTCCAGCCAGCTGGTCAGGACGGCGATGCGTTCATTGGCGTTGATGGGAACAAGCCGTGCACCGTCGTCAATAGACGATTGCACGCTGTCCGCGGACATGTCGCCGGTTGCGTCGAACAGGCTGTATTGCGTGCCGTTAGGGGCGGTGATGCCCCCGGCCTCGGTGGCTTCGACAATCGCCATGGTGGTCTCAGCCCCGTCAGGACCGGACACGACGACTTTGGAAAGGCCGGTCAGAACATCCGCCTTGACGTCGAAATAGCGCTTTTGGTCGACGCGGTTGATTTCGGCCAGTTTGGCCACGGGCTGCCGGGTGATGAAATTCGACAGCGGCACCAGCCCGTCTGCTGTCCGGACACGCAACGTGTCAAGCGTCGACAGGAACCGGTCTTCCTCTGGTAGGCGGACGCGGATGTCGATCTCCTCGTCAGAGCTGGGCACCCGCATGGTGTCCAGCAAGATGCCGCGTGTGACCAGTTGAACCATCGCGCCCACGGTGGCCACATCCGCCCCATAGCGCCCGGCCTTTTCGACATCGACATCGATCTGCCAGTCGATGCCGGGCAGGGGGCGGCTGTCTTCGATCAGGGTCAGACCCGGCGTCGCTTCGAACTGTTGACGCGCGGTCTCTGCCGCGTTGTGCAGCACGTCCCAATCGTCGGCCTTGAGCCGCAGATGCACGGGTTTGCCGCTGGCGGGACCTTGTTCAAGGCCCTTGATCTCGACCTCGATCCCGGGAAGCAGGGAGGCCTGCCTGCCAAGCTCTGCAATGATCAGGTCGCCGTCCAGATCGGGCCGGTCTGCGCGGTCTTCCCAGGGAATGGTCTCGAACTGCACTTGCCCGATGGTGTCACCGGGAATCGCGGCACCGCTCGCGTCGGTGTTCAGACCACCATCACCGGCAAAGGAGAACGCGTTGATCACGCCGGGATGGGCCAGAACGATATCCTCCACCCGGCGCACCAATGCGTCTTTCTCGCCAAGGCTGAGGTTGCCACGGGCGCGCACATAGGCGACCGCCTGTTCCGGTTCGGATTCGACAAAGAATTCCACGCCGTTGTTGTTTTCGCCGAAATACATGAACACGCTGACCACAAAGCCCAGCACGGCAGCCCCCGCGACCAATGGCATGACCGGGTTGCCCGCGATGAGCTTGATGAAGTGGCCGAACAGGGTGCGGCGGCGCCGACCGTCCACGCGCGTGCGTTTCCAACTGATCGACGCGGCATCCAGCACGATCGACGCCAGAACAGAGCCGATCAGGAACAGCGCGATCCCCGGCAGATGCCCCACGATGCCGTCGCCGATCGGTGGGAACAGGAACCCCGGTTCAAGCAGCATCATCGCCCCGAAAAAGAGCATGGCCAGAACAAAAGGCACCATCGCGGCGCGCGCAACCCAGGGCAAGCCGGTCTTGAGCTTGTTCGAGGCGTTGTCCAGCATGCGCGAGAAGCGCCCGGTCACACCGCCCATGACCGGAAGATAGACCAGCGCCACGACAAGCGAGGCCGACAGCACGAAGATCAGCGTGACCGGCAGCATGCCCATGAACTCGCCCGGGACACCCGGCCAGAACAGCATCGGCAGGAATGCACAGAGCGTGGTGGCGGTCGAACTGACGACGGGCCAGAACATCCGCTTTGCCGCCTCCACATAGGCATGCATCGGCCCCGAGCCTTCCTTGATGCGCTTGTCGGCGTATTCGACAACGACGATGGCCCCGTCGACCAGCATGCCCACGGCAAGGATCAGGCCGAACATCACGATGTTCGAAATGCTCACGCCCATGACCGACAGGAAGACAAAGCACAAAAGGAACGAGGTCGGAATCGCAAAGCCCACAAGCAGCGCCGCGCGCAGGCCCAGTGCGGCCAGAACAACGATCATCACCAGCGCCACCGCTGTCAGCACAGAGCCTTCCAGCTGGCTGACCATGCTGTCCACGATCCGCGACTGGTCGTTTGAGCTGCCGACCGTCACCGCGGCGCGCAGTTCCGCTGGCCAGCTGGCTTCGGCTGCGGCCACTTCCTCTTTGACCAGCGTTGCCGTGTCGATCAGGTTGAAGCCCTTGCGTTTGACCACCTGCAGGGCCAGCGTCTTTTCGCCGTTGAACCGCGCCGTGCCCTCG
>CAYZAD010000296.1:0-3708 GCA_964476315.1 uncultured Rhodobacterales bacterium
CAATCGCCAGGCCGAGATCATTCGCGGTGAAGCGGACGCGCGCCGCAACAACATCTTTGCCACCGCGTTTAGCCAGGATGCGGAGTTCTTTGAATTCTACCGCTCCCTGACGGCATATCAGCGGTCGCTGCAGGGCGAGAATTCGACCTTCGTGATGGCGCCGGACAGCGAGTTCTTCAACTTCCTGAAATCTGCCGATGGTGCAGGTGGCGGGATTTCGCCCGAAGACGCGGCACGGATCGCACTGCCCCGGGCCGAGCCTGCCCCGGTGCCGCAGGACGACCAGACCGACACCGAAACGGGTGCAGGAGCCGGGAATTGATCGAAACGGTCATCCACGGACTTGCCTTGGTGCTGATAATCGAGGGGCTGGCCTATGCGCTGGCCCCTTCGCTTATCGAACGCATGCTGGAGGCCATGCGCCTGATGCCTCTTGATATGCGTCGCCTGATCGGGGTGACGTCGATCGCGACCGGCATAGCCATGATGTGGGTCTTGAATGCGTTTTGAGTGCGCGGTTTTCGAAGGGGTTTATCACGTTCAACTCACAAGGCCTTGATCGCCGGTTTTCCTGTTTGCGTGTTGCGCGCGCGCACCTACATTAACCACATGAACGACTGGTGACGGGCAGGTCCCGCCACCCAACACGAAGGAGTTTCCCGTGACATCACAGGCAATCGCAATCGATCAGGAGCGCGCCACGCCATTGCGGCTGTTCTGGCTGACCTCGCTGTCGATCATTCTTATCGTCGCACAATCCCTGATGGCGCAAGCGCGTGAAAGCTTTGCCGATCTGGCGGAACAGATCAGCCCATCGGTGGTGAACATCACGACATCGACCACTGTTGCAGGCCGGACCGGCCCGCAGGGCATCGTGCCGGAAGGTTCCCCGTTCGAGGACTTCTTCCGCGAATTCCAGGATCGCGGCGGGCAGGGCGACCGTCCGCGCCGGTCTTCGGCGCTGGGTTCGGGTTTCGTCATTTCGGAAGACGGCTACATCGTCACCAACAACCACGTGATCGAAGGCGCGGACGAGGTGCTGATCGAATTCTTCGAAGGGTTCGAACTGCCTGCGACCGTTGTCGGCACCGATCCGAATACCGACATTGCGCTGCTCAAGGTGGAAAGTGAAACGCCGCTGAAATTTGTCAGCTTCGGTGACAGCGACACCGCCCGTGTCGGTGACTGGGTGATGGCCATGGGCAACCCGCTGGGTCAGGGGTTTTCGGTCTCGGCCGGGATCGTCTCTGCCCGCAACCGCGCGCTGAGCGGCACCTATGACGACTACATCCAGACCGACGCCGCCATCAACCGCGGCAATTCGGGGGGGCCGTTGTTCAACATGGATGGCGAAGTGATCGGTGTGAATACGGCGATCCTGTCGCCGAATGGTGGCTCTATTGGGATCGGCTTCTCGATGGCGTCCAATGTCGTCACACGCGTTGTCGACCAGTTGCAGGAATTCGGCGAAACCCGCCGGGGTTGGCTGGGCGTGCGCATCCAGGACGTGACCGAGGATGTGGCTGACGCGCTGGGGCTGGCCGAAGCCAAGGGCGCATTGGTGTCCGACGTGCCGGAAGGCCCGGCCATGGAAGCGGGTATGGAAGCGGGCGATGTGATCATCAGCTTTGACGGGCGTGAAGTCGAAGACACGCGTGGCCTTGTGCGCCAGGTTGGCAACACCGAAGTGGGCAAGGCTGTCCGCGTGGTGGTCAACCGCAATGGTGAGACGCAGACCCTGCTGGTAACTCTGGGGCGCCGCGAAGAGGCGGAAAGCGCTGTACCGGCGTCGCAGCCCGGGCCGGAAGAAGAGACCCCGCAGTCGATGGACCTCATGGGCCTGACGCTCAGCCCGCTGACTGCCGAGATCCGCGAACAGTTGGAACTGCCGGAAAGCGCCCGGGGACTGGCTGTCATGGACGTGGATGAAACCTCTGAAGCGTTCGAGAAAGGCCTGCGCGCAGGCGATGTCATCACCGAGGCCGGGCAGACACAGGTTCTCGCGTTGAGCGACCTGGAGGACCGGATCGAGGAAGCGCGCGAGGCCGGACGCAAGTCCATCCTGCTGCTGGTCCGCCGCGGTGGTGACCCACGGTTCGTCGCGCTGAGCATCTCTGAAGACGAGTGATCGCAGACACGAAGGACGATTGGATGGGGCGCCTTACGGGCGCCCTTTCTGTTTGACCGTCTCTTTGATCCGGGGTGTTCAGGCGGCGACCAGGCCCAGGGCCGCGTCCGACGCTGTGCCATCATATTTGTTTGCGGGTGGCCAGGGGCGTGTTTTCCAATCCGGTTCAAAGGCAAAGCTCGACACCTGCCGCCCCTCGGGCAGGGCACCGTTTCCGGCGCCCAGGGCATAGTCGTAATACAGCTTCACGATCTCTTCGCGGCTGACCTGTTGTGCCGCCGGATGCGCAAGGCAGGCCTCCTGCCATTGGCGCACACGCGCATATTCAGCGGTCTCTGGCAGGCTGAAGCTCTCGTAATACTCGAGGAACCAGAAGCGCATGAACATGGGGGTAAACACCGCCTCGGCCAGTCCGAACCCGTCGTGCAGCCATGGGCCATCCGGCGCGTGCTCGGTCAGAAAGCCGTCAATGTCGCGGTACAGGCCCAAGAGTTTGTCCCGATGTTGATCGCGCGCGTCCGGATCCTGGTTCATGACAAAAAGATACCCTGCCATGGTGAATGGCCCTTCGCGCGCGATCAGCATCTGTTCGACCGCCCGCCTGTAGGGGTCGGATTGGCGCAGCGCTGTCTCTCCGATGGTGGCATCGAGATAGTCGAGGATGACAAGGCTTTCCTTGAGGATGCGCCCATCCGGCAATTCGAGAACCGGCAGCGCGGTGGTGCCGCGCGTCTTGCGCAACAGCTCCGGATCACGCGGTTTGGTGATGTCGACCACGCGGAATTCCACCGCATCGCGCTGCCCTTTCAGCGCCAGCATGATTTCCAGGCGTTGTGAGAACGGGCAGACGGGGATGTGATACACGATGGGTCGGGTCATGGCGGTCTCCTGTCTTACAGACCGCCAAGAGTGCTGCGAAAGCGGGTGGGTGTAAACCGCCACCCCGCGTCGAAAGCACAGGCCTTGCCCCCCGTGTTGCGGGTGCGTGCTTTTCCGTCAACGGAAAAGCCGGATGCGCTGACGCATCCGGCCCCGGCATCAGCCTTTGGCGTAGCCCATGCCCTGAAGCGCCACCTTGATCTCGTCGAGGATGGCCGGATCGTCGATGGTTGCAGGCAGCTTGAACTCTTCGCTGTCGGCAATCTTGACCATCGTCGCCCGCAGGATCTTGCCCGACCGGGTCTTGGGCAGGCGGTCCACCACGGCGCAGAGCTTGAACGCCGCCACCGGGCCGATCTTGTCGCGCACCAGCTTCACGCATTCCTTGGTGATCTCGTCATGCGGGCGGTTCACACCGGTGGTCAGGCAGACAAATCCCATGGGCAACTGGCCCTTGAGCTGGTCGGTCACGCCGATCACCGCGCATTCTGCCACGTCCGGATGCGAGGCCAGAACCTCTTCCATGCCGCCCGTCGACAGGCGGTGGCCCGCGACGTTGATCACGTCATCGGTGCGCGCCATGATGTAGAGGTATCCATCCTCGTCGATCATGCCCGCATCGCCGGTCTCGTAATAGCCGGGGAAATGCGACAGGTAGGATTTGCGGAACCGGTCCTCGGCATTCCAGAGCGTCGGCAGCG
>CAYZAD010000297.1:0-3685 GCA_964476315.1 uncultured Rhodobacterales bacterium
CCTGTCACGCCGGGGGTCGCGGGTTCGAGCCCCGTCAACCGCGCCATTTTCCCCTGTCAGCGATGTTTTTCAAGGAATGCCAGCAGGGCGTCCCGCGTGTCCGTCGGGGATTGATCCGGAAAGAAGTGTCCGCCTTCGATGGCCGCGTGCTCCATGCTGTCCAGACGGGGTTTCCAAGTCGCCGGCACGTCAAGCAGACGCGCCATGGCACCATCCTTGCCGTAAAGAACAAGGGCAGGGCAGGTCACGCGTCGCGACAGATCGGCCTTGTCGTGACCCCAGTCGACCTCGATCGCGGCGCGGTAGTCGTGGCACATGGCGCGAATACAATCCGGGTTGCGCCAGCTGTCGCGGTAGGCGGCCAACAGATCGGGTTGGAAATCGGTCAGGCTGGCCTTGCCGAAACCCAAAAGGCAGCGTTCAAAGAACGCGTCCGGATCATGGCCGATCATGGTTTCCGGAAAGGGATGAGGCTGCGCAAGGAACAGCCAGTGGTAATAAGCCTTGGCAATATCCGTCGTCATGTGACTGAGCAGGTGTTCCGTCGGGACGATGTCCATGACGGTCAGCGTCGCCACCGCGTCGGGGTGATCCAGCGTGAGGCGATGTGCCACGCGGGCGCCACGATCATGGCCCGCAACATGAAAGCGCGGGTGACCCAGATGCTGCATCAGCATGCGCATGTCCTGGGCCATGTTGCGAAAGCTCATCTCCTCCATCGTGCGGGGTTTCGAACTGTGGCCGTATCCGCGCAGATCCGCGCTGATTGTGGTGAACCTTGCACCAAGCGCGGACAGCAGCGGCCGCCACATTGCACGGGTCTGCGGGAACCCGTGCAACAGCAGAAGGGCAGGGCCGTTTCCCGTGACCTCGTAGGCGATGGTTTGGCCGTCTGGTGTTTCGAACGTGGACTGCGCGATCATTTCGCAGAGGAGGAAACCATCACAACGCTGGCCCAGTCAATATTCGCGAATTGGAGCGTGCGTTCCTGCGCGAAGTCCAGCACGTCGGTCGCGCTTGAGATCCCCAGCATGGCATAGCTGGCTTCGACATAGGTTGCGGGAAGGTTGAAGGCCATCACACCGGCCAGTCCGCCAACCACAAGTCCCCCGGCATTCCATCGTCCGGTGGCATTCGGATTGAAGATGCGCACCACGTTGCCGAACAGCAAGAACATCAGCCCGACGCTGATGATGGCCGCGCCGTTCATGGCATACCCCAGGAACTGCGCCGGCCAGCCCGATTGCAGCAGAAGCGTTCTGAACGCATCGGGATAGGTGATGGCAAAAAGCGCAGACATGGCCAGGATCATGCCAAGGCCCGTCATGAGGAACGGGCTCTCTTTCTTGAAAGCGGTCTTGCGCGGGGGCTCCCACGGTTTCTGCTCGACCCGTGCTGACGGCTTCATGGCCGCAAAGCGCGGATCAAGGCGTTGGACGCGCCTTTCAAAGTCATTTCGGGTCTGTTTTCGGATCGCCCTTCTCATGCATTAACCAATCCTTTCCAATTGTGTTAACAATGCGGTTGACTTGCGTCGCGCCGATGGAAAAGCGGAAAAAATGCAGGCTCCGGACGCCCAAATACACTGCTTTTTCAACAATCCCCGCGGTTGCTGAGGGCATCGAGAATGCGCGCCCAACTGCGGGTGCCCTTGTGGAAGCTTTCGATGTCGTATTTTTCGTTCGGGCTGTGGATCTGGTCGTCATCCTTGCCGAATCCGATCAACATCGATTCCGTGCCAAGCAGGGTTTGGAAATATCCCGCCACAGGAATTGATCCGCCGCTGCCAATGAACGCGGCTTCGTCCGGCCATTCGTCGCTCAAGGCGCGGCGTGCCGTGTCGAAGGCCGGATTGTCGATGGACATGACCGATGCCGGTGACGCGCCGTGTTCCTTGAACGTCACGCTGCAATCGGGCGGAACCATCGCAGTTACCATGTCGCGGAAGCTTTTGCGGATCGCGTGCGGATCCTGCGTTCCGACCAGCCGAAAGCTGATCTTGGCGCTGGCCTGCGATGGCAGGACCGTCTTGAACCCTTCGCCCTGGTAGCCGCCGCCAATGCCATTGACCTCGCAGGTCGGGCGCGACCACAGCATTTCGAGCGCGCTGCGCCCGGCTTCGCCGGCCAGCTGGCTCAGACCGACACCGTCGAGGAAGGCCTTGTGATCAAAGCCCAACCCTTCCCATTGCTCCAGGAGTTCATCTGGCAGGTCCGGCACACCGTCATAGAAGCCCGGCACGGTGATCTTGCCGCTGTCATCGTGCAGCGCGGCGATGATCCGTGCCAGAACGCGGATCGGGTTCATCGCCGCGCCGCCGAACATGCCTGAATGAAGGTCCTTGTTCGGGCCGGTGATCGTCACCTCTTCACCCAACAGCCCGCGCAGCATCGTCGTGATGGCGGGAACCCGGCTGTCAAAGAGGCCGGTATCGCAGATCAGTGCGATGTCGGATTTCAGCTCGTCTGCGTTTTCCTTGAGAAACGGGATCAGCGAGGGCGAACCTGATTCCTCTTCGCCTTCGAAGAAGAAGGTGATCTTGCAGGGCAGGGAGCCGTGCTCGGCCTTCCATGCGCGGCACGCTTCGACAAATGTCATCAACTGGCCCTTGTCGTCTGCCGTTCCGCGCCCGCGCAGAACGCGCCCGTTCGGCGTGTCCTCGACCTGCGGATCAAAGGGGTCCCGGTCCCACAGGTCAAGCGGATCAACCGGTTGCACATCATAATGCCCGTAGAACAAGAGGTGCGGGCCGGGCCCGTCGATATGGCCCACCACCATCGGGTGCCCCGGTGTCGGGCGTTTGGAGGCGTCTGCGCCGATGGATTTCAGATCATCCACCAGCCAGTCGGCGGCACGGTCACAATCGGCCTTGAAGGCCGGGTCGGTCGAAATGGACGGGATACGCAGAAGGTCCTTGAGGCGCTCGATGCTGGTGTCGAGGTCGGAATCAATACGGGCAAGCACGGGATCAAGGGACATCGTCATTCTCCGATAGGGTGTTTGAGCGGACCCTATCAGTGCATCTGGCACTGTCCAGAGCGGTATCTGCTGCATGTGCCTCGCACGTCGCAACGCGCGCGATGTCAGGAAACCTGACTGCAAAATGCAGTTTTTTGCCGTCTGAGCCTGAACGCCGACATTGAGTTGATTCAGATCAAGGCTGCGACCGTTCGTCGTTACCTAGAAACATTGTCATCAATGGATGCAATCTATATCCATTCTAAAGCTGAATTTCGGGGCCGCGACGGGCTGTCAAGTCGATGAGATCGTGGACCAAAAGGAGACGCCGGTGAGCTATACTGCCAAACTTGACGAAGCCCTGAACCGTTTGCACGAAGAAGGGCGCTACCGGACGTTCATCGACATTGAACGCCGCAAGGGGCAGTTCCCCCATGCCGTCTGGCGCAAGCCGGACGGGACAGAGCAGGACATCACGGTGTGGTGCGGCAACGACTACCTTGGCATGGGGCAGCATCCTGTCGTTCTGGCCGCAATGCACGAAGCGCTTGATGCAACGGGTGCGGGCTCGGGCGGGACGCGCAACATTTCTGGCACAACCGTTTATCACAAGCGCCTAGAGGCAGAGCTTGCCGATCTGCACCAGAAGGAAGCGGCGCTGCTCTTTACATCGGCCTACATTGCCAATGACGCAACATTGTCGACATTGCCAAAGCTGTTCCCGGGT
>CAYZAD010000298.1:0-3674 GCA_964476315.1 uncultured Rhodobacterales bacterium
ATAAAACCCCTTCAAAATCAGAATGTTAGACGTAGGTCGCGAAGGTGGCGTCAGGGTTTCGCGCGTTTTTGTGGAACGCTGGGGGAACAGTCTGACGTGAATCGGCCCCCCGAGAAACTCCATCCCGGCGCTTCCCGCTCCGCGTCCCGCAGCTTGCGGGCGTCGTGGATTTCGTCACGGCGAAGGCCAATGTCAGCACTGTTGGGAACGTCGACAGTGCGATCTCCGCCGTTGCGCTTAACCTCCCCCCGCTTTTGCGCGGCGTCGTATTCCTCGGCAAGCCGTCACCGCCGGACCGGCTTGCGCTGCAAAATCCTGTAGGCCCGCAGCATGGGAACGCCCCGCTTATAGGCCCGCAGCAGGAATTGGATCTTCTGTTCTTCTGTCATGTGTCGGTCCTCCTGCGTCCATGTTCGGGCACCGGACCGGGCCGTTCAATTCTCACGTTGAACACTCATTCCGACTTCGAAATGACAAAGTTGCGAAAATTTGCTATGACATCAGCACAATCGACAGGGAGGAGAACATGCGAGATCTGTTGTTTATTGCTGTTTGTGCGTCGTTTGGAGCCGGGACTGCTGTTGCGGGCTCACCAGATAATCCCGGAAGAAACGGCGAATTCGTCAGCAACCAGATCGGTGTTGCACAAGACGCTTTCGGCGCAAAAAATGGATGGGGACAAGCTGTCCGCACGGAGTCGCAGGGCGGTGGATTTGGTCTCGGCAAGCTAGGGAATTTCCTTCAGGAGGACCGCGAAGTATTGAGTGGAAGCAAGCCAAACCCCGAGAACGATAACGGTTCAGGAAACGATTGAGCGAGAAACGGGCTCGCATTCATGAATCAGAACTTTGCCGCAGCCTGATTTTCAATGGTCTCCACGATCTACAACAGCCGCCACGCGCGGGTCCGGCGCACGACATAGGCCGCTTGGTCGCACGCCTTGCTGCGATATTGCGCTGTTAGAGCTTTGGCGGTCGAGATCGGGCCATCGCACCGGCGGCAGGTTCGGCCATTTTAGAACTCGCTGAACATGGACATTGCGGTCCGCCGGTGATCTGTCCGACTTTCCCAGCGGACCTGTTGCTCAGAGATCAAGAGGTCCCCCGTTCGAGCCGGGGTGTCGGTACCACCTTCTTTTGAAGAAACGGACGTTGTCTCAGTACCACTGATAGACGGCACCGGTTGGTGAGAAGATGAACACGGTATTGTCGGCGGACGCGTCGTATCCCTGGTCACCAGCCACGATAATCGTGCAGTTGCGCTGTTTTGCCCAACCTCTGAATGACGCGCGGCAGCGGGTACATGGCGCTACATTTTGCCGGATCAGGATGTGGCCCGGATCAAGCTCTACCGGGAAATTGCGGTCTTCGTAGCAGATCGCGGCGGGTTTGCTGATCTTGTCGACGATGCTGGTCGCTTTTTGAAACTGCGCTGCACCTGAAACAACGGCGACACGGCAATATGTGAAGCTCATTCCCGAATTTGTCGCTTTCAGGTCAAGTCCTTGCGCTTTGTCCAACATGGAGGCGAGGACAGTTTGGCTGGGCAAACCGTTCATGCCGCCAAGGTTGTCAACTTTGTGGATTCGTTTTCCGTATACGGTCTGGCCACCGTGCAAATCGCTCCAAGACATTGGGTGTTCCTTTGCGTCCGGGGCATCTGAAGCGTTCAGCGTAGCCGCGTGCCAGCGCACTTGGCAACAGTCTTGTGGCATGCGCCATCTACTGGCCGGACATGGTCCCCTGTGAGGCTTCGATCTGAATGGTCTGCAAAAGGTTTCCGCTGTCACGGCTGAAGATGAGGATTTGATCGTCCTCGGTGACCACGGCGTACCAGTTGCGGGCCTGGGTGAAGGCGGTGGCGGTTGTGCCGTCGGGCAGGGTGATCGTGTCGGGCAAAGGGGCGGCGGATTGATTGTAGCGGATGACAATCAGGGACGTGATGAGTATGACGCCGCCAATCATCACAGCCGTCAGGACCGTCACCAACCGTCGCAGGAAGCGCAGGTTCGCAGGTTCGGGAAGCTGATCTTCGGGGGCGTTGTCCATGTCTGATCCCATTCTGAGCGTCATCATCGGCGCATCACCGCCTGCGCGTCTTGATAAGGCCTTGGCGCGGGACGTGCCAGAGGCGGCGGCCCTGTCGCGGACGCGGCTGGCGCGATTGATCGCGGACGGGGCGGTGTCGCGCGATGGCGTGGTGCTGGACGATCCCAAGGCGCGGGTGGCCGAGGGGGATGTGATCGCGGTTGCCCTGCCAGAGGTGGTGGAAAGCCATATCGTGGCCGAAGACCTGCCTCTGGACGTGCGCTATGAGGACGAGGATCTGATCGTCGTGATGAAGCCTGCGGGAATGGTGGTGCATCCCGCGCCGGGCACGCCGGGGGGCACGCTGGTCAATGCGCTCTTGCATCATTTCGGGGGAAAGCTGTCCGGTGTTGGCGGGGTCGGGCGGCCCGGAATCGTGCACCGGATCGACAAGGATACGAGCGGGCTTTTGGTGGTGGCCAAGTCGGACCGGGCGCATCACGGGTTGGCAGAGCAGTTCGCAGCGCACAGCGTGGAGCGGGTTTATGCGGCGCTGGTCTATGGACACCCGGATGTGGGCGATCCGCGTCTGCGCGGGGTGCGGGGCGTGTCGATGGAACCGGGCGCGGTGATCCGGATCACCAGCGATCTTGCGCGTCACAAGACGGACCGGCAAAAGCAGGCTGTGTTCTTTGGGCATGGCAAGCACGCCATCACGCGCGTGCGGGTGGTCGAGACGTTCGGTACGCCGCCGACGGTGTCTTTGGTGGAGTGTCGGCTGGAGACGGGGCGGACGCATCAGATCAGGGTCCACATGGCCCATGCGGGGCACGGTTTGCTGGGGGATCCGGTTTATGGCGGGCGGCGCAAGCTGGCGAAAGGATCGGTGAGCGATGCCGCGCTGGACGCCGTGGCCGCGTTTGACCGGCAGGCGCTGCATGCGGCGGTTCTGGGGTTCGTGCACCCCGTCACCGGCGCGCCGCTGCGGTTTGAGGCGGACATGCCGGAGGACATGGCGGGTCTGATCACGCTTCTGCGAGGTTGAAACAAACGTCCCATGTGCGTGAGTGCACTGACATGTCGCTGACATTGCTGTCTGTGCGCGTTAAAAGAATGTCAACGCAATCATGCGACAGACTTGAAACCGACCCTGCGCGACACCATCTTGAATGTTAAGCGCATAAACATTGGAGGGACATGGGTATGGCGAACTATGCAAATCTCCCGGCCCCGTCGCCGGAAGCCGGTCTGAGCCGGTATCTGCAGGAAATTCGGAAATTCCCGCTATTGGAGCCGGAAGAGGAATACATGCTGGCCAAACGCTGGGTCGAGCAGGAAGACACGGAAGCCGCGCACAAGATGGTGACGTCGCACCTGCGGCTCGCGGCGAAAATCGCCATGGGCTATCGCGGCTATGGATTGCCGCAGGCCGAGGTGATTTCGGAAGCGAATGTCGGCCTGATGCAGGCGGTCAAGCGGTTCGACCCGGAAAAGGGGTTCCGTCTGGCGACCTATGCGATGTGGTGGATCCGTGCGTCGATCCAGGAATACATCCTGCGGTCGTGGTCCTTGGTGAAGCTGGGCACGACCTCCGCGCAGAAGAAGCTGTTTTTCAACCTGCGCAAGGCCAAGGCCCGCATCGGCGCG
>CAYZAD010000299.1:0-3653 GCA_964476315.1 uncultured Rhodobacterales bacterium
TCTTGATCTCATGCGCGATGCGCCGCGCGACGTCACCCCAGGCCGCCATTCGTTGCGCGCTGACCAGATCGGTCACGTCATCGAAGGCGATCACGTATCCCTCAAGGCTATGATCCGCGCGGCGACGGGTGGACAGGCGCACCAGCAGGTTTTCCAAACGGCCTTCGCGGCTGACCTTGATCTCTTCCTGTGCCGTCTCGATCCCCTGCTCGCGCAGCCGGTCGAACAGCGGGCCGAACTCTGGCACCGCCACGGTGATCTGAACGGATTTCTGGGTTTCGTGCCAGCCAAGCAGCCGTTCGGCAGAGCGGTTGACAAAGGTCACACGGCCCTCGGGGTCAAGCCCGACAACCCCGGACGTGACCGAGGTCAGAACCGAGTCGAACAGGCGCTGACGGCGTTCGATCTGGCGGGTGTTGTCCAGCAGGGTTTCACGCTGGCCCTTGAGCTGGCGCGTCATCTGGTTGAAATACCGGCCCAGCATGGCGATTTCGTCATCGCCGTCCTCTTCCAGAACCTTGACGTCCAGATCCCCCGATCCGACCCTTTGCGCGGCCCCTGTGAGGCGCCCCACCGGACGGCTCAGCCGTTCTGCAAACCACAGGCCCAGCCAGACAGCCGCCAGAATGAGAAGGAAGGCAAACCCCAGATACAGCAGCGCAAAGTCAAACAGCACACGTCCCCGGTCGTTTTCCTGCTGCTGGTAGAACCGCGCGGTTTCCTGCGTGTCATCCAGCAGGTTCAGGATCTGCCCATCCACCTCGCGCGTGATATAAAGATACCGGTCCCCGAACGCGCGCAAGGGCAGCAAGGCGCGGAATTCATTGTTGTCCCAATCCGCGATCAGGGAAATTCCGATCTCGTTGGCCTCGTTGAAATTCGAAGGCAGCGGCCGTTCAAAGTCGAACAGGTAAGACCGCTCCCCCCGCGCGCGGATTTCCCCTGCGCTATCGATGACATAAGCTTCGCGCAAGCCACGTTGGATTTGTGCCTGTCCCTGGCTCAGCGCCTGCCGCAACTCACCGTCATCCATGATGAACGTGGCACGGCGGTTGGCGTCCAGAAAAGCCGCCAGCGCACGGGCGTCTTCGGTCAGGTCTTCGCGATGCTCCTGCTCATAGGCTTCGGCGGCAGACAGCGACGCCCCCACCACATTGCGCACCCGTTCGGAGAACCACGTCTCAAGACCGATATTGATGGTCAGAACCGCAAAGACCGCAACCGTCACGGTGGGCAGCAACGCCATCAGCGCAAAGGCCCCCGTCAGGCGCAGATGCAACCGCGATCCGGCAGATTTGGCGCGGCGCGCGGCAATCAGGCTGGCCACCCGGCTCAGCACCAAAGCCGCCAGCAGCAGGACGTAGATCAGGTCTGCAAGCAGAACGAGGCGCAGGTTCAGCTGTGCCCCCGCCCCGGTGTCGAGCGGACCCAGAACAAGCACCGTGGCCACCGCCAGAACCGGCCCCAGCGTGACCAGACCAAGCGCCATGGCATTCTGGTAGCGCCGCTGGCGCCGCATTCGGCTAAACCGAGTCCACGTTAACGAGCGTGCCCAGGTGGCCACAGCCAACCCCCGCTGAGATGTGCCGCGCAGCCCGGCTACCGCCATATGTTGTGGCCTCATCCCACTGCGTCACGGATGGGGCACTATTATGTGGCAGTTTTACATCAATTTGCGGCGTCGTGTCACCTGAATATCGAGGTCGGTGATCTTCTTTCTGAGCGTATTTCGGTTAATCCCAAGTAAATCCGCACATTTTGCCTGGTTTCCGCCAGTCGCCTCGAGGGCGATTTCGATCAACGGTGCCTCGATTTCGCGCAGAATACGGGGATACAGCCCCGGGGGCGGCAGCATCGTCCCGTGCAGGTCAAAATACCGGCGCAGGTGGCGCGCGACCGATGCGCTGAGTTTCTCACTGTCACCGCCGCGCAGGACCGGGCCGGTTTCGGGCTGGTTGCCCAGCACGTTTTCAACCTCGGCACGGCTGATTTCATCCGCGCGTGACGTCAGGCTGAGACGGCGCACCACGTTTTCAAGCTGGCGCACATTGCCGGGCCAGCTATAGGCGCGGAAGAGATCTGCCGCCTCTTCCGACAGCCAGCGCTTGGACCCGCCATCGCGTTCGGTGCGGGCCAGGAAATGTTCGCTGAGCAGGGAAATGTCATCGACGCGTTCCCGCAGCGACGGCACCGAGATGGTTGCACCGCTGATCCGGTAATACAGGTCTTCACGCACCCCGCTGCTGGAAATACCCTGCCCCGGATCGGTCTGGCTGGTGGCGATGAACCGCGGGACATGTTCGCCCGGCCCGTCCATCATGCGCACGATGCGGGCCTGCACTTCGTCCGGGATATCGGCAAGTTCGTCGATCAGCAGCGTGCCGCCCCGGACCCGCGCCAGAATGCGCGCCGGCCCTTCGATATCGGACAGGTCGCTGCCGGTCACGGTGACAAACGGCAGGGACCTGCGATCGGAGAAATCATGCAATGCCCGCGCGATAAGGGACTTTCCTGTTCCGGATTCGCCGCAGATCAATACCGGCAGATCGGTGTTCATGACCTTGGCCACCAGACGGTACAGCGCCTGCATCGCCGGGGTCTTGCCGATCAGCGGCAGATCGTCGGGCCCGTCATCCTGGGGTGTTTCCACGACAGGACGCGGCGCGCGCATGCGGCTGTCCAGCGCCTTGGCCGTGCGTTTCATGAGGTCGGGCAGATCGAATGGCTTGGGCAGGTAATCATAGGCCTCGGCCTCGGCCGCCTGAATGGCCGTCATGATCGTGTTCTGGGCCGAGATGACGATGACCGGCAATTCGGGGCGATCCTGCGAAATCTTCGGCAGCATCTCCAACCCGTTTCCGTCGGGCATCACCACGTCCGAGATCACGACGTCGCCTTTGCCTTCGGCCACCCAGCGCATCAGTGTCGTCAGCGACGACGTCGCATGTACCTTGCAGCCCGCACGGGTGAGGGCCTGCGTCAGAACGGTACGGATCGTGCGGTCATCGTCTGCGACAAGAACTGTGCCATCCATCAGTTTGACTCCTTGGATTTCTGCGACGCCGGGCGCTCGCGGGGGGGTTGCGGCAATGAAATGCGGAAACGGGTCTTGCCGGGAACGGAATCCACCGACACCCACCCGTCATGGTCTGAAATGATCTTGCTCACGAGGGCGAGGCCAAGGCCGGTGCCGTTTTCGCGGCCCGACACGAAGGGATCGAACACATCGCCCTTGATATCCGGCGGCAATCCCGGCCCATCATCGATCACTTCGACCTGAAGCGGCAGGGACTGGCCCGACCCATCGGCCCGCCGCAGGCTGTAGCTGTGTTCGTAATAGGTGTGCAGGCGGATCGTCCCGCCGGTCTTGGGATCGGCGACTTCGGACGCGTTCTTGACCAGGTTCAGGAACACCTGCAGCAACTGGTCTGCATCGCCATAAGCCAGAGGCAGCGACGGGTCGTAATCCTCGATGATCTTCATATGCGCCGCTGCCCCCAGGAGGGCCGATCGCCGCGCACGGTCGAGTACATCATGCACGTTGACCGGTTGGCGCGCCGGCGCAGACAGGTTCCCGAATTGCTCAACCTGCTCCAGCAGCTTTACGATCCGCCGAGTCTCTCCCACGATAAGATCCGTTAATTCAAGATCTT
>CAYZAD010000300.1:0-3650 GCA_964476315.1 uncultured Rhodobacterales bacterium
AGTCCGAAACCCTGGGTCGCGGCATCAAGATGCGCATCTCTGCGCACGCGCTGCGCAGCGTGGATCACCGTGGTGGTCTCGACAAGTTCCTGGCGAAAGCCAAGGATACCGACCTGTCGGCAAACGCGCTGAAGGTGAAAAAGGAAATCGCCAAGGCCCAGGCGGCCCAGGCGTAAGCCAAGTTCCATTCTGATGACCAGCCTCGCCCGGAGTACCGGGCGGGGCTGGTTCTTTTTGTCACGTTGTGACCGGCTGAACGTATCGTAAATCCGGCATATGCGTTACTTCATCCGCCAGATCACGTGTTCGGCCCTGCTGCTGATGGTGGCGTTGACCAGTGTGCAACTGGCTGCGGCACGCGGGCAGTCGCCCGCGGTTGGCACGATGGAGATTTGCACCGGGACCGGCCCCGTCCACATTGTCGTGGACGAAAACGGGGAACCGACCGGCGGGGTAATGATCTGCCCCGATTATGCGCTGGCGTTCTATGCCGATCTGAACCTCTCTGCCCCGGATATCCGGCCTGCCGATATCTGGCGGGCCGCATGGCTTGGGCACGCGGCGGTTCTGGCGGCCGAACAATCCGCGCCCCTGTCGCAGCCGCGCGGCCCACCTGTCTTTTCCGTTTGAACGGAACCTGATCCCATACTCCAACGGAAAGACGAACAGATGTTTTACAAATCCCTTCTTGCCGGGGTTGCGACCCTGGCCTTTGCCGCACCGGCCTTTGCCGAAATCACGGTAGAGGATGCCTATGCCCGCGCCGCCAGCCCGATGTCGAAAACCGGCGCGGCCTTCATGGTGATCCACAACGAGGGCGGCGCGGTTGATCGGCTTGTCGCGGCCTCAAGCGATGCCGCCGCCCGTGTCGAGCTTCACACCCATCAGGAAGATGCGAATGGTGTCATGCGTATGCTTCACGTCGAAGAGGGCTTCGAGTTGCCCGCAGATGGCGAGATCGTCATGAAGCGCGGTGGGAAGCATGTGATGCTGATGGGGCTGACCGCCCCCCTCGAACAGGGCGCGGCGGTGTCCATCACCCTGACGTTCGAAAATGCGGGCGATGTGGTTGTCGAGGTGCCGGTTGACCTCGAGCGGCAGGATCACGGTGCGATGACCCACGGCAACCAGGGTCACATGACCCACGGCTCTGACAGCTGATTCCGGCCATGAGGCGGGCAGTGACCCGCCTCACCCCGCCGCGTGCAACAAGCGGTCCACCCAGGTCGGAACGGTTTGCGATGCCGGGCCGACGATATGCTCTGAAAACGCGTGGCTGGTGTCGCTGTCCCGCAGGTTGAGCTCGACCGTCATGGCACCGGCCTGCCGGGCCTCCTCAACGAAACCGGCCGCCGGATAGACCTGCCCGGACGTGCCGATGGCGGCAAACAGATCACATGTCTGCAGCGCGTCCAGGATGCGGTCCATGTGATACGGCATCTCGCCAAACCAGACCACGTCGGGCCGCGCGGACCGTGACGTGCAGGCGGGGCAGGGCGTTTCGATCGTCATGTACGGGGGCGCGTCCCAGCGATGGTGGCAGGCATCACACAGCGCGCGCGCCAGTTCCCCATGCATGTGAATCGCCGTGGCGCCCGCCTTTTCGTGCAGACCATCGACATTCTGCGTCACCAGCATCAGGCGGTCCCCCCAT
This sequence comes from uncultured Rhodobacterales bacterium, assembly GCA_964476315.1. Classification (GTDB taxonomy): domain Bacteria; phylum Pseudomonadota; class Alphaproteobacteria; order Rhodobacterales; family Rhodobacteraceae; genus Marivita. The sequence continues at coordinate 1,655 of CAYZAD010000300.1, forward strand.
GCCGCCTGCAATCTGGCAAGAGCCGCATGCGCCGGGTTTGGCTGGGCGTCGGCGGCCTGTACGCGGCGTGCATTGTAGAACTGGTGCACCAGCACCGGGTCGCGCGCAAACGCGTCTGGCGTGGCGACGTCTTCGATCCTGTGCTGTGCCCACAACCCGCCTTCGTCGCGAAACGTGCCCAGACCGCTCTCGGCGGAAATTCCGGCCCCGGTAAGGATCACGATCCTGTCCGTTCTGGTCATCTTTTCCCCTTTCCTCTCATGCGGCGGCACGGTTAGGTGCCGTATGACCTACCGTATCCTCTTTGTCTGTCTCGGCAACATCTGCCGGTCTCCCACGGCCGAGGCCGTGACGCGCGCCAAGGCGCAGCAACTGGGGCTGGATGTCGAGGTCGACAGCGCGGGCACGGCGGGCTGGCATGTGGGCAAACCGCCCTACGGGCCGATGCAGGCGTCGGCGCGGGCCAAGGGCTATGCGATGTCCGGCCTGCGCGCGCGCGAGGTTTGTGCCGCTGACGGGGGCAGGTTTGACGTCATCGTGGCGATGGACGATCAGAACCGAAAGGACCTGTCCTTTCTGGGCGTGCCGATCGCGCTTTTCACCGATTACGCGCCCCTGGCAGGCGCGGCTTTCGTACCTGACCCCTACTACACGCGGGATTTTGACGGTGCGCTGGAGCTGATTGAAACCTGTGCAGACGGTCTGCTGGCGTCGCTTCAGGACGTGTAAAGCGCGCGGGCCACGAAATAGGTGACCGGCAAGGCGGTCACAGCCCCGGCCACGGCTGCGGCAAGGATGGGGGCGAGTGTGCCGAACCCTGCGGTCAACACCGCGATGATGGCGGTCCCGGCAAGGGTGGTGGCAATCAGGGAATAGAGTATACCGGCGAGTCGAAGCATCGAAATCTCCATTGATGCGGGATCAACAGACATATTCCGGAAAACCGATGTTGTGTCCTTGACCAGGATCAACCCGCGTTCGGTTGTGACCGGTTCCTGGCGTCAAGGGCGGCGCATTCCGCGACCAGTGTCAGAAAGGCACCGCGCCGGTGACACCAGAGGGGCGGGCCGTCTTCGCCTCTTTCCTGCCATTCCATGCAGGATTTCGGGCATTGGCACGATCCGCATGCCAGCAACGTGCCGCGCAGGGCGTCAAACAGGTAGGGCGCGTCGTCCTCGGTCGGGGCCAGCCCAAGATGCGCAAGCATGGCTTCATGCGCGGCCATGCGGGCGTCAAAGGTTGACTGCATATGGTCCAGAAATCCTGACAATCACTCCTCCCAAAGTGTAAATTTCAATTTACACCATTGTGTACGGAGGTATTCGGACAGCGGATCACACATTTCTCAAAATATTTGGGTCAGGCACCGGATCGGTACGGCCCTGACCGAATATCCCCCCTCACACTCCCATCAGGCGGCCCGGGCACAGGTGCGGCACAGTGCGGCTTCGGGCACTGCAATCAACCGTTCGTCCGAAATCGTCTCGCCACATTTGGGGCAGATGCCATAGCTGCCGTTCTCGATCCGGGCGAGGGCGGCATCGATGCGGCGCAGTTCATCCAGTTCCACGTTGCCCAGCGCTTCGAGCACCTCATCCCCCTGCCGTTCCGAGGCCAGATCCTCCCAGTCCTTGGGCGGGGTTTCGTCAAGCTGGTCCTCGATTTCGGCCAGATCGCTGGTGATTTCAGCCCGGCGCTTCAGAAGGGTTTGTTTTTGAACGGCAATATCCATGTCGCGTCTCCTCGGCGTGGATTGAGTGTGCCACCCAACCGGCGGCATTTCGTTGATTTGAGTCAAAGCGGGCACCCCCGCCGCGGGCGCGCCCTGCGCCGCAAGAGGCCCCCGACTCACCCCGCGACACGCGGCCCAAAGGACGCGCTGCCCGGGTGCCGACATCCGCTTGTGCCACGCTAAAATTCAAGCAACCTATGGTTGTTTGGAATTCCGTTCCAGATCAGGCGGTTGCCCGGAATCTTGCCCATGGGCAAGTTTTGA
>CAYZAD010000301.1:0-3646 GCA_964476315.1 uncultured Rhodobacterales bacterium
AGACCTACGAGGATTACGACGAAGTCATCCTCACCCACACCTGCCGCGAGGTGGGAGAGCTTCAGTACGGCAAGGAACTGATCGACACCATTCGCAGTGACGAACTGCTGGCCGAACTGATCGGCGAAGGCTTTGCCGACAAGCTGCGCTATTACCCGACCACCACCCGCGAAGAGAGCCCCAAGATGGGCCGCATCACCGACCTGATGCGCTCGGGCGAGTGCTTTGAGGATCTGGGCGTGCCGGAACTCAGCCCCGAAACCGACCGCGCGATGGTCTGCGGCAACCTCGCCTTCAACCTTGAAATCAAGGACATGCTCGAAGGGTACGGCCTGAACGAAGGTGCCAATTCCGATCCACAACAATACGTGGTCGAAAAAGCCTTCCTCGACTGATCCGGCAGGGTCAGTCTTTTTCCAACACGAGGCGGTCCACGAAGCCCGCGATGTTCATGATGAACTGATCGCTTGTGCTGCGCGTGTAACGCAGGGACGTTGCCTTGGTCCTGATCGGGTCTTTCACGAGGCGCACGGGTGACTTTGCGGCATAGGTCACCCCGATCTCCTGCAAGGTTTCAAGATCGGGCAGGCCTTCGGTCTTGATCCGTTCGGCAAGCGCATGCCACTGATAGCCTTCCTTGCGGCTCTTGTCGCGCAGGCTCATGTTCCAGGACCCGATCAGCACCTTGCAGGCCAGCTGCAATGGCGACCGGACCGGGAAATGCCCAAGCTGCACCGTCTCGGCAGGCTGCGCTTTGACCTTTTTCAACCCGTGGGACCCGGACGTCACCTCCACCGGTCGCGGCAGGGACGCCGGGATCACAACCTTGAAATATTGCGGCTTTTCGCGCCGCCGCCGATGCGTGATCCGCGTCAACGGGTTTGGATCGTCCTGCGGATCCTCGGGGCTGGGCACATAGGTCACCCAGGGAAGGGTCACCGCCCCCTGCGCGTGATCCAGCAGGTCCCGCAAAGCGCCGTCCTCGCAGATCAGGAATTCGTCACTGTCCAGCAGCACCACGTGATCCCGCGCGAAGGGGCCGTTGACAAGGCCGGTCAGGATCGACGCCTGGATATGCTGCAAGGCATCGTTGATTTCATGCGTGACCGGCAGGCCTTCCTCTTCCAGCGCAGTCAGTATGGCGCGTGTCCGGTCGGTGCTGCCATTGTCCACGACATGCAGATGGTCAAGATGCTGCAGGTTGTGGCGCACCATCGCCTCGATCACATCGTCCTCGTTCTTGACAACTGAAAGACCAACGATCCGCATGATACCCGCCTGCCATGACACTGCCCGCGACCCTATCGCAAGCGCGGGCGAAGTCATCCCTTCGACCGAAAGAAAAACCGCGCAAGAGGCTCTTGCGCGGCATTACCGGGTTCGGGTCAAAACCGTCCCGCATGTTCAGGCGGGGCCGACAGCGCTACTCCACACCCAGCCGCGTGCGCAGGGTGTCCAGCACGTCCCGCAGGGCATCGGGGTTGTCGCGGGCCTGCTCCAACGCCGCTTTCGTCGTTGCCTTCACGGTGGTCGCAAGCTCTGAGTCTTCGATATAGGCAATGACCTGATCGAAATCGAAACCGTCCACGGTCAGCAGATCGGCAATCCGTTTTCCGGCCTCATACGCGACCTCAGCCGTATCGGTCGCCATGCGCTCTGCACCGTCGGTTGCCGCCTCTACTGCATTCTCCGTCACGCGTGCGACATCTGCCGTAGCCTCTTCGGTGACATTGACGGCTTGCGCTGCCGACTCTTCGGCAGCCTCAGTTGCCGCTTCACCAGCCTCCGCGGCGGCTTGCCCCGCCTCCTCTGCGTCGTCCATCGCGGCGTCAGCGGCACCCGTCACCGTCTCTGCGGCTGACTCCGCCGCGTCATTCACCGCCTCGACCGCGCCCTCGACTGTCGTCGTTGCCGTTTCGGTCAGATCGTTCACGGTGTCCGCCGCATTCTGCATTGCCGTATCCGCTGCGTCAGACGCTTCGGACATGGCCTCACCAACGGCCTCTGTCACCCCTTCAACAGCCGCGCCAACGGCATCCTCTGCCGCCTCGGCCTGCGTTGCGAGGTCTTCGGCAACCTCCTCCGTCGCGGTCTGCGTGGCCTCTGCCGCATCTGCCACCGGCTCTGCCACCTGTGGTACGTCATCACCCTGCGAGAGGATCCAGACCCCCGCCCCGATAGCAACAACCACTGCAATGATGATGAGATTTTTCATAGGATCGAACACCCCCAATACCGACATTTACCGGTCCGGCCCGCATGGTCCGGACATCTGGGCTGCCTGCGCGACCGGTGCCGCACTGCAACACCGGACAAACGCACGACAATCCACACCGTTCCACCGAAATCCAGCTTGAAGCGAAACAGCATCGCGTTTACCTTGCATCCCTGATTTGAACTGCACCAAAGGAGCATTCCCATAGCCCGCAGACCACATAACGCGCCTCCACAGCGCGATACCGGCCCCCGCGTAAACGAACGCATCCGCGCCCCTGAAATCCGCCTGATCGGCGCAGAGGGCGAAAACGTAGGCGTCGTCACACCCGAACGCGGGATGCAACTCGCTGAAGAGGCAGGTCTCGATCTTGTCGAGATCTCACCGAACGCGTCGCCGCCGGTCGTCAAGATCATGGATTTTGGCAAATTCAAATACGAACAGCAGAAGCGCGAATCCGAAGCGCGCAAGAAGCAAAAGATCATCGAGGTGAAAGAGGTCAAGTTCAGACCCAACACCGACAAACACGACTACGAAGTCAAGATGCGCAACGTTTTCAAATTTCTGGAAAACGGCGACAAGGTGAAAGTGACCTTGCGGTTCCGTGGGCGCGAAATGGCGCACCAGAACCTTGGGCGTGAACTTCTGGAGCGTGTCGCAAATGACGTGCAGCAGATCGGCAAGGTTGAAAACATGCCGAAAATGGAAGGCCGTCAGATGGTCATGATGATCGGCCCTGCGCCAAAATGATCTGACCCCATGATCCCACAGCTTGAAAGCGACCTTCGGGTCGCTTTTTTCATGCGCTGTCGCGGGGTGTCGGGCGCGATGGCGGCTCTTTCAGCAACCCCCCGACCCCCATGCCCATGACATCCGCCGGCGTGACGGGAACGTCGCACAGCAGGCGCTCCGTCACCCAGTCCGCGCCGTTCAGGGCAGGCGATTTTGCACAACCCGGCAGACCGATCACGGGCACATCGCCAAGATGCCCCCAGAAAAGCAGGTTTCCCGGATCAACCGGCATCCCGTAATGCACGACATGCCCCCCCGCAGCCCGCACCGCCTCTGGCGCCACGTCGTGCAGATCGGACGTTGCCGACCCGGTCAGGATGCACAGGATATCGTAATCGGGCATCGCGTCGGTCAAAGCGGCACGCAAGGCCTCCGTCTCGTGCGGCACGACGGTCTTGGGGCCAAGGCTGACGCCCATCCGGTCAAACCGCTGCCCCATGGCGCGCTGACCCTTGGCGCTGTCGTCGCGCCCGCCGACGGTCGTCTGGATCAACAACGCGCGCTTGCGCACCACCGGGCGCAAACCCAGCGCGTCCTGACCGGCCTCACAGGCTGCCGCCACCGCCGTTTCGGGGGCCGCGTAAGAGATGATCTTGACGGTCGCCACCATGCCGCGCGCCGCCATGCGGTGCCATTCGG
>CAYZAD010000302.1:0-3640 GCA_964476315.1 uncultured Rhodobacterales bacterium
GCCGGGTGTCGCCGTTCTTTATCCCGGGCGCGCTGATCAACCTGATTTCGGGCAACGTGTCGATCAAATATGGTTTCAAGGGGCCGAACCACGCGGTGGTGACGGCGTGTTCCACAGGGGCGCATGCGATTGGTGATGCGGCCCGGCTGATCATGTTCGGGGATGCCGACGTGATGGTGGCCGGGGGTGCTGAGGCGGCGATTTCCGAGATCGGGATCGCGGGTTTCAACGCCTGCAAGGCGCTGTCGACCAAGCGCGGGGATGATCCGAAAGCGGCGAGCCGTCCTTATGATGCCGACCGCGACGGCTTTGTCATGGGCGAAGGCGCGGGTGTTGTGGTGCTCGAGGAATATGAGCATGCCAAGGCGCGCGGGGCGAAGATCTATGCCGAGGTTTGCGGCTATGGTCTGTCGGGGGATGCCTATCACATCACCGCGCCTTCTGAAGATGGCGAAGGGGGCGAGCGGTCGATGCGGTCGGCGCTCAGGCATGCGGGCATCACACCGGCGGATATCGATTACATCAACGCGCATGGCACCTCGACCATGGCGGATGTGATCGAGCTGGGTGCGGTGGAGCGCATGATGGGGGACGCCGCGGGCAAGGTGACGATGTCTTCGACCAAATCGGCGACGGGGCATTTGCTGGGTGCAGCCGGTGCGATCGAAGCGATCTTTTCGATCCTCGCAATTCGCGACCAGGTGGCACCGCCGACGATCAACCTCGACAACGTGGCGGTCGAGACGGCGGTGGACCTCGCGCCGAATGCAAAGCGCGAACGTGAGATCAAGTATGCGTTGTCGAATTCCTTCGGGTTTGGCGGCACCAATGCCAGTGTTGTCTTCGGACGATTGGACGGGTGATCCATGTGGCGGCACATTGCCTCTAATGCCCTGACATTCCTGGTGGTTCTGGTGTTCCTGTTCGGCGGTTTCCTGATCTGGGCGCAGAACGAATACCAGGCCGCCGGGCCCTTGGAGCAGCCGATTTGTCTGCAGGTTGACCGCGGGTCGAACTTTCGCCGTGTCTCTGAAGACCTTGCAGAGAGTGGTGCCGTATCCAGCCCGGCCCTGTTCCGGGTGGGCGCGGATTACGCCGGCAAGACCAGCGCGTTGAAGGCGGGATCGTTCCTTGTGCCCGAAGGCGCGTCGATGTCCGAGATCGTGGATATCGTGACGCGCGGCGGGGCGAGCACCTGCGGCACGGAAGTGGTGTACCGGGTCAGCATCAACCGGGTGACGGTGCAGGTGCGCGAACTGGACCCGGTGACGGGGCGGTTCGAGGAGGTGGCGGCGTTCAACCCGGCGGAGGATGCGGTGCCCGAGGCCTATTCCGAGGTCAAGGCGGAGCCGGATACGCGGTATCGCGTGGCGCTCGCAGAAGGTGTCACCAGCTGGCAGATCGTCAATGAGCTGAACCAGATCGATGTTCTGGAAGGCGAGGTCGCGGAATTGCCGCCTGAAGGGTCGCTGGCGCCGGACAGCTACGAGATCAGTCCCGGGGATGCGCGCGCGGATCTGATTGCGCGCATGACGCAGGCGCAGGAGCGGATTCTCGCGGAGGCCTGGGCGAACCGGCAGGATGATCTGCCCTATGAGAGCCCGGAAGAGGCGTTGATCATGGCGTCGATCATCGAGAAAGAAACCGGTACGCCGGACGAGCGGTTCCTGGTGGCCAGCGTGTTCGTGAACCGTTTGCGGCAGGGGATGCGGTTGCAGACCGACCCGACGGTGATCTACGGGATCACGCGCGGCGAAGGTGTGCTGGGACGTGGTATCCGGCAGAGCGAGTTGCGGGCCGAGACGCCGTGGAACACGTATGTGATTCCGGGTCTGCCGCCGACGCCGATTGCGAACCCCGGGCGGGCGGCCATCGAGGCGGCACTGAACCCGGACGAGACGCCGTATATCTTCTTTGTGGCCAAGACGCTTGACCCGTCGGATGGTCACAATTTCGCGGTGACGCTGGCCGAGCATAACGAGAACGTCGCGGCCTATCGCGCGCTGGAGGCGGCGCGGGACAATTGATGCTGGTGCGGCGTGATTGACATGAGCCCGTTGGACCTGGGGTTGATCGGGGCGGTTGTTTTCCTGATTGCGGGATCGGTGAAGGGGCTTGTGGGCATTGGTTTGCCCACGGCCGCGATCAGCATGCTGACCATCGTGATCGACCCGCGCACGGCGATTGCGATGGGTTTGGTCCCGATTGTCGTGGCGAATGCCTGGCAGGTCTGGTCGATGGGGGACATTCGGGGCGCGTTTTCGCGCTACTGGGTGTTTGCCTTTGCGCTGGGGACCAGCGTTTTCGTGACGGTGTCACTGTCGGCGGAGGTGTCCGATCGGGTGATCTTTCTCGCGCTGGGCATTTCCATCGTCGCCTTTGCGGTGTTGAACCTGAGATTTGTCATGCCGCCGATCCCGGATCGGTTTGATCGGGCGGCGCAGCTTGGCCTTGGGACAGTTGGCGGCATCCTTGGCGGGTTGTCCGGGGTCTGGGTCGCGCCGGTGATCATGTACATGAGCGCACGGCAGGTGCAGAAGGACGAGTTCGTTCGGGCCACCGGGCTGCTTTTGTTCATCGGTGGTGTGCCGTTTTTCATCGCCTACGTGCTGGAAGGGTTCCTGACCGTGCCCATGGCTACTGTGTCTTTGGCACTGGTGCTGCCGACTTTGATGGGTTTTGCCTTGGGTGCCCGGTTGCGGAACCGGATGTCGAACGAGAAGTTTCGCAAGGTTTTGCTTTATGTCTTCCTGCTGCTGGGTCTGAACCTGTTGAGGCGCGGGTTGTTCTGAGGCTTGTGCCTTGTGGTTAACAAGAACTGAATCACTTCAATTTGTGATGCGCCCATGGATTTGGGGGCTTTGTCGGGAAGACCTGTTCCAAAGGTTAAGCCCGCGCACGGCGCGTTAGCGCCTTTTTTCCGCTTGTCGGATCAATTGGTCCGGGCCTGCTAGGCATCTACAGACTGCGGAGTGTTTCGCGGCCTGCCGGTGCGTCGATGGACGGAGATCCATTCAGCACAGGAGGCGGGGACTGAGTTGGTACTCATCACTGCAGAAGAAGAAGGTGATGCGCTTGAGACCGAGCGCATGGCCATAGCGCAGGAATTGCGGGCCATCCGGGAGATGGTGACGCGCTTGCGCGAAATGGTTGAGGCCGGGGAACTGGGCCATTCGGGTGAGGCTGGCAAGGCTTTGACCGATTTGCGCACCTGGCTGAAACACGCCAAGGAAACGGAGGTGCACATTGTTCGACATCGCAGGGAGACTGCCAAGATCAGTGGAAGCTACGGACTCGACCTCGACGCAGCACGCGATGTTGTCGGGTGCCGCCTGGATCGCCTCCGCCGATGTTGCCGTGAGGGAACGGTTTCTGAATGAGTTGGAACAGGTGCCGGGAGCGCTTTTGGCGTTGCCGTACCTGTTCGAGTTCTGGGCTCATCCGCATCAGCTTCCTCCGGAAGGGGACTGGCGCAACTGGGTCTGTCTTGGCGGGCGCGGCGCGGGGAAAACCCGCGCCGGTGCCGAATGGGTGCGCGCGCAGGTCGAAGGGGCGCGCCCGATGGATGCAGGGCGTTGCACGCGGATCGCGCTGGTCGGGGAGACTATCGAGCAGGTGCGCGAGGTGATGATCTTTGGCG
>CAYZAD010000303.1:0-3633 GCA_964476315.1 uncultured Rhodobacterales bacterium
GGGCGCTGCTGGCGCATTTCGGATCGGCCAAGGCGGTCAGCCGGGCGAACCTGGCGGATCTGAAAGCAGTCGAGGGTGTCAGCGAGGCGTTGGCCGAACGCATCTACGGGTTTTTTCACGAGAGCGGATAGCGCGATCCAATTGTGTGTGCTGCGCACACGCATTTTTTTTGATGTGCCTCCGGCGGAGGTATTTTCGAAACAGAGAAGATCAGATGCCGAGCTGGCTCAGCGTCTGGCGAACCCGGTCCGAAAGCGGGACGGGTCGCCCCTCCGCCCCGACATGCACCTGGGTGAAGAACCCTTCGGCCCCGGCGGTGTTGCTGTCATTGGCAAAGAGCGCGATGTCGTAGCGGAAGGACGATGTGCCGATATGCGCGATGCGGATACCGGCGGTCAGGATGTCGGGAAAGCCGAGTTCGGCGTGGTAGCGGCAGCCGCTTTCGACGACGAGGAATTTCGTGGCGTTGGGGCCGCGGATTTCGATGCCCTGTTCGATTTGCCAGAGGCTGACGGCGGTGTCGAACAGCGCGTAATAGGTGGCGTTGTTCAGGTGGCCGTATTCGTCATTGTCCTGCCAGCGCGTCGGCAGGACGCGGAAAGCGCGATAGTCTGCGCGGGTGCCCGGCGGTTGCCGTGTCATCCGGAGCGCAGGAGGCGGAAGGCGGCAGAGGCGCCCCAGCCGGCAGCGATGGCGATGGCCAGCGACAGGAGACCGTAGACCAGCGGTTGCTGCCGCGACAGGTTGAAGAGCCAGCGTTCAAGACCGACCTTGCTGACCTCGATACTGGTTTCGTATCGGGAGATGACCTTGCCGCCCCGGGTCAGGAAGATGCGGGTCGCGTAATCGCCTTCGGTGAGATTTGCAGGCATCTGGATGGAGGTCGTGAACAGCGTGCTGTCGCGCAGTTCGACGGCGTTTTCCTTGAGCGCGTAGAGACCGTTATCCATGCGAATGCGGATCAGGGCATCGATGAAGTCCTGCGGTTCAGCCACCTGCGACCATGCCCCGACCGAGCGGATCGCGCGGGGGATCGAGATCGTGTGCCGCAGATCGTCGGCTTCGTTGATGACATCGCCCCAGGGGGCCGAGGTTGCGATGGCATAGAAACTGGGGGCGGCGCTGACGGCGAGCGAATCCACGTTGACCCAGATGCCGAGGCGTCGATCCTTGCGGCGCACCGTCACCGGTTCCTGGGGGCCGGAGATCGTGACAATGACCTGCAAGGGGTCATCTGTCGGGATCGGGGCTTCGCGTTTGATGGCACCGTAGAGCGTGATCTCGGACCCATCGAAATTGGTCGAAATGGAGACCTGATCCTGGCTGAGACCAAGCACGACTTCTTCGGCGCGCAGGGGGGCCGCGACAAGCGTGAGGATGAGGAGCAACCAGCGCATCAGTGCCCTGCTGCCGCGCCGACGGAAAAGAGTTCGGACGGTTGGATCAGGAGGTCCAGCGCCAGTTTGCCACAGACGGCCAGAACCATCACCGCAAGCAGGATGCGCAATTGTTCGGCCTTGAGCTTTGCCCCCAGAACGGTGCCGACCTGCGCCCCGACAACACCGCCGATCAGCAGCAGAACCGCGAGCACCATGTCCACGGTGTAGTTTGTCGTGGCATGCAGCAGGGTCGTGAACCCGGTGACGAAGATGATCTGGAACAGCGATGTGCCAACCACAACCTTGGTGGGCATGCCCAGCAGGTAGATCATCGCCGGGACCATGATGAAGCCGCCCCCGACCCCCATGATGGCTGCAAGGACACCGACCAGAATACCGACGATCAGCGGCGGGATCACGGAGATATAGAGCCCTGACGTGCGGAAGCGCATCTTGAAGGGCAGGCCGTGGACCCAGTTATGCTTTTTGCGCGCGGGCGGCTTGCCCGATTTCGTCTTGCGGATGGCGTTGAGGCTTTCGATGAACATCAAGCCGCCGATCACACCCAGGAAGATGACGTAGCACAGCTTGACCAGCAGATCGACCTGCCCAAGGCTTTTGAGGTAGTTGAAGAGGCCGACGCCCAAAGCCGCCCCGATCAGGCCACCGATCAGGAGCACCGTTCCCATCTTGAGATCGACGGTCTTGCGCCTGAGATGCGCCAGGACACCGGAAAACGACGAGGCGACGATCTGGTTTGCCTCGGTCGCCACGGCCACCGCAGGGGGGATGCCGATGAAAAACAGAAGCGGCGTCATCAGAAAGCCGCCGCCGACCCCGAACATGCCCGAAAGCACACCCACCGCGCCGCCCAATCCCAACAAGAGGAAGGCGTTTACAGAGACCTCGGCGATGGGGAGGTAGATCATCATATTCGTCCTTAAACCCAAGCGCCGCGCCGTTTCAAGGTATCAGGTGCCGCAGGTGCGAAAAGGACTTATGATTGCGGGTGAACTGGACCTAGTCCGGCGCGGGTGATGCGGTGGCGCATCACCCGGTTTCGACGGTTGGAAAGCCCGGCTTAACCCGGTTGTCAGCGTTCCTTGACGTAGGGCTCGCCCCCGGCGCGCGGCGGAATCGCCTTGCCGACGAAGCCCGCAAGGATCACCACTGTCAGGATGTATGGCAGGGCGTCCATGAACTGCACCGGCACGATGAAGGCCCCCAGATCGATGTTCTGGTAGCGCAGGGCCACGGCCTGAAGAAGACCGAACAGCAGGCAGGCATAGAGCGCATACCACGGACGCCACTTGGCAAAGATCAGCGCCGCCAGCGCGATGAAGCCGCGTCCGGCGGTCATGTCCTTGACGAACCCGGCTTGCAGCGCGGTGGCCAGGTAAGCCCCGGCAACACCACAGAGCACGCCGCAGATGCCGACCGCGACATAGCGCAGACCAACGACAGAGATGCCGGCGGTATCGACGGCTTCGGGGGCTTCGCCCACGGCCCGGAGGCGCAGGCCAAAACGGGTCCGGTAGAGCAGCCACCACGTGATGGGCACCATGGCAAAGGCCACGTATACAAGGATCGAATGACCCGAAATCAGTTCGGCATAGATCTGGCCCACGACGGGGATGCCTGCGGCGGCTTCGGCGCCGGGCAGGGTGACGGGTTCAAACCGTCCCGCGCCAATCAGCGAAGGCGTGCGTCCGCCCTGGCTGAACCAGTCCTGGGCAATCAGGACCGTGAGGCCGGCCGCAAGAAAGTTGATCGCCACGCCGGAGATCAATTGATTGCCCCTGAAGGTGATGGAGGCCAACCCGTGGATGAGGGACAGCGCCATCGATGCGGCAATCCCGGCACCAAGCCCCATCCAGACGTCACCGGTGATGGCGGCCACGGCGGCGGACATGAAGGCTGCGGCCAGCATCTTGCCCTCGAGCCCGATATCGAAGATGCCTGCGCGTTCCGAGAACAGACCGGCAAGGCAGGCCAGAAGCAGCGGGGTTGCCAGCCGCACGGTGCTGTCCAGAACCTGGAGGAGAGTGACGAGATCCATCAGGCTTTCCTCCGCCGTGCCATGAAGAGTTTTTCAAGTGGCATCCTGACCATGTTGTCGAGCGCGCCGGTAAAGAGGATCACGAGCGCCTGGATCACCACGATCAGTTCGCGTGGAATGTTGGTCCAGAGCGCCAGTTCCGCCCCGCCCTGGTACAAAAAGCCAAAGAGGAGTGCCGCAAGAAGCACGCCAAGC
>CAYZAD010000304.1:0-3618 GCA_964476315.1 uncultured Rhodobacterales bacterium
GAGGCGCTGGTCTACCTGCGCAAACGCTACGAGGGCAGGGGCGTGAACGTGGTCAGGGTGGGGGATGCCTGGGCGATCCGCACCGCGCCTGACCTTGGCTTCCTGATGCAGAAGGAAACGGTCGAGACCCGCAAGCTCAGCCGCGCCGCGATCGAGACGCTCGCGATCATCGCCTATCACCAGCCCGTCACCCGCGCCGAGATCGAAGAGATCCGGGGCGTGTCCGTCAGCCGGGGCACAGTGGATCAACTGCTGGAAATGGAATGGATTCGCTTTGGCCGCAGGCGGATGACACCGGGCCGCCCGGTGACCTTTGTCGTCACGCAGGATTTCCTCGATCATTTCGGCCTCGAATCCGCCCGCGACCTGCCGGGGCTCAAGGAACTGCGCGCGGCGGGATTGCTGGAAAACCGCCCGCCACCCGGCACGCTGCCACAGATGGGCGAAGGCGACGTGGATTCCGAGGAAGAAACCGAAGAAGGCCAGTCCGAACTCTTCGAAGACTGAACGACGCGGCGCGACCGCATGATTTCGCGGGCAATTGTCTAAAATTTTTTGAACAATGCCTGAAAAACGTCGCAATTGTCTCCTATCTCACCGGTCGAGGCAGTCTTGAACGCAGCGACAGGAGGACGACATGAACCTCAATCAGATCATCAATATGGTGATGCGCACGGTGATGCGGCGCGTTGTCAACTCGGGCATCAATGCCGGAATGAACGCCGGTCAAAAGGCCTTCAACAGCCGCAAAAAGCCGCAAAACCCGCCCGCACGGCACCCCGACGATTCCGGGCGCTAAACCCCGGCAAAATGCTTGGACAGTTTTAACCCCTGTCCCTGGTAATTCGACTTGATCCCCGCGCCATATAGCTGGCTCGGGGTTTGATCCATGTGTTCGTAAACCAGCCGCCCCACGATCTGCCCGTGTTCCAACACGAACGGCGCTTCGTGGCAGCGCACTTCCAGCACGCCCCGCGACCCGGTGCCCCCGGCGGCATCATGGCCGAAACCGGGATCGAAAAACCCGGCGTAATGCACGCGGAATTCGCCCACCATCGCCAGGAACGGCGCCATCTCCGCAGCATAGTTCGGCGGGATATGCACCGCCTCCCGGCTCACCAGAATATAGAACGCGTCGGGATCAAGGATCAGCCGCCCATTCGTGGTGCGCAACTCCTCCCAGAACTCGGCGGGCGGATAATGCCCCAGTCGATCAAGGTCGATCACCCCGGTATGCGGCTTGGCGCGGTACCCGACCAAATCGCCCTGCGCCGGTTTGAGATCGACCGAGAACCCAAGCCCGTCACTGATCACCGCCGGGCCACCGTTGACCAGCGTCTCCGCTGCGTGCAGCGCCTGCAATTCATCGTCGGACAGGACAGATTGACCGTTGCGGAACCGGATCTGGTTCAGCCGCATGCCCGGCCGCACCAGCACGGAAAACGAACGCGGGCAAATCTCGGCATAAAGGGGCCCCGTGTACCCGTTTGCGATCCGGTCGAATTCGGTGCCTTCGTCGGTGATGGTCCGGGTCAGCAGATCCAGCCGCCCGGTCGAACTTTTGGCATTGGCCACGGCGCTGATGCCCTTTGGAAGGGCAAGCCGTTCCATCAGCGGCACGAGGTAAACACAGCCTTTTTCCAGAACCGCGCCCCCGTCGAGCGATATCCGGTGCATCTCGAAATCCGCCAGCCGGTCTTCGACCCGCTGTCCCTTGCCCGCAAGAAACGAGGCCCGAACACGGTAGGCCACCGCCCCCAGCCGCAGGTCAAGGCTGGCCGGCTGGACCTGGCCGTCGACAAACGGCAGGTCCGACGCGATCACACCGTCTGCCATCAGCGCTTCGATTTGCTGGTTGGCCAACACACCTGTCATGCCACGTCCCCCGATCCCAAGTTCCGCCTTGCATAGCAAGCGGTTGCGCAACGTGCGAGAGGGTTTTGATAGCGATGGAAATGATTGGTCGGGCTAGCAGGACTCGAACCTGCGACCTTCCGTCCCCCAGACGGACGCGCTACCAGGCTGCGCCATAGCCCGACTGATGCTCGTCATAACGGTTTTGCATGTGGCCGCAAGTGCGAAAATTCGGCGCGCCGCCGCAAAGGTCAGCCAGCGATGGCCCGCAACCGTTCGGCCAGTGGTGCGATCTGCGCCGCAAGCTCGGGCGGGATGCGGTCGATCCGTGACAGATGGGTCAGGGTCATGTGCGGCACCGGCGCCGGTTCCGGCGCAGCCTCGGGCAAGGGGGTGTCCGCCACGGCATCCGCTTCTGTTGGTGCATCCGCGTCGTCCAGCCGATCATCCATCGACTTTTGCAGGAACCCCGGCAATTCGGGCACAGGGTCCGCCGCGGCCTCCTCTTGCGCCGGGGCCGGTGCATCGGCCGTTACCTCGACATCCGCGTCCGCTGCGGTGTCAGCCTCCGGTTCGGCCTGGGATGCGTCCTCGACAAAAGCGGTATCCGCTGCGGGTTCCTCTTCGATGATGGGCGGAGTGTCCTCTTCCACACTCTCGACTGCAACGCTTTCCGCAGGCTGATCCGGCGCGACGTCAGCCGGTTTTGCAAAGGGAACGACGGTGTCCACTGGCTCGGACGCCACGACCTCCTCAAGTGTGACGTCTTCCATCTCATCCTCTTCACCAACACTTAATGTGCAAAGTGAAGAAACATGTTTAACACCCTGTTCGCGAAGTATCTTTTGTGCGCCTTTGATGGTCATGCCATCTTCGTGCAACAGTTTCTTGATGCCGCCCAGCAACCGCATGTCGGCGGGGCGGTAATACCGGCGTCCGCCCGCGCGTTTGACCGGTTTGACCTGCGTGAACTTGCTTTCCCAAAACCGCAGAACATGCGCCGGAGTGTCCAGCCACTCTGCCACTTCGCTGATGGTGCGAAACGCGTCCGCGGATTTGCCCATGGTCGTTTAGCCCTTGTTGCCTGCCGCAACCCGCTCCTTCATGAGATGGGATGGCCGGAATGTCAGAACACGCCGTGGATTGATCGGAACCTCTTCGCCGGTTTTGGGGTTTCGACCGATGCGGGCGGCCTTGTCCCGGATCGAAAACGTCCCGAACGACGAGATCTTGACCTGTTCGCCGTTCACCAGCGCGTCCGACATGTGATCCAGAACGCTTTCCACAAGATCAGCGCTTTCGTTACGCGACAGTCCCACCTCGCGGAACACGGCTTCGCTCAGGTCCATGCGCGTGAGTGTTTTCTGACTCATCAATCAAGCCTCCCCAGTTCACGCCAGCATGCGCCTTGCGATTTTCCGAGTCAATATCAATGGCTTGCAGCCCGGATTTTGACGGGATTTCTGCCTACCAGCGCAGCACAACGGCGCCCCACGCCAATCCACCGCCGATCGCTTCGGTGACGATCACGTCCCCGCGTTTGATCTGTCCGCGCTCCACCCCGACAGACAGGGCCAGCGGGATCGAGGCCGCCGACGTGTTACCGTGGTCCTGAACCGTGACGACAACATGTTCCATCGACAGGCCCAGTTTCTTCGCCGTGCCCTGGATGATGCGGATATTGGCCTGATGCGGCACGATCCAGTCGACATCGGACCCGGCAAGCCCGATTTTCGCGAGTGCGGTCTCGGCGGTCGAGGCGAG
>CAYZAD010000305.1:0-3598 GCA_964476315.1 uncultured Rhodobacterales bacterium
TCGCAGGCGCTGTCTTCGGCGGGGCTCAAGGCGCCGGTGCGGCCGCGTCTGCGGGACGAGATCTGGGTGAAGCTGTGGGGCAACCTGTCGTTCAACCCGATCTCGGCTTTGACTCATGCGACGCTGGATGTGCTTTGCACCGATCCGGGCACGCGGGCGGTGGCCAAGGGCATGATGCTTGAGGCGCAGGAGATTGCTGAGGCGCTGGGGGTGAAGTTCCCGATTGATGTGGAACGGCGCATTGACGGCGGTGCGGCTGTCGGCGCGCACCGGACGTCGATGTTGCAGGATCTTGATCAGGGCCGTCCGATGGAGATCGACGCGCTGGTCGGATCGGTGCAGGAGCTGGGCCGCGTCGTGGGTGTGCCAACACCGACAATCGACACGGTGCTGGCGCTGGTGCAGCTGCGGGCGCGGACCGCCGGGCTTTATTCGTAAGCGGCGGTCACGATCACTTCGACTTTAAGTTCGGGGCGGGCCAGCTTGGCCTCCCCGCAGGCGCGGGCGGGGGCGTGGCCTTCGGGCACCCAGGCATCCCAGACGGCGTTCATTTCGGCGAAGTATTTCATGTCGGACAGCCAGATGATGGCCTGCAGGATCTGTTCGCGGGACGAACCGGCCTGTTTCAGGAGGGCATCCACGCGGGCGAGGCAATCCTCTGTCTGTTCGGTGATGGTGTCGCCTGCGCCGACCTGCCCGCAGAGGTAAACCGTTCCGTTGTGTTTGACGATCTTGCTCATCCGCTGGCCGATTTCCATGCGTTCGATCATGTGTGTTCTCCTGTGACCTGTTTGCGCCGACATTTGCCGGTGCAGTGGGAATTGTCCAGAACATGGCGGGATGGCAGGGCGGTGCACCTGCGCCAGCCCGGCCCCGCACGGGGGTCGACAGGGCATGTGGCGCGCCTTTTCCGGTGGGCGCTGTGGCGTATCTGAAAGGAAGAGATTCCCCTTGGACTCCGGTCTGGCTTCGTGCGTTTATGGCCGCAGAAAAACAGGGAGGTATTCACCATGATCAAACGCGCGTTTTTGAAGTTGGCGGGAACGACGGCCTTGGCGGCGGTCCTTGCGACAGGCGCTGTGGCGCAGGAGGTCACGCTGCGGATGCATCAGTTCCTGCCGGCGCAGGCCAATGTGCCCAAGAACATCCTTGTCCCCTGGGCGGAGCGCGTGATGGAAGCGTCTGGCGGGCGGATCGAGATCCAGCACTTCCCGTCCATGCAGTTGGGCGGCACCCCGCCGCAGCTGATCGACCAGGCCATCGATGGCGTGGCCGACATCATCTGGACGGTGGCGGGGTACACGCCGGGACGGTTCCCGCGTGCCGAGGTGTTCGAGCTGCCATTTACCATGACCGATGCCGGTGACATGTCCGCAGCCTATTGGGCTTTGGCGGAAGAACAGATGATGGATCAGGACTTTGCCGATTTCAAAGTGCTGGGCGTCTGGGTGCATGGCCCCGGCGTGATCCACTCTGCCGATCCGATCGAAACCCCGGCTGACCTGAACGGGGTCAAGCTGCGCGCACCGACACGGGTGACGACCAAGCTGTTCGGCAATCTTGGCGCGACGACGGTTGGCATGCCGGTGCCGGCCATTCCCGAAGCCCTGTCAAAGGGTGTTGTCGACGGGGCCGTGATCCCCTGGGAAGTGACGGGTGCTTTGAAGGTGGCCGAACTGGTCGAGAACCATACCGAGTTCGAAGGCAACGCCATTTACACCACCTCTTTCATCTTTGCGATGAACAGGGATGCCTATGATGCGCTGCCGGAGGATCTGAGGGCGGTCATCGATGCCAATTCGGGCCTTGAGTTTTCGCGCATGGCCGGGGCACAGATGCAGGCCGATGATGGTCCGTCGCGTGAGGCGGCGCTGGATGCCGGCAACAATGTGATCACGATCTCGGAGGCGGATGCGGCGCCCTGGCGCGACGCCGCTGCGGCAACAACTGCGGAATGGATCGCCGAGATGAACGACAAGGGCATCGACGGTGATGCCCTGATCGCGCGGGCACAGGAATTGTTGGCGGAACACAACACGCAGTAAACCGTTGCCCGGTGCCTGTTCCTTTGGGATGGGCGCCGGGAGCCTGACGGGCGGGGGGCACGAGCAGCATGCAGTTGGCGATTGAACGCCTTGCGCGGTCCATGGCGGTTCTGGGTGGCGTTGTCCTGACCCTGCTGGTCGTGCTGACCTGTGTTTCCGTGCTGGGGCGCGGCTTGAACACGGTGGGGCATTCGGATTGGCTGATGGCGCTGTCCGAGGCGGTCGGGGCCTGGCTGATCAGCACGGGGGTCGGGCCGGTCACCGGCGATTTCGAACTGGTCGAGGCCGGGATTGCCTTTGCGATCTTTTCGTTCCTTCCCATCTGCCAGCTTTATGCCGGGCACGCGACCGTCGATATTTTCACGTCGGCCTTGTCGGACAAGGTAAACCGGTGGCTGGTGGCATTCTGGGAAGTGGTTCTCGCGCTTGTGATCCTGCTGATCACCTGGCGGTTGAGCGCCGGGATGATGGACAAGATCGGCAACGGGGAGACAACCTTTCTGCTGCAATTCCCGATCTGGTGGGCCTATGCCGCAAGTCTTGCTGCGGCGGTGGTGGCGTCGATTACCGGGGTGTATTGTGCGGTGGGTCGCGTGACCCTCGCGGCGACGGGGCGGTCGATTTTGCCAGCGACCGGAGCGGATGACGTATGAGCATGCTGGAGCTTGGCATCTGGTCCTTCCCGGTTCTGCTGGTCCTGATCTTTCTGCGCGCGCCCATTGGGCTCGCGATGATGCTGTGCGGGATTGGCGGGCTGTGGCTGGCTTTGGGCAGCCCGGACGTGGTGCTCGCGCGGCTCAAGTCCGAGACCTATTCGACATTTTCCAGCTATTCGCTGTCGATCATTCCGATTTTCCTGCTGATGGGGCAGTTCGCGACGCTGTCGGGCATGTCACAGGCCTTGTTCAAGGCGGCGGAGTCGTGGCTGGGGCATCGCAGGGGCGGGGTGGCGATGGCGTCGGTCGGGGCCTGTGCGGGGTTCGGGGCGATCTGCGGATCGTCGCTGGCCACCGCGGCGACGATGAGCCGGGTGGCACTGCCAGAGTTGCGGCGCAATGGCTATTCCGGCGGGTTCTCGACCGCGACGCTGGCGGCGGGGGGCACGCTGGGCATTCTGATCCCGCCTTCGGTGATCCTTGTCATCTATGCGATCCTGACCGAGCAGAACATTGCCAAGCTGTTTCTGGCGGCGTTTATTCCCGGACTGCTGGCGGCACTGGGGTACATGCTGACCATCGCGCTCTACGTGCGCCGACATCCCGAAGCGGCGGGCATGCGCGCGCCGGTGCCTTATGCGGAGCGGTGGCGGGCGCTTTTTGACGTCTGGCCGGTGCTGTTGGTGTTCGGGTTGGTTGTGGGCGGCATTTACCTTGGCTGGTTCACGCCGACCGAAGGGGCCGCCGTGGGCGCGGCGGGGACCGGGCTGATCGCGCTGGTGTCGGGCAACCTGACCTGGCAGGTCTTCAAACAGAGCATCATTCAGACGGCCGTTGCGACTGCGATGATCTTTTTCATCGTGCTGGGGGCGGCGTTCTACAACGGGTTTCTGGCGC
>CAYZAD010000306.1:0-3584 GCA_964476315.1 uncultured Rhodobacterales bacterium
AGCGGGTCACGCCGGATGCGCCCGGATTGGTGATCAGCCCGGCGGACGGCATGGTGTCGTTGATTGAACCGGCCGTGCCACCGCGTGAACTGGGCCTGCCCGAGGTGCAGCTGACCCGGGTCAGCGTGTTCATGTCGGTGTTCAACTGCCATGTGAACCGCGCGCCCGTGGCCGGAAAGGTGGAAAAGATCGCCTACAAGCCCGGCAAGTTCCTGAACGCATCACTGGACAAGGCGAGCGAGGACAATGAGCGCAATTCGCTGGTGATCCGGATGGAGGATGACCGTATCCTGACGGTGACACAGATCGCCGGTCTGGTGGCGCGCCGGATCGTGAGCTTTACGCAGGAAGGGGCGGTTCTGGACCGCGGGGAACGGTTTGGCCTGATCCGGTTCGGGTCGCGGCTGGACATCTACCTGCCCGAGGGCGTGGAGCCGACCGTGAAGATCGGCCAGACGATGATCGCGGGTGAGACGGTGATTGCGGACCTGAAGCGATGACAAATGGCAATGGCGACAAGCTGACCCTGATCCAGCTTTTGCCGAACATGATCACGGTGACGGCGATTGTTGCCGGGTTGACTGCCATTCGGTTCGGGTTGCAGGGCAATTACGAACTGGCTGTTCAGTTGATCCTGCTTGCGGCGATCCTTGACGGCGTCGATGGACGGCTTGCGCGCGCTTTGGGCAGCGACAGCACCATGGGTGCCGAGTTGGATTCGCTTGCGGATTTTTTGAACTTCGGCGTCGCACCGGGGATGCTGTTATACGTCTGGGCGCTGGACGATACGTTGCAGCTTGGCTGGCTTGCAGTGCTGGTCTACGCCATCTGTGCGGTGACACGGCTCGCGCGGTTCAACGCCGCGCGCAAGGCCGCGAATGGTACGGCAGAGAACGCTTATTTCATGGGCATCCCCTCGCCCGCTGGCGCGATCCTTGTCATGCTGCCGATGTACGCATCCTTTGCATTCGAAAGCCCCCAGATCATCCCGGATTCCCTGCTGTCGCTTTACATCGTGGCCATCGGTCTGTTGATGATCGGTCGCTTTCCGGTCTGGTCGTTCAAGACCACGCAGATCAGCCAGCGGCGCGTCAAGGTGTTTCTTGTGGCCTTTGCCGGCATCGGGGCGGCGATTGCCATCTACACCTGGGTCGCGCTGGTCGTGCTGAGCCTGATCTATATCGGGACCGTGATCTGGATGCTTCCCGCGTCGCGCCGTGCGATTGCGCGCGAAAAGGCGGGCAAGGAAAACAAGGAACCGTAGGTGCGGCATGCCAGGTGACACCCCGACCCTTCACATGATCTGCGGCAAGATCGCCGCTGGCAAATCGACCCTTGCCGCTGCGCTTGGAACAGCCCCGAACACCGTCGTGATTTCCGAAGACGACTGGCTTGGTGCCTTGTACCCGGGCGAGATCGCAAGCGGGCCCGACTACCTGCACCGTGCGACACAGCTCAAAACGGTCATGGGGCCGCATATTGCGGATCTGCTGAAAGCGGGTGTGTCCGTGGTGCTCGATTTTCCGGCCAATACCGTTGCTTTCCGGGACTGGATGCGCGGGATTCTCGCCATGACCGGTGCGGATCACGTCATGCATGTGCTGGATGTGCCAGACGAGGTGTGCCTGTCCCGGCTGCACGCACGCAATGCGCGCGGAACGCATGCCTACGCTGTAACCGAAGAACAGTTTCGCCGGTTTTCCGACTATTTCGTTCCGCCATCGCCGGACGAAGGTTTCAACGTGGTGCGGACCGAGGGCGCGGTAGACGACGCGGGCACACCCTAGAACTTGAGCGTCAGACCGACATTCAGCGCGTTCGTCTTGATGTCGGTTTCCAGCGAACCGCCTTCGGGCAGGTCAACGGAATTGACGGAATAGGTGAACTGGTATTCGCCGAACACCGCAAAGCGATCATTGAGATCGTAGGTCACACCGGCCGACAACCGCGCAGCGGGTCCGGTGAACTGAAACTCGTAGGTCTCGATGCCCGTGGTGGTGTCGATATCGACATGCGGAATGGCAACGCCGACGCCGCCGCCGACAAACGGCGTGAGTGCCCCATCGGCCCAGAGGCCGGGCCACCGCTGGTAGGCGTTCACGGTCAGGATGTTGATACCGTCGGTGAATTCCAGATCGGAAAAGCCGATTTCAGCCTTTTCATCGTCGGGCGCATAGACCTTGGCATGGGTGAATTCGAGACCGAAGCCAAGTTTTTCGTTCTTCCACCACGTGCCGCGCACCCCGTAATAGGGCGGCATTTCGAAAGAGCGGCCTTCCCAACCGATCAGCGCGTCGAAGTCTTCGCCCGTGCCGGGATAATCGCCGGTGACGCGGCTGTGCGGCGACGTCTGCCACCCTGTATAGATCGACAACTCCATCTCGGCCAAGGCGGGCGTGACCGTGGCTCCGAGCATCAGAATAGCTGACAGAATCGTTTTCTTCATCAGTTTGGCGTCCGTCTCACCGTGCACATGCAGCATAGCTGCGTTGTTAGCGCTGTGTGTTGACTTTTTGCCGCGACACAGTGGCGCTTATTCCTAACCTAGTCTGTCCAAAGGTGGACGGCTAGGGGGTAGCCCGCTAAATAGCGCCTCGGAGCGTCACAAGAGCCTGTGGCCAAACCCGAATTCTGGCCAAAAGACCGGCCTTTTTATGGAGAAAACCTCGTGTCCAACGCAGAACATCACGAAGGCACCCGGAGGGACTTCCTTTATTATGCAACGGCCGGTGCTGGCGCGGTTGCAACTGGTGCCGCTGTTTGGCCTCTGGTCGATCAGATGAATCCCTCCGCTGACGTACTTGCACTGTCCTCGATCCGGGTGGACGTGTCGGGCGTTTCCGAAGGCACTCAAATTACTGTGAAGTGGCTGGGTAAGCCGGTATTTATCCGCCGCCGCACCGCAGAAGAGATCGAAGAAGCGCGCGCTGTCGAGCTTTCCGATCTTGTCGATCCGATTGCACAGAACGAAAACATCGACGCAAACGCCGACGCAACCGACGAAAACCGTTCGCTGGACGAAAGCGGCGAATGGCTGGTCATGATGGGTGTTTGTACGCACCTTGGCTGCGTGCCGCTGGGCGATGGCGCTGGCGACTACAACGGCTGGTTCTGCCCCTGCCACGGTTCTCACTACGATACCGCAGGCCGCATCCGCAGAGGTCCGGCCCCCACGAACCTGCCGGTGCCACCTGCCGAGTTCGTCGACGAAACAACGATCCTGCTGGGATAAGGAGACTTTTGAATGTCTGGCATTCCACACGACCATTATGAACCGAAGTCGGGCGGCGAAAAGTGGATTCACTCGCGCCTTCCGATTGTCGGCTTGATGTACGACACGATCATGATCCCCACTCCGAAGAACCTGAACTGGATGTGGATCTGGGGGATCGTTCTGACCTTCTGCCTTGCGCTGCAAATCATCACCGGCATCGTGCTGGCGATGCATTACACGCCGCATGTCGATCTGGCCTTTGGCAGCATCGAACACATCATGCGCAACGTGAACGGCGGCGCGATGCTGCGCTACCTGCACATGAACGGCGCGTCGCTGTTCTTTGTCGCGGTCTACCTGCACATTTTCC
>CAYZAD010000307.1:0-3568 GCA_964476315.1 uncultured Rhodobacterales bacterium
TTTTGGCGCGTTCTCGGTCGTTGTGGATTTGGTGCGCCTCGGAGGGCGGGGTTTCTGCCACGCGCAATGCTTTAGCCGGTTTGCTTTCCTTCGGGGTCGGCGAGTTACTTATGCAGACCCCAAAAGGTCGCGCGCGATGCGTTCGAAAATCGCGCTGCCGATCGGGATCAGATCATCGGGAAAATCATAATCGGGGTTGTGCAGGGCGGCATGGTCTTCGCCCGGCCCAAGGCACAACATGGCTGCTTTTGCACCCCATCCAAATACGCCGAAGTCTTCTGACGCGCGCATGGGGACGTTGCCTTCTCCGTGAGGGACGCCAATGGCGTCCATGGCCTTGATGGCGACGTGGTAGGCCTCGGGATCGTTTACCGATGCTGCGAAGTGGTCGTGGACCTCGAAGGCCACGTGCAATCCGAAGTCTTCTGCAACCTCGGTCGCGAGGTTTCGCGCCGCCGCCTCGACGCTGTCCAGACCACTGTCACCGGCCGTGCGCAGGGTGGCGAACACCTGTGCGTCACCGGGGGCAATGCCAAAGGTTGGTTCTCCGATACTGGCATGCGTGATGGTCACCAGACGAAAATCGTCGTTGCGGGGGCCGCCATCTCCGTTCCCAAGGGCATCCAGTGCGGGGATCAGTTTGGCGACCGCAAGTGCGGGCGAGACACCATCCTGTGGATCGGCGGCATGGGCGGTTTTCCCGCGCAAATTGATTTTAAGGCCAAGCGACGCGCAGTTCATGAGGCCAATGCGGGTCGAGACAAAACCGAAAGGGCTTCCCGGTTCGTTGTGAATGGCAAAGGCCCAATCCGGCTTGATCTCCTGATAGGCCGGATCGGAAATGACCGCTTTCGCGCCGCTGCCATCTTCTTCGGCGGGCTGAAACATCAG
This sequence comes from uncultured Rhodobacterales bacterium, assembly GCA_964476315.1. GTDB lineage: Bacteria > Pseudomonadota > Alphaproteobacteria > Rhodobacterales > Rhodobacteraceae > Marivita. Next base: position 892 of record CAYZAD010000307.1, read on the forward strand.
GATTGCGCGTCCTTGTGCGATCGGGCGGCGCGATATCATGCGGCCCAGGGCCAGCAGCATGGTCATGTGACCGTCATGACCGCAGACGTGGCTTTTGCCGGGCACCTCAGAGGGCCAGGCGATGGCGTCGTTTCTTTCTTCGATTGGAAGAGCGTCAAGCTCGGCGCGGAAAAGCACCGTCGGACCATCTTGCCCGCTGTCAAAAATGGCAGCAACGCCGTGCCCGCCCAACCCTGTCAGAATGCGTGTCGGTGACATCGGCTGCAGCGCGGCCACAATCGTTTTCGCGGTGTCCGCTTCTTCGCCCGAAACTTCTGGATGACGATGAAGCGCGCGGCGGAATTCGGTCAGTTCAATCAGGTCACTGTTTGTCAGCATGGTCTGCTCTGTTTTCGACTGCGGGACCGGTGGTGGCCCCGAACGTCCATCACGCAACGAGGATACGCCGCGCCCACCGTGAATAACATCCCTCAGCCTTACCTCAAGCCAAGGCCGGACCCTAAGGCCGGCTTCAGAAATCCCTTGCACGTCGTCCACGCCTACGAAAGCGCTCTTTGCGCAGAGGTGGAGGGCACGATTTGGGTCAGTCAGACGAGGCTGCTTGCCACCGGATCAGGGATTTGTCCGTGACATTGGCTTTCCGTCTTTCATTCTGATGGCTAGGATGGGCCCAGCAAAGTCATTCCGATTGATAAGCAGAGCGAGGGCCACATGAGTTTGATTGCACGGGCAACGTCCATTGTTGGCGGAACGGTGGCAGCGCTGCGTCGCAGAACGTCTCCTCGGGAGCAGGCGATGGGGGTGGAGCCGAAGATCCCCCAGGCCCAGGCGCAAGGCATCATGACGCTCAAGATGCCGGTCGCCGAAGGTTGGAAAGATGGGCGTTTGCCGATCTGTGCCGATGGTCTGAAGGTCAACGTCTTTGCGGCAGATCTGGATCACCCGCGCTGGGTCGAGGTTCTTCCGAATGGCGATGTTCTGGTGGCGGAATCAAAGGAACAGGCCGGTCCGCCAAAGACGCTTATGGATCACGCCGCGCAGGCGACCATGCGCCGTGTCAAAGCCATCGGCAAAAGTGCCAACCGTGTCACGCTGTTTCGGGACGAGGATGGCGACGGGATCGCCGAAACGCGGCATGTGTTTGTGGAGAACCAGAACCAGCCCTTTGGCATGGCCTTGGTCGGCAACAAATTCTACCTCGGCAATACGGACGGGATCAAAGTCTTTGACTATGTTCCCGGAGCGACAAGGCTCGAAGGGGACGGCGAGACCCTGGTGACGTTCAAACCGCATGGCCATTGGACCCGCAGCCTGATCGTGTCGCCCGATCAGAGCAAGATCTACGCTGGCGTCGGTTCCCTTACCAACATTGCGGACCAAGGTATGGAGGTCGAGGAAGGCCGTGCCGCAATTTGGGAGCTTGATGTGGCCACGCACAAGGCGCGCGTCTTTGCCACGGGTCTGCGGAACGCCGTCGGCATGGCGTGGGAGCCCACGACCCAAAAACTCTGGACCGTCGTGAATGAGCGTGATGGCCTGGGGGATGAAACGCCACCCGACTACCTGACCTCTGTCGTCGACGGAGGGTTTTACGGCTGGCCTTACAGTTACTGGGACAGGATCGTGGATGACCGCGTGCCGCAGGATCCTGAGAAAGTGGCCAATTCCATCGTGCCGGACTATGCGCTTGGCGGCCATACGGCGTCGTTGGGCCTGTGCTGGATGCCTGCAGGCACGCTGCCGGGGTTTGGCGAAGGCATGGTCATCGGTCAGCACGGTTCGTGGAACCGCTCTATTCTCAGCGGGTACAAGCTTATCTTCGTCCCGTTCCAGGACGGTAAGCCCAACGGCACACCGCGTGACATCCTGACAGGATTCCTGTCAGAGGACGAGAAACTGGCCTATGGCCGCCCCGTTGGCGTGACACTTGGCGCAGACCGCAAGAGCCTGTTGATGGTCGATGACGTGGGGGATGTGGTTTTCCGCGTGAGCGCGGGTTGAACGATGTCACGCCGAATGACCTCGCAATCGGCATGCGCGCGCCCCGTCTTGCGCGGGTGAAAGGCGTCACATCAGATCAGCAGACCTGCCGCCCCTTCGTGCCTGAGCAGCCAGACCTTGGTCTCGACCCCGCCATCCCCTGAATAACCACCAAGCCCGCTGGCCCCCAACACGCGGTGACAGGGAATGAGGATCGGCAGGGGATTGCCGCCACAGGCTTGCCCGATGGCCTGTGCGGGCACGCCCAGTTGCTGGGCGAGATCACCATAGGTGCGCGTTTCGCCAAAGGGGATCGCAGACATGGCTGCGCAGACGGTCCTTTGAAAATCGGAACAGGTCAGCCGGATCGGCACGGTGAAGTCCTGCCTGGTCCCTGCGAAATACTCTGCAAGCTGTGCTGCGGCCTGTTCCAGAACGGGCGTCCCGTCCCGCCGCCCGTCGCGCCACTCGAGCGCCGTGATGCCGACCCCGTCCGCGATAAGCGTCAGCGGCCCCAGCGGCGAGTCGACCGCCTGTTCAAACCGGGTCATCCGGGCAACCCCAACCGGATCGGCCCTTTGGCTGTCACCGGATCGACCGGCATGCCCTTCTGGGTCGCTTGCAAATCAAGCGTCGCCGCCACCCGCCGCACCTCGGGCATCAGGGGGCGCCAATCGTCGGACAGCCGCCGCGCGGC
>CAYZAD010000308.1:0-3561 GCA_964476315.1 uncultured Rhodobacterales bacterium
TGCTGTCCCATTCGTTGGTGACCCATTCACAGGTCAGTTCGGCGCGCGCGCAGAGCTCGTCTCCCAGCTCGCGCTCGAACCCGTCGACTTCGCCTGCGTCGTTGATGAAGTTGAACGGAGGGTAGGCGCCTTCGGTGCCCATGCGCACGACGTCGGCCAGTGCCATTGAGGCCGTCATCGCCAGGGCGGCAGTGCCAAGCAGGATGGATTTCATGGTGGTTTCTCCCATTTTGTCTTGAGTTCAATCGGCCATTGTGGCGGATAGGAAGCCCCGCAGCCGTTCGGATTTCGGTGCGCCGAACAGGGTGTCGGGCGGGCCTTCTTCTTCGATGCAGCCCTGGTGCAGGAACACCACGTGATTGCTGACATCGCGCGCCAGTTTCATGTCATGCGTGACGATCAGCATGGTGCGGCCCTCGGAGGCGAGATCCTTGATCACCCTGACGACCTCCTGTTCCAGCTCTGGATCCAGCGCCGAGGTCGGTTCGTCAAAGAGCAGTGCTTCCGGTTCCATGCACAGCGCCCGGGCGATCGCGGCGCGCTGTTGCTGACCGCCGGACAGTTGCGCCGGGTAGACGTCGCATTTGTCGCCGATGCCCACCTTGTCGAGATAGGCGCGCGCGGCCTGTTCCACCTCGGCCCGGTCGCGCCCCAGAACGGTGATGGGCGCTTCCATCACGTTTTGCAGGATTGTCATGTGGGACCACAGGTTGAACTGCTGAAAGACCATGCTGAGGTTCGTGCGGATGCGCAGGACCTGCTTGGGGTCGCCCGGATGGCGCGCAAGGCCCGTGCCTTTCCATGTCACCGCTTCGCCCTTGAACAGGATTTCGCCCTGCTGGCTGTCCTCGAGCAGGTTGGCGCAGCGCAGGATCGTGGATTTGCCCGATCCGGACGACCCGATCAGCGCCACCACGTCGCCGCGATGTGCGGTGATGTCGACGCCCTTGATCACCTCAAGGCTGCCGTATTGCTTGTGCAGGTTGCGGATGTCGAGAACGGGTGTGTCGGTCACGTGAAGAGGTCTGCTGGCTGGGCCGGTGTTGACACAAGACAGGACGTGAAATTTGCGCCGGATGCAACGGTGAAGTGCAGGATTGTCGCGGGTTTCCGGTGGTTGACCCTACGTCGCGGGCGCGATTTGGGCGTTTGGCGGCAACGGAACGGACAGATAGCTGTCGGGCGTCAGGTCCACGAGGCCGAAAAGCCCGAGCCGCGTCTGGGCGTCCGGCGTCAGGTGCCGGATCGCTTGGGACAGGGCGTCGCGGATGCGCTGGGGGTCTTGGCCCGGTCCGCAGATGAACGGCATGGCAGGGGTTGGCGGGGTGCGGGCCAGCACCTTCAGGGACGCCGCGAACGGATCCCAGCGGGCAATCATGCGCCAGGTGTTGGCGTCGATTGCGGCGATGTCGGCCGTGCCGTCCGCCACGGCCCGGGCCGAGGCGCGGTGCGCCCCGGTGACGGTGACCGCGGCAAGGCCGGTGCCGCAGGCCGTGGCGAAGGCCCACAGCGCGTTGTAGCCCGATTGGCTGTGGGGCTGGTTGATGGCCGGGCGGGCGCGCAACAGGTCGGCAGCAGGGCGCGGGTCGTCGGCGCGGGCGATGATGACGCTGTGGTAATGGCCTGCGGGCGTATCCGGCAGCCGGAAATCCGGGCTGGCGACATAGCGCGCGTGGTCATGGACCCAGAGCGTGAACGGCATCCCGCAGGTCTGGGACAGGATCAGCGTCGGGTCGGTCCAGGCGGATTCGGGTGTCGGCCCCCGGGTCAGGGTGGAGGGCGCCGCCTTGAGCCGACGGGCCACCCCCGCCCAGAGCGCGTCGTTATCCGCCGCCGTTTCCGCGCGGTCATACATCGGAAGCGAGGCGATCACCCCGCGATCATCCGGCGCTGGTGACCCGTTGCCGCGCCATGGCGCTGTCGCGGTCATTGATGCCAAGCAGTTTCGAGACCAGCCGCAGCAGCGCGTCCTCTTCGGCTTCGCGCACGCCGTCGGCCAGAACCACCTGCCACAGGGCTTCGATCACGCCGATGCGGTCTTCGTAGGGGACGGCGTCCTTGATGGCCGAGGTGAAACGCACGGTGTCGGGGGCTTCGGATTCGAGCGTTTCGGCATCGCTGCGCAGTTTCGTCGCCTCGAAGGGCGAGAGGCCAAAGCGGGTGGCGGCGATCTTGTCGATGCGCGTTTTCTCGCTGTCGTCATATTGGCCGTCGGTGCGGGCCACGCGGACGAGCAGGGCTGTGAGGGCCAGACGCGCATCGGCATCGGGCAGCGGGGCGGGGTCGGGCGCGGTGAGGCGCTTGAGGAAATCACCAAACATGCACAGGCATATATGCCGCGCCATGCGCTTCGCCAATGGGTTAACGCTGTGCGCCGAAGATGCGGGTGATCCGGGCAAGCGCGGCCTCGAGGCCGAAGGGCGGATTGACGATGAACAGACCGGACCCGACCATGCGGTGGCCGTCGCGCGCGGGGGGAAAGGCCACTTCGTGCCGCAGGGCGTCGGGATGGGACCGCTCGAACGCCCTGAGCATCGGCGCGTGCGGGGCGGAGGTCAGGATCGGGTACCAGATCATCACAACGCCCACGTTCCATTTGCGGGTGATCGCGTCGAGCCATTTCGGCAGGGCGGCGTAGTCGTCCTTGACCTCGTAGCTGGGGTCGACCAGCGCCAGGCCGCGCCGTGGCGTCGGGGGGCACAGGCTTTGCGCCAGGGACAGGCCGTCCTGATGGTAGGTCCGGATGTTGGGCCCGTCGGGGGCCGTGCGCAGGCTGGCGCGCAGGGCCTCGAATTCGCGGGGGTGCAGTTCGGCCAGGTGCAGGGTGTCCTGCGGCCGCAAGAGCGCCTGCGCAATGGCGGGGGAGCCGGGATAGAGCCCGTCCGGCTGCGCCCTGAGGGCCCGGATGTAGGGGTCATCCGGGGCAAAGGCATCGCGCAGCCGGGCGATGCCCTGCGCCGCCTCGCCGGTTTTGACAGCCTCGGGCGCGTTGAGGTCGTAGCGTCCGCGCCCGGCATGGGTTTCGAGATAGCTGAGCGGTTTGTCCTTGCGCGTCAGGTAATCCAGCGCGGCCGCAAGGGCGGCGTGTTTATGGACGTCGGCGGCATTTCCGGCGTGGTAGAGGTGTTGATAGGACAGCATGCGCCCGTGATAGGCCAGTTGGCGCGGAACGGACAGGGGGATTTATGCGCAGGCGACGCCGCGTTGAGGCCGCGTTTGGTGGTGCGAGAACGCACCCTACGACGCTTCGAGTTATGTGCTTGGCGCGAACAGCACCGAAGGTGCCGCGCCATCGCCAGACCGCCCGGACGGGCTGGCGATTTGGCAGGTCTGGGTGCTGCGTTCGTTCTGAGTCCGGTTTGGCCGGAATAAAGCGCCGTCGTTCGTCAGGAGGATCGCCATCCCGCGGTCTGGCGATGGCGCGTTACACCAACCGCGACACATCCTTTGCCGCCCGGACAAAATCCTTGAACAGCGGATGCGGGTCAAAGGGTTTTGACTTCAGTTCCGGGTGGAACTGGACGCCGATGAACCACGGGTGGTCGGGCCATTCGACGATCT
>CAYZAD010000309.1:0-3559 GCA_964476315.1 uncultured Rhodobacterales bacterium
TCCAGCCCGTAGTGATCGGCATCGAGGATCTTCTCGGCATTGCCCAGATCCTTTTTCACGCGGGATTTCTTGCCCCACGGGATCGACAGCATCCAGTCAAGATAATTGCGCACGACGGTCGCCTCGGCGCTCATCGGGCTCATGTTCTTGAGCTTCTTGATCTCCGCGTCGGCCTTTTCGCGCGCTTCCTTCGACAGCTTGGTCTCGTTGACCTTCGCTTCCAGTTCCGCGACCTCGTTCTGGCCGTCTTCGCCGTCGCCCAGTTCCTTCTGAATGGCCTTCATCTGCTCATTCAGGTAGTACTCGCGCTGGGTGCGTTCCATCTGCGACTTGACGCGGGTCTTGATCTTTTTCTCGACCTGCAGAACGCTCATTTCGCCCTGCATCAGGCCATAGACCTTTTCCAGCCGTTCGCTGACCGCAAGCGTTTCAAGCAGTTCCTGCTTTTGCTCCACCTCGATGCCAAGATGCCCGGCCACAAGATCGGCCAGCTTTGCAGGCTCATCCGCCTCGGACACCGCACCAAGCGCCTCTTCGGGGATGTTCTTTTTCACCTTGGCATAGCGTTCGAACTCTTCGCCGACGGTCCGCACCAGCGCCTGGATCGCTGCGGGATCGCCCGGCAATTCGGTCAGTTCCTCGGCAGACGCTTCGAAAAAGTCGTCATTCGGGAGGTATTCCGTGATACGAACGCGGCGCTGTCCTTCGACAAGCACCTTGACGGTGCCGTCAGGCAGTTTCAGCAGTTGCAGCACATTGGCCAGCACACCGGCCTTGAAAATTCCATCGGTTTGCGGATCGTCCTCGGACGGGTCCATCTGGCTGGCAAGCAGGATCTGCTTGTCATCTGCCATCACCTCTTCCAGCGCGCGCACGGATTTGTCGCGGCCGACAAAAAGCGGCACGATCATATGCGGAAACACCACAATATCGCGCAGCGGCAGCACTGGGTAAGAGGCGTTCAGGGGCTCTTGCATGCTCGTATCCTTATCTTTGGCAAGATGGCACCGGCCCCGCTTGGCGGCAGCCCCGGCCATCTCCGGTCTCGGCTTCTTAAAGTGGGTTGGGCGTGTTGCAAAATCAACCCACACCTTCGCCAAGCACAGACTGCGCCGTCCCACGAGCAGGTGCAAGACACCTTTTTCCGCTTATTTGATCGAATACAGAAATCTGCACCGCATCGAAGAACACAGCGCGCCCGACGTGGCACAAAACGGCTGAAAGCATCGGCGCCGGTTTGAAGCCCCGGTCCAGACAAGCGCAGGAAACGGGTGGACACCGGATCGTGCACACCGCATTCCATGCGCACCAGCCGAAAAACCGGACCCTGCCGTGACCGCCCTGAAGATCTCAAACCGCGATGCCAGACACCTTTGGCTGCATGCACACGGGCTTGGCACGGCGCCCACCGGGGGCCCCGATCCCTACAGCCTTGTCCATGCGCTGGGGTTTGTTCAACTCGACTCGATTCAGGTTGTCTCTCGCGCGCATCACCACATTCTGTGGAGCCGCAATCAAACCTATCGAGAGGCAAAACTCGGCACCCTGCTCGCCAGGGATCGGCTGGTCTTTGAGCATTTCACGCATGACGCATCGGTCCTGCCGATGGCATTCCTGCCCATGTGGCAGCGCCAGTTCCGCCGGATGAAAGCCAAGGTCGAACGGTCGTCCTGGCATGGCACCGCGCTCGAGGAGATCGATCTGACCGCAATCCGGAACCGGATCGCCGACGAAGGCCCCCTGTCGACGCACGCGTTCGACACCAAGATCGACGGCCCCCGGGAAATGTGGCGCAGGCCGCCGCACAAGGTGGGTCTGGATTACCTGTGGTATGCCGGGGAACTGGCGACCTGTCACCGCGACGGCTTTACCAAGGTCTATGACCTGGCCGAGCGCGTTTTCCCGGAAGATTTGCGCCTGCAGGAGGTCGCCGATGCGGACCAGATCACCTGGCTCTGCCGCGAAGCCCTGCATCGGATCGGGTTCGGAACGCTTGCAGAAATCAGAAAGTTCTGGGATGCGACGGACGTCCCCGAAGTCGCGGCCTGGGCCGAACGTGACGCTGCATGCACGGTTCCGGTCGACATCCAGTCGGCCGACGGGACTTGGACCAAAGCCGTTGCCTGCGCGGATATCGAGGCACGGTTGACATCGCTCACACCGCCAACGTCGCGGCTGCGCATCCTCAATCCCTTCGACCCGGCCATCCGCGACCGTGTTCGCCTCAAGCGCCTCTTCGGGTTTGACTACACGGTCGAAATGTTCGTCCCCGAGGCCAAGCGCCAATGGGGGTATTATGTCTATCCCCTGCTTGAAGGCAGCCGCTTTGTCGGGCGGATCGAGGCCAAGGCAAATCGCTCAGACGGGACGCTGAACGTCCTCAACCTGTGGTTCGAACCCGGCATCGCAACCACGCCCAATCGCCTCGACAAACTCGACAGCGAACTCGTGCGACTGTGCCGCCTTGCCGGGTTGGACCGGGTCCAATGGCACTGCCGCCGCCCCTGACGCGATCTTCAGTTTCCGGCGCGCTGCATCATCATTTCGTGCACCGCATGCATGCCGCGCTCCACCATGGCCGTCACTTCATCCGCGTGGGTGTAAAGCGCCTCCACGATGGCCGGGTCGTCGGATGTCTGCACGACAAAAATCCCGTCCTCTGTCACCTCCACCTCTGACAGGATCTGATCCCCGCGGGCAAAAAAGATGTCGAGCGTCGGGCTCTGGATGATGATCTGCGGATCGTCTTGCTGCCCGACCCGATCGATCATGCCCACCGTATGGCTGACCAAGGCGTCCATGACCAACGGATCGCTGGATCGCGTCACCGTCCGGATCCCGTTCGGCAACCGCTCGACCTCGCGCGTCATCGTGCGGAACCCCCGGAACATGACCGCCAATTCGGCGCTTTCCTCAACCGTGGCATTCGCTCCGCGAAGGCCCGGCATCCCCACCATGTCATGCCCTTGGCCATTCGCGCCGTGCATATGGCCTTGCCCCCCGCCATGACCGCCGCCATGCGACATCTGCGCGTCGGCTGATCCGCAGCTCAGGGCCAGAAGAACCGCAATACCTGTCACGACCGATTTCATATCAAACCCCGCTCAATGATCGCCTCGATCATATTCTGTTTTTGGGATAAGTATATGCTGATCTTACGACACGATGCCGCGATCATCACAGGCGTTCGATGTCACCTTCGGCCCGCGTCGCGTGGAACGCCGCTTCGAACTCGGCAAATGTGCCTGCCGCAATCGCGTCCCGCATCCCCTGCATCAGGTCCTGATAATAATGCAGGTTGTGCCAGGTCAGGAGCATCCCCGAAATCATCTCCTGCGCACGGAACACGTGGTGCAGATACGCCCGGCTGTAGTTACGGCACGCCGGACAGATGCAGTCCGCATCCAGCGGCCGAGAGTCATCCTGATGCCGCGCATTCTTGATGTTGACCTGCCCGCGCCGCGTCCAGGCCTGGCCGGTCCGCCCCGACCGCGACGGCAGAACGCAATCCATCATGTCGATACCGCGCTTCACGGCCCCAACAATGTCGTCCGGCTTG
>CAYZAD010000310.1:0-3552 GCA_964476315.1 uncultured Rhodobacterales bacterium
CCTTGCCGTCTTTCATGTGCACATTGATCCCGCACCGGCAGGCGCACATGTAGCAGGTCGTCTTGCGCACCTCGTCCGAGACTTTCGGCGAAAGATTCAGCTCTGGCTGGACGTGACCCATGTCGTTTCTCCCTCTCCTGCCAGGTATGTGCCCGGTCAGATTTGGCACCAGTGTTTACGTTTCTACCTGTATGGTAAAGCAGCAAAATGCAAGCGCTTACATTGCGCGCCTACCGGTCTTCAATCGCCACCCAATCGCGCGGTTCCGGGCCGTTATACAGCGTCAGAGGACGGATCAGGATGTTGCTGCGCTGCTGTTCAAGGCATTGAATCACCCAACCCGGCATCCGGCCAATCGCAAAAATCGGAACATATAGGTCCATCGGAATGCCGTGCAGCTGGTAAATGACACCGGAATAGAAATCGACATTCACGTTCAGACCATGCCGACTGTAGGGCTTCATGGCCTCTACGACGGCCTGCAGGATCTCGTACCATTCCGGCGCACCCATCTCTTCGCCCAGCTTGCGCACGCCTTCGCGCATATGACGCGCACGCGGATCCTCGGCACGGTAAACGCGATGCCCGAACCCGGTGACCGCTTCCCGATTGGCGCGCTTGGCTTTGACATAGGCCGCCGCGTTCTCCGGTGTGCCGATTTCCTTGACCATCTTCATGACGTCTTCGGCGGCACCGCCATGTGCCGGCCCTGCCAACGTGCTGAGCGCGGTCACGATGGCGCCGTGCAGATTGGCCTCGGTCCCGACAGTGACCCGCGCGGCAAAGCTGGAGGCGTTGGCCCCATGCTCGGCGTGCAGTACGAAATCCACATCCGCCAGCCGCGCAGCGTCTTCAGACGGCTTTTCGCCCTTGAGCATCCACAACCAGTTCGCGGCGTGGCTCAGGCTTTCGTCCGGGGCAATCGGGTCGCGCCCGTTGCGGATCGCCTCATGCGCGGCGATCAGCGTCGGCACTTGCGCAGTCAGCTTGAGACCGTTGCGTTGAAATGCCTCTTCCCCGACCTGCTGGCTGTCCGGATCGAGCGCGGCAAGGGCCGACACACATGTACGGAGCACATCCATCGGATGCCCATCTTTGCAGGTGCGGATGATGTCCAGAACCGCATTGGGCACAGCACGGTGGCTGCGCATCTGCGTATCAAACGCATCGAGTTCGGACGCGGTCGGCAACTCACCCCGCATCAAAAGATGGCACACTTCCTCGAATGTCGCATGGGTCGCCAGATCGTGGATGGAATACCCGCGATACTGCAGCGTTCCCGCCACCCCATCGATGTCACTGACACCAGAGCGTTCGAAATAAACGCCTTTCAGGCCTCGGTTGATCTTGACGGCCTCTGTCATTGCAGGCTCCTTTGCGGCGATAGTCTGGAGGTATTCATGAGCGTCTTGGAGGCAGCCCGCACCGTTGCGCGAGAGGCGAACGCCCGGGTGGTGTTCCCTGAACTGGACGATCCCCGCGTGGCGGACGCAGCAAAGCGGCTGGTGGCGGACGGGCTGTGCCAACCGGTTCCAGTCAGTGATGAGGTAACAGAGGCGCAGATGGCCGCGCTTGTTGCGGCACGAGGCACAAAAGAAGCCCTCGCGCGTCGCATGTTGCAAAAACCACTGTTCCGCGCCGCTGCCATGGTTGCGGCAGGCGAAGCCGATGCGATGGTCGCCGGTGCCGACAGCCCAACGCGCCGCGTGATCGAAGCGGCCAGCATTGCGATCGGCCTCGCAGAGGGTGTTGCGGTGCCATCGTCATATTTCCTGATGGTTTTTCCGGATGGCCGCGAATTCATCTTTGCAGACTGCGCGGTCAATGTCGCGCCGGATGCCACCGCGCTGGAAGCCATTGCGCGCGCGTCGGCAGATACCGGGAAAGCACTGCTTGGCGAAGCGCGCGTCGCGCTCTTGTCGTTCTCAACGGGAACAAGCGGCGCTGGCGACAGCGTTGACACCGTGCGCACCGTTGCGGAAGCGACAGGTTTCCTTGGCCCGATCCAGGCGGATGCCGCGTTGAACGCCGCAATCGCAAGGAAAAAAGGATTGGGAGACGGTACCGCAAACGTGCTGATCTTCCCATCGCTGGACGCTGGCAACATTGCGTACAAGCTGTGCCAGGAACTCGGCAAGGCACAAGCGATTGGCCCATTTCTGCAAGGGTTTGCGCGCCCTGTATGTGACCTGAGCCGGGGTGCCACGGTCGACGATATTGTCGCCTCGACGCTTGTCACCATCGCATTGGCAAAAGGCGGGTAGGTCACGCCGCCTCCAGAATGGCCAGCGCATCAAGCGCGATCATGCGCTCTTCTTCTGCCGGGATGACCCAAACCGCAACCTTTGAGCTATCCGCGTGCAGACGCGGCCCGTTGCGATGATTGAAATCCGGATTGATCCGGACGCCGGCCCACTCCAGACCACGCAGGATACGCGCACGCACACCGATCGCGTTTTCGCCGATCCCACCGGTAAATGCGATGGCATCGACCCCTTCGAGGGCGGCAATCAACGATCCGGCGTGGCGCAATGTCCAGTAGCAGAAGTGTTCGACCGCGAACGCGCTCTCGGCGGATGCATCCAGCATCAATTTGCGCATATCCGACTTGCCGCCCGACAGGCCAAGCAGTCCGCTTTCGTGGTTCAGAATGGCCTTTGTGCGCTCCAGGCCGTTCTCTTCGACCAGCCGAAGCACCGCATTCGCATCAATCCCGCCAGAGCGTGTGCCCATCGTCAGACCGTCAAGCGGCGAATACCCCATCGTCGTTGCAATCGACTGGCCATTATGAATGGCACAGAGCGACGCACCGTTGCCAAGGTGAAACGCCAACAGCCTCGATGGCAGCGCCTCGCCCGACACTTCGGGCAGCCGTCGCACAAGCGATGCATAGCTCAGGCCATGGAAGCCGTAACGCCGAATCCCCTTTGTTTCCATCATCTTGGGAATGGCGTAGCGTGTTGCGACGCTGGGATTGGTGGCGTGGAACGAGGTGTCAAAGCTCGCGAATTGCGGGACATCCGGTGCCAGACGCGCAAGCGCCTCCATCGGGGCAAGGTTGTGCGGATTGTGCAAAGGCGCCAGTGGTGTGCAGTTGGCAATCTCGGCGCGCACCTCGTCTGTCACACGCATGGGCGCGGTAAGCTTGCGCCCCCCATGCACCACGCGATGACCCACCGCCCGCAACGTGTCCGGCGTAATCCCACGTTCTGACAGTGCCTTGAGAATCGCCTCAAGCGCAGCACGATGATCGATCAGCGGCGTCTCACGCTCTTCATCGCCGATACGCAACCGGGACGCACCACCGATGGCTTCGGCCATGCCCGAGAGGATCTCGGACACGGTTTCGTCAAATACAGCGAACTTGATGGAAGACGACCCCGCATTCAGCACCAGAACCGAGGTGGCCTGTGCGGGGTCGGCCATCTCAGGCAACCTTCTGCGGGCGCATATCGGCCGGATCGATTCCAGCCACGGCCACCGGGGCCTTCATCGCGTCGCGGCGGAACGGTTCACCCAGTTCCTGGTTGATCATCGCTTCAATCAGCGTGG
>CAYZAD010000311.1:0-3538 GCA_964476315.1 uncultured Rhodobacterales bacterium
TTGCCGCAGCCGGACGGGCCGAGCAGGGCAAAGAATTCCTTTTCGAAAATGTCCTGCGTCAGATCGTCGATCGCCGTGAAGTCGCCGAACCGCTTGGTGACATTCCGGAATTCGATCAGCGGTTTTTCCTTTGGATCGCTCCAAGGTGCGAAAACGGTCTGTGTCATAGGGATATCCGGCAGGAGAAGCCTGCCCCGATGAACCGGGGCAGGCGGTGTCACATCAGATCATCAGGTGCCCGATTTGATCTTGGTCCAAAGGCGCGTGACCGTACGCTGTACGCGCGGGTCATAGGGCGTTGTCGTGAAAAGCTTCGCCAGTGTTTCCTCGTCCGGATAGACCGCCGGGTAATCGAGAATTTCCTGATCGATGAATTCCTGAGCTGCCTTGTTGCCGCTGGCATACCAGACATAGTTGGTGGCCGCGGCGGCGTTCTGAGCATCGAGAATGAAGTTGATGAACTTGTGCGCAGCATCCGGATTTGGCGCATCCACCGGGATCGCCATCTGGTCGAACCACATCTGTGCACCTTCGTTGGGAATGGAGTAGTCGATCTCCTGCCCGTTTTCGGCCTCTGACGCGCGGAACTGGGCCAGGAACACGTCACCTGACCAGCCAACCGCGACACAGATATCGCCATTGGCCAGCGCGTTCACATATTCAGACGAATGGAACTTTTGAATGTAGGGGCGGATGGGCGCGAAAACCTCTTCGGCCTTGGCGATGACCTCGGGGTCGTGGCTGTCGGGGTCCTCTCCGATATAGTTCAGCGCGGCTGGGATCATCTCGGCGGGCGCGTCGAGGAAATGAACCCCGCACTCGGCCAGTTTTTCCATATTCGCGGGATCGAAGACCAGGTCCCAGGAATTGACCGGCGCGTCTTCACCGAGGATTTCGGTGACCTTGCCCACGTTGTAGCCAATGCCCGTGGTGCCCCACATGTAGTTGATGGAATACTCGCCGCCCGGGTCGTACTCGGCCGTGCGCTCCTGGATCTTGTCCCAGAGGTTGCCGTGGTTGGGAAGCTTCGACATATCGAGCTTCTGGAAAGCGCCTGCCGCGATCTGCCGCTGCAGGAAGGTGCCCGACGGGACCACGACATCATAGCCCGACCCGCCCGCAAGCATCTTGGTCTCGAGCAATTCGTTGCTGTCGAAGACGTCGTAGATCAGGTCGATCCCGGTTTCTTCCTCGAATTTCGTCAGAAGCTCTTCGTCGATGTAGTCGGACCAGTTGTAGACTCGCACCTCGTCCGCAAACGCCGTCGAAGCGACAAGTGCGGCACCCGCGGTCATGGTCAGCAGATGGGTTTTCATTTAACTCTCCGGTTGATCCCGGGGCGCTTTGCGGCCCCGTGGATATGAATTTGATCAAACGTTGCCTGAAGTGGCAAGCGGTGCCATGCTTTCATGCATGGAATGAACGTGCAAGTTGGCTTATTTCAAGGGCGCATACTGCAAATTGCCTAAAGACTTGGCACAAAAGGCCGTGAAAGGGGATCATGCAGGACATATCAGAGGTCAAACCGCGGAGTGCGGGGCTGCCCGCGCATGAACTTGTCTATCGTGCGCTGCGCAAACGGGTGCTGTTCGGTGAATTGCAGCCCGGCGAACCGGTCACCATTCAGGGCCTGACCGAAACGCTGGGTGTCGGCATGACGCCGGTGCGCGAGGCCTTGCGACGCTTGACGGCCGAGGGCGCGCTGACCTTTCTCGGCAACCGCCGTATCGCGGTGCCGGTGCTTGATTTACAGGCCGTTGACGAACTTTTGACGGCGCGCCGGGCGTTGGAGCCGGAACTGGCTCGACGCGCCGCAGCCCGTGTCACGGAGGACGGTCTCGACCGTCTGACCGAAACCGATGCGCGCCTCGATCGCGCCATCCAGCGCGGCGATGTGGGGCAATACCTGATCGAGAATCACCTCTTTCATGCGCAGCTCTACGCCCTGGCCCAGGCCCCGATCCTGAGCGAGGTGGTCGACAGGCTCTGGCTGCGATTCGGGCCGTCCTTGCGTGTTGTCTGCGGCCAGTTCGGAACGCGCAATCTGCCGGACCGCCACAAGGATGTGCTGGTCGCACTTTCGCGCAAAGATGCCGTTGCGGCAGCCGCCGCGATGGAGGCCGACGTGGTCCAGGGGATGGATCAAATCCGCCAGGGGCTGCTCTGATTCGATTGACTTGGAATAATTTGATCATATTCTGAGGCCGACCTGTTTCAGAGGACGTTCCCCCATGGCTGCGATCACCAACCACATGCCCACCGCAGAGCTTCAGGCGCTGGATGCGGCCCACCATATGCACCCGTTCACCCATGGCGCCGGGCTGGCGGCAAAGGGCGCGCGCGTCATCACGCGGGCGGACGGATGCTGGCTGACCGATAGCGAGGGTAACCGCATCCTTGACGCGATGGCGGGGCTCTGGTGCGTGAACATCGGCTACGGGCGCAAGGAACTGGCACAGGTTGCCGCGCGGCAGATGGAAGAACTGCCCTATTACAACACCTTCTTCCAGACGACCCATGTGCCCGCCATCGCGCTCTCGCAGAAACTGGCAGAGCTTGCGCCCGACCACCTGAACCACGTGTTCTATGCCGGGTCGGGGTCCGAGGCGAACGACACCAACCTGCGTCTCGTGCGCACCTATTGGGCAGCCAAGGGCCAGCCGGACAAGACCATCGTCATTTCGCGCTGGAACGCCTATCACGGCTCGTCCGTCGGCTCCGGCTCTTTGGGTGGAATGAAGGGCATGCACATGCAGGGCGGCCTGCCGATTCCCGATATCCACCACATCGACCAACCCAACTGGTGGTCCGAAGGCGGCGACATGACGCCAGAGGAATTCGGCCTCGAACGCGCCCGCCAACTGGAAACCGCGATCCTCGAACTGGGCCCCGACCGCGTCGCGGCCTTCATCGCCGAACCCGTGCAGGGCGCGGGCGGCGTGATCGTCCCGCCGGAAACCTACTGGCCCGAAATCCAGCGCATCGTCGACAAGTACGGCATCCTGCTGATCGCAGACGAGGTGATCTGCGGCTTCGGGCGCACCGGCAACTGGTTCGGCTCCGAAACCATGAACATCCGCCCCGACATCATGACCATCGCCAAGGGTCTCAGCTCCGGCTACCAGCCCATCGGCGGCTCGATCCTGTCGGACGAGGTGGCCGAGGTCATCAACTCGGTCGAGTTCAACCACGGCTACACCTATTCCGGCCACCCCGTCGCCTGCGCCGTGGCGCTCGAAAACCTGCGGATATTGGACGAGGAAGGCATCGTCACCCGCGTCCGCGAGGAAACCGCACCCTACCTGGCCGAGAAGTTCCAGTCCCTCACCGACCACCCGCTGGTGGGCGAGGCCAGGATCGTCGGCATGATGGGCAGCATCGCCCTCACCCCCGACAAGGCGTCCCGCGCCAAGTTCGAGGCCGACGAAGGCACCGTCGGCTTCATCTGCCGCGAACGCTGCTTCGCCAACAACCTCGTCATGCGCCACGTCGGAGACCGCATGATCATCTCCCCCCCGCTGGTGATCTCCCGCGAGGA
>CAYZAD010000312.1:0-3500 GCA_964476315.1 uncultured Rhodobacterales bacterium
CTGGTCGAAGAGTGCAACCTGACATGGCTGCATGTGTTCCCCTATTCCCCGCGCGAGGGCACACCTGCCGCGCGGATGCCGCAGGTGGACGGGCGTGCGATCAAGGATCGGGCCGCGCGGTTGCGGGCGGCGGGTGAGGCTGCCGTGTCGCGCCATCTGACGGCGCAGCAGGGTCAGACGCACAACGTGTTGATGGAAGCGCCGGACATGGGGCGGACCGAACAGTTTACCGAGGTCAGGTTTGACGCCGCGCAGCCCGTCGGTCAGATCGTTCGCGCCACGATCACCGGGCAGGACGGGCATCAACTGGTCGCGTGACCGGCATGGGCGCGATTGCGTCGACGCATCGGATGCACGGGCCACAGTGCAACGACCAAACCCGATAACGGGAAATTTGCCCGGCCCCAATTGCACCGCTTGGACAATTCGGCCAAAACCGCGGAATGACCGATCAATCGCGCGCACTGTGCGTTCATCTCCTGACCGCCACCGGGGCCGTTTTTGCCATGCTGGCGCTGCTGGCTGCGGCGCAGGAACAGTGGTCGATCATGTTCCTTTGGCTGGTGGTGGCATTTGCCGTTGACGGTATCGATGGCCCGCTCGCGCGGAAATACGACGTGAAAACCTATGCCCCGCGTTTTGACGGTGTGCTGCTTGACCTGATCATCGACTACCTGACCTATGTTTTCATCCCGGCCTTTGCCTTGTTCCAGTCCGGCCTGTTGCCGGGATGGACCGGCTGGTTTGCCATCATCGTGATCACCTTTGCCAGCGCGATGTATTTTGCCGACAACCGCATGAAGACAGGCGATAATTCCTTTCAGGGCTTCCCTGGCTGCTGGAACATGGTCGTGCTGGTGCTGTTTGCGATCGAACCGAACTTCTGGGTGTCCTTGTCTCTGGTGGCCGTTCTGGCACTGGCGATGTTCCTGCCGCTCAAATTCATCCATCCGGTGCGTACACAAAGGTGGCGCAACCTGTCCTTGCCCATCGCGCTGGCCTGGACGTTCTTCGCCGGTTGGGCGGCGTGGGTCGATTTCCACCCGGAAAGCTGGGCTCATTGGGGCCTCGTGGCAACATCGGTCTATCTGATCGGCGTCGGCGTGGCCCAACAAGTCTTTCCACCCAAAAACCAGTGATTGCGTTTTAGGTGAAAGCCGCGCAGGACGCTGTCATGTTTGTTCCCCGCGCGCAAAACCCGGTGCTTGCCGCCTTGCTGACGCTGCTGGCCTCGGCCTTTGTGGCGGGGACCACGTTGCTGGCCAAGATGCTGGGCACGGATGCGCTGGGTCCCGCGCTCAATCCGCTGCAGATCAGCCAGGGGCGCTTTGTGTTTGCCCTGGTGGCCTTCGGGACAGCGGCATGCGTCTTGCGTCTGCGCTTTACGGATATCGCCTGGAAAACGCATACGCTGCGCGTCACCTGCGGTTGGGGTGGCGTGACCTTGATGTTTGCGGCTGCGGCCTTCATCCCGCTGTCGGACGCCACCGCGATCAGCTTCCTGAACCCGGTGATTGCGTTGCTGCTGGCCATTCCGCTCTTGAAGGAACGGGTCGGCCCTGTTCGGCTGACCGCAGCCGCGATTGCCTTGCTTGGCGCCATGATCCTTCTGCGCCCAACTCCGGAGGCGTTTCAACCTGCGGCGCTTCTGGCGTTTGGTGCCGCCGTCGCATTGGGGTTCGAAGTCATCATCATCAAACGCCTGTCCGGCCGCGAAGGGCCGATGCAGATCCTCTTGATCAACAACGTCATCGGCGTTGGCATCGCGTCTTCCGCGGCGATCTGGGTCTGGATCGCACCCACGTTCGAACAATGGCTTGCCTTGGCGGGCATCGGGTTTCTCATGGCGGGCGCACAAGCCTGCTTTATCAATGCCATTGCGCGCGCCGATGCCAGCTTTGTCGGCCCGTTCTTTTACGCGACACTGGTTTTTGCAGCGTTTTACGACTTTGCCGTCTTTGGCGTTCGGCCCGATGCGGTTTCAGTTGTCGGAACGCTCATCATCCTGTGTGGCGCGGGTTTGCTGATGTGGCGCGAAGGACGCCTGAAAGCGGCCTAGGCCTTGAGCCGATAGCCCCGGCGAAAGAATGACCAGGCCAGCGCATTGACCGCCACAGTGGCAAGACCCGCAATACCCGCGCCCAGCCAGGGGCTGCTGTCGGAAACACCGATAATCCCCCAACGAACACCGTCGATCAGGTAGAATATCGGATTGGCATGGGTGATGTCGTTCAGAACCGGCGGCAGCGCCTGAACCGAGTAGAACGTGCCCGACAGGAACGCCAGAGGCGTCACGATGAAGTTGGTGATCGCGGCCATCTGATCGAACTTTTCAGCGTAAATCCCTGCCACCATGCCAACCCCGGACATCAACGCCCCGCCGATGATCACAAAGACAAAGGCCACAAGCGGGTGCTGGGGCACGATCCCAAGGAAAAGCCAAAGCGCAGCAGCAATCGCGACCGCCACGATCACACCGCGTACGATACCGCCTGCAAGATAGCCGAAGACAAGCTCTGTCGCAGAGAGGGGCGGCATCAGGGTATCGACGATATTGCCCTGCACCTTGGACACCACGATGGAGGATGAGGTGTTTGCAAACGCGTTCTGGATCACCGTCATCATGAGAATGCCAGGGGCCAGGAACGTCGTGAACGCCACCCCCATGACATCGCCCCGACGTTCCCCGATCGCGATGGTGAAGATGACCAGAAACAGCCCCGCCGTCACAAGGGGCGCCAAGACCGTCTGCGTCCAGACATTCAGAAAGCGCATGATCTCTCTTTTGGCCAAAGTGTAGAGACCCAGCCAATTCACACGACCGAATCGACGCTCCTGCCCCGCCATCCGTTGATTTGCCTGCATTGCTTGCTTCCCCTGCCCTCGTGCGGGTTGTAACTCCCGGGCGCATGCTTAGAATAGGAAGCGACCTAGAGACAACGGGCGGCCAACGCAATCGGCCGCTCTTTTTGATGGAGGGCGATCATGTCCTGGACCGATGAACGTGTAGAGACGCTGAAAAAGATGTGGGGCGAAGGCCAGTCCGCAAGCCAGATCGCCAAGGAACTGGGTGGCGTCACCCGCAATGCCGTGATCGGCAAGGTGCATCGTCTGGGTCTGTCAAACCGCGCGGGCGCCGCCGGTGCGGCCAAGCCCGACCCGAAACCCGCCAAGCCGGAGGCCAAGCCCAAAGCGGCCCCCAAGGCGGCCCCGGCCAAACCCGCAAAGCCCGAAGTTGTGATGGAAACCAAATCCGCCACACCACCGCCCAGCCCGCGCAAACAGATCATTCCGGCCGGTCAACCATTGCCGCCGCAGCCTTCGGCAAACGAAATCAGCCCTGAGGCGCTCGCCAAGGTGAACGCCGTAGAGAAGAAGGCCAAGAAGCTGTCGTTGATGGAATTGACGGAACGCACCTGCAAATGGCCGGTTGGGGATCCTGCAACCGAAGACTTCTGGTTCTGCGGCCTGCCGGTGCAACAGGGCAAGCCTTACTGCGA
>CAYZAD010000313.1:0-3499 GCA_964476315.1 uncultured Rhodobacterales bacterium
CCGGTCACCGAATATGGATGACCATCGTCTCACAGGCCTTCGCCATGAAACTGGCTCTGTAGACTGGAGACCCGCATGACGAGAGCCTCGCAAATCACTGGTTGTATCGCAGGCACGGTTCTGGCCGTTTGGGCCAGCGCAGGGGCAGCACTTGCTCGGGCTGTTCGGATATTCGATCCGAGGGTGCCGGACCAGATGCGGAGCACGGAGCACCCCTGAGGTGGCTGTCTGCCAAATCCGATTCTTCACCGCAACGGACGCCTGAGTGCCTCCACGTCATAGACCAAAGGGGTAGGTTTCGTCCTCTTGTTCTGCAGACAAGGTGGGGATCGGCGTGACCGCACTGGTTTCGTTCAGCCAAACGAAAGCGTCGTACTGGTCTGGCAGACTTGCATAGCTGTAGTGGCTCGCGCGTTCGGTTTCGGGCCGATAGATCACCCCGATATACCGTTCCAGCCTTTGCCGGGAAAGGACGTCCCGCACTGCGCTGCTCTCTGGCCTGCGGAAATCGAGCAGGAAGCGTTCAAGGTCTGTATCGCGGCACATGGCTTCGTAACTGTCCGGGCGGGGCGACCGGATCTTCTTGATCTCCATCGGCGCGTCCCACTCGGATGCGGCGGCTACGGTTCCGGATGCTGTTCCAAATCCGATCAGGGCCGCTGCATCTCCGAAATGCTCACGGCACAGCTGACCGATGTTCAACTCACCGCGTGCCTGGCCCATATCCGTAAACCGCGCGTCCCCGATATGAGAGTTGTGCGCCCAGACAACCGCTTTCTTGGATGGGCCAGCGTGATCAAGAACGTTTTTCAGCGTCTCGAACATATGCTGATCGCGCAGGTTCCAGGATGCATGCGATCCGAAATACATCGTGCGGTAATACTGCTCTGCATTGGCCACCAATCGCGCGTTCTGGGTTGCATCGAAGAATTGATCACCGTCGCGATTGATGTAATCCATCTCTTTCCTGAGCAGATCCACGAGTATGCCGACGACCGGTTCCTGGCATAGGGCAAATCCATGTGTGAGGGCAGCGCGCCCATACGCGGCAGGTTCGCGTGACCAGGGCGACAGGCAGGCATACCGCTTGCGCGCGACCTCGGCAGCTTTTTCATCCACGCGGTCCAGATACCGCAAGACCGCCGCCATGGACGCGTTCATGTTGTACAGATCCAACCCATAGAAGCGAACGTGGTCTTCGGCCTTTACCAGACTGTTGTGGTGCCGCAGATCATCGGTGAACGCCTTGAATTCGGCATTGCGCCACATCCACGTTGGAAAGCGGGCGAACGGGGGTGGTCGCATGTCATGCGGCGCAACCTGCCTGATATCGCGATCAACGGCGGCCGCATCGGGCCAGTCTGCCTCAACAGCGACAATGGAAAACCCATGCTTTTCGACCAGTCGCCGCGTGATCGCAGCCCGCGCCGTGTAAAACTCGGACGTCCCGTGTGATGCCTCGCCAAGCAGCACAACCCGGTGCGATCCGAAGCGGTCAAAGTGCTTGGCAAAATCGGCGTCCGTCAGCGGCGGCAGGGGCTGGGCCGCGGCGCGCAGTGTTTCAATCTCCGGGCGTGCAATCGGCGGCGCAGGTTTGGCGGTGCGTGCGTCGGTCGGCACGAGATGGCAGCCGAACCAGTCTGACGCATGACGCACGGCCATATCCAGGGTCCCGGCCTGTTCAAAAAGGTGACCAGCCCCCGGGACGATCCGCAGTTCTTTTTCGCAGACGAGGGCCTTGAGCGCAGTTTCGTTCAATCGCAGCACGTCGTGATCCAGACTGCCAACGATGAGCAATGTCGGTGCCTGTACCTGCAATAGGAAATCACT
The DNA here is from genome assembly GCA_964476315.1 of uncultured Rhodobacterales bacterium. GTDB lineage: Bacteria > Pseudomonadota > Alphaproteobacteria > Rhodobacterales > Rhodobacteraceae > Marivita. The sequence continues at coordinate 1,831 of CAYZAD010000313.1, forward strand.
CGCCAAATCGGGGCGCCCACCGCGAGACACAACCGCCGCAACACGGTCTTTAAGCTCTGCAGCCGCAACAAGCGCCGCCGCAGCCCCGGTGCTGGCACCAAAAAGCCCAAGCGGCAGATCGGCAATATCCGGTTCCGAGGCGATCCACATTGCGGCCTCGACCACACGTTCGGCCAGCAGGGGAATGTCAAAGACGTTCTTTCGGTTCTGCCCCTCTTCCGGTGTCAGCAGATCAAAAAGCAGGGTGGCAAACCCCGCCTCGTTCAATCTTGACGCAACCCAAGTGTTGCGTGGACTCAAGCGGCTGGACCCGCTGCCATGCGCAAAAAGAACGATACCGCGTGGATTATTCGGCACGACGAGGTCGCCGACCAGCCCCAGCGGTGGGATCTCCACTTTTCGCTTATATGGCGGGGTGTTCGGGTCCGGATCGGGACGTGCCGCCTCGGGTGGTCGCGACTTGTCGAGCAAGGCAATGGTTTCGTCGTCGCTGAGTTGGTGAAAATCGCGGTAGAACGCGCCAACTCCGCGAAATTGGGTCGCGGGAATCAAGCAAACGATATCGTCAACGTCCTCATCCAAATCGTGCAGGGACTGTGCGGCGGCAACCGGAAGGGCGACAACGATCCGTGCCGCGCCGTTTCTTTGCAACGCTTGCAGGGCCGCTTTCATGGTAGCGCCGGTCGCAAGACCATCGTCGACCACCACAACCGTGCGCCCCTTAACATCGGGGCGGGTTCGGTCGCCCACATACTGTTTTCGCCTGCGTTCCAATTCGGCCAACTGTTCGGCGTAAGCGCTTTCGATATAACGGACATCCGCACCGGACAGCCTTCGGACATCCTCGTTGATGACAATTTGTGCCGTGTCGCCTTCAACAATTGCGCCAAGGGCAACCTCTGGATTGTGCGGGGCACCAATCTTGCGGACGAGGATGACATCCATGGGCGCTTTCAGTCTTTGCGCCACTTCAAACGCGACGGGAACTCCCCCGCGCGGCAAGGCCAGGACCAGTGGGTCGTGCAGGCCAAGCGCGGCGACACGCTCTGCCAGTTGTCGCCCGGCATCGCTGCGATCCGAAAAGATGGATACGTGATCGTCCATGTTCCAATTCTAGACCGCCAAGACATCGCACGTTTGATCTTGCTCAATTGCTGGCAGCCGTCTGAACGAGGTTCCGGGCGTCAGGGCACCAGAACCGCTGCGCCCTGTAAACGCCCCATCCGCAAATCGTCCAATGCGGCATTCGCATCTTGCAGATCATAAGCTGTCGTATGCGTCTGCACATTTGCCTTCTCTGCCAGGGGGAAGAACATATCGCCATCTTCGCGCGTCAGGTTTGCCACCGACAGGATATGACGCTCTTCCCAGAGATGGGCATAGGGAAACGTGGGAATATCCGTCATGTGAATCCCGGCGCATACCACACGGCCCCCTTTGCACAGGGATCGGAGTGCCTGTGGTACAAGGGCACCGACCGGTGCAAAGATGATGGCGGCATCCAGCGGAACAGGCGGGGTTTCTTGCGAACTGCCCGCCCAGACTGCGCCAAGACGTCTGGCAAATTCCTGTGCATCAGTGTCGCCGGCGGACGTGAAGGCATAAACCTCGCGGCCCTGAAACACGGCAATCTGGGCAAGGATATGTGCCGCTGCGCCAAAGCCATAAA
>CAYZAD010000314.1:0-3485 GCA_964476315.1 uncultured Rhodobacterales bacterium
GGATTTTGACCAAGCGTTTGGACATGCGCGAACAGGTCGGCCTGCGCCTCGAACCCGATGTCGTCTGCTGTCAGATCAGGATAGCCCTTTGCAAAACTCGCCACGACACGCGCGGGATGTCTTATCAGAAACACATTCACGCAATCGGCCATGAACCCACGCGGGATGCCATCGATCATGTGCTGGCACATGTGCTTGTGATAAACATGTGATTTTCCCTCTGGCACGGCCCCCAACAGAGACTGTTCCACCTGAAAAGCGTCATCCGGTCTGTTCTCCAGAATGGCTGTGCGCATCGGATGATCCAAGCCGGTCTGGCGCAGATACGGCCCATAAAAGGGCTCATCGACAACAGAGAAATCAGAACGCTGCGCGAAAGAATACATCATCGCGGTCGAGAGGTTGCGCGGCCCAGACCACATTGCCAGTCTCATTTTTGTCGCCTCCTGCCATTCTGACGACATTTCACGGTATCGTCTTGCGTCACGAGCGCTACGGTAACTCGCTTTCACCTTAAAGTGAGATCGCAATACAAAAATTGCATCCTGCCCCGTTTTTATCGCAATTTCTTTCCATCTTTCAGGAGATCACCCATGCGCCCGCTTCGCCGTAGCCACCCTGTCATTCTATCCTTGGCCATTCTTGCCGGGATCTGTCTGCAATCCACCAACGCCCACGCAGGCGAAACGCGTGACGTTGTTGTTGCCGGCGGATGTTTCTGGTGCGTGGAAGCAGATTTCGAACGGGTTCGCGGCGTGACAGAGGCTGTGTCCGGTTACACCGGTGGCACCACGTCAAACCCGACATACAAACAGGTCGTCGGTGGCAAAACCGGCCATTACGAGGCGGTCAGGATCACCTACGACAGCAGTGTGATCGACCACGCACAGCTTTACGATCTGTTCTTCCGATCTGTTGATCCAACCGACGCCGGTGGGCAGTTTTGCGACCGTGGTCAAAGCTATGCCACGGCGATATTTGTCTCTAACTCAGCGGAAAAGCAGGCTGCTGAAGCGGCCAAAGCCAGGGCAGAGAAAGAGCTGGGTCAAAAGATCGTAACGCCCATTCTCGAAGCCAGCACCTTTTACGAAGCAGAGGACTATCACCAGGATTACTACAAGGGCACAAAACGGGTTCTCACCCGTTTTGGTGCGGTGAAGCAAAGCGATGCATATAAACGCTATCGCATCGGCTGTGGCCGGGATGCACGGGTTGAAGAGTTATGGGGGTCTGATGCCCCTTTCCTGTCAAACTAACCCAGACGTGCATCCTCGATATCCTTAAGATCGGGTATCACATCTGCCGTACCATGACGGGTGACCATGATCGCGCCCGCTTGCTGTCCCAGTGAAATCGCCTGCTCCATCGGCAATCCGCGATCCAGAGCGGCAACCAGAAACCCCGTGAACGTGTCACCTGCTCCCGTGGTATCGACCGGAGTAACAGGAATGGCCGGAAACGTCTGGTCCGTTCCATCATCGGTGTTGACCCACCGGCACCCGTCACCCCCAAGCGTCACGACAATGTCGCGCACGGGCAGATCGGTCAGCACCACGCCCAGCGCATCGGTGAGTTGCTGTGCTTCGACTTCATTCATCACAAGAATGTCCAGCATCGGCAGAACGGCCTCAACTGACCCCGCGTCAAAAGGCGCTGCCGCATAGACAACCCGCATCCCCTTGGAAGAGGCCAGCGTCGCGCCTTCGACCTGGGCGGAGGTTTCGTTCTGGAACAGGAACGTGTCAGCGTCTGTCGCCGCCTCCAAAGCACTTGCAATATGCGTCTCTGTCAAAGCACGATTTGCTCCGGGGTAAAGCAGAATGGCGTTCTCACCGTGATCGTCGACCATGATCACGGCATGACCGGTAGGTACATCCAGTTCGATGATGTTGCGCGTATCGACACCGTATTCCAACAACCGGTCAACCGCCCAGCGACCATCCGGCCCAATGGCGCCAATATGCACGGCACGAGCTGCCGCACGGGCAATTGCAACCGACATGTTCGCGCCCTTGCCCCCCAATCCGCGGCTATGATCGGTGGAAGCCAGGGTTTCGCCCGGCGCCAGAAGATGCGGCACCTGATAGAACAGATCCGCGTTGATGGATCCGAGGTTGAACACCGCCATCGGTTACCGCCCCTTGCACGCAGCCAGAACAGCCATGTTGAGAATATCGTTGGCTGTCATGTTCGTCGAACAGATCTGGATGGACTTGTCGACACCGGCGAGGATCGGACCGATGACCGTCGCACCGGCCATTTCCTGCATCAGCTTGACAGAGATCGACGCAGAATGGCGCGCAGGCACCACAAGAATGTTCGCCGGACCGGTCAGTCGCTGGAAAGGGTAATATTTCTGGGCATTGCGGTTCAGCGCAACATCGACCGTCATTTCGCCTTCATATTCGAAATTGACGCCACGCCGATCCAGAACACGGGGTGCAATGTGCATCTTTTCAGCCCGTTCGGACACCGGATAGCCAAAGGTCGAGAACGACACGAAGGCCACGCGCGGCTCCAACCCGATCAAGCGCGCAACTTCGGCCGCGCGTTCGGCGATATTGGCAAGGTCTTCTTCATCCGGCCATTCGTGAACAAGCGTGTCGGCGATGAGGATGATGCGGCCCTTGAGCAGCAGCGCCGTCACCCCGGCAGCCCCATTCGGTGCATCCGCATCGAACACGTGATTGATCAGTTCCATCACATGGGCCGATTTTCGCGTGGCGCCTGTCACCAATGCATCACCATGGCCCTGATGCAGCATCAGTGACGCAAAAACGTGGCGGTCCCGTGCCGCAAGACGGTGAATGTCCTGCTTATCGTGCCCTTTGCGCTGCAATCGTTCGTAAAGGATATCCTTGTAGCGATCGAGATGCATGGTGTTGGCAGCGTTCACCACTTCAATCTCGCGCACCGCATCGCCTAAACCGGCCTCTTCCAGTTTGGTCTTCACATCCGCTTCGCGGCCAACAACCAATGCTTTGCCGAAACCGGACCTTTGGTATGTCACCGCTGCCCGCAACACGCGCGGATCGTCGCCTTCGGCAAAGATCATCCGGGCTTGGGCCGACCGTGCCCGCGCGTTGATGCTGCGCAGAATACTGGCCGTCGGGTCCATGCGGGACTTCAACGACTCCTCATAAGATCCCAAATCAATAATGGGCCTGCGCGCAGCCCCCGTATCCATGCCCGCCTTGGCGACCGCGGGTGGAATGCGGTGAATCAGTCTCGGATCGAACGGCGTTGGGATGATGTAGTCCCGTCCGAAGGTCAGGCTTTTTCCGTAGGCCAGCGCAACTTCGTCAGGCACATCCTCACGCGCCAGTTCGGCCAAGGCCTGGGCGCAGGCAATCTTCATCTCGTCGTTGATCGCCCGCGCATGAATGTCGAGCGCCCCCCGGAACAGGTACGGGAAGCCCAGAACGTTGTTCACTTGGTTTGGATAGTCACTGCGCCCGGTGGCCACGATCGCGTCCATCCGGACC
>CAYZAD010000315.1:0-3474 GCA_964476315.1 uncultured Rhodobacterales bacterium
GACGTCGATGTCCAGACCGCTCTGATGGCTGCGGTGCCCGGTCAGCATCGGCCCGCCCCGCGGCTGGCTCATGTCACCCACGTAAAGCCCGTTCCAGCCGGGCTGGCGCGCCGCAATGCGCGACAGGTCCTGGACAAAATCCACCGTGACCGGCAGCGCCCAGTTGCGATTGCGCGACAACCGCATGGCTTGCCATGTCGGGCCGGTCTCGGCCAGTTGGACACCCCCAGCCATGCAGCCCCGGGCATACCCGCCATAGGCTGCGGGCGACTGGCGCGATGCACCATCCTTGGCCCCGAAAAGCTGCTTGGCTTGCCGCGTGCTCAATACCCCGGTGACAGGTGCTGCGGCTGCATCTGCAGAAGAGTTCATGCGCGGTGCGTCCGTATCGCCGCAGGCCGCCAAGACGCCGATCAAGCCGACAAGGAGGAGGTTTCGGATCATGCTGCTCGATCTCCTTTTGGTTGCACCCAGCGTAGCAGAAACAGACCCAATAGGAAAAGAAAGATGACAGGCAAAAAGCCCAATTGGTTGGATTGCGTGGCCGTTGTGAAAATCGTGATCAATGCAGGGGCAAGAAACGCCGTCGCCTTGCCGGTCAGTGCGAACAATCCAAACGCCTCGGCAGGGCGGTCCGGGTCGGTGTGCCGCGTCATCATGGACCGCGACGCGGAGTAAAGCGCGCCTCCCGCACCGCCGATGATCGCCCCGCACAGGTAAAAGATCACATCGGGCAGTGCCGACCCTTCGGCCAACGGGATCCCGAACAGGCTCTCGCGCGACATGCCGATGATCACGGCTGACACGCCGATCAACGCACAGCAACACGCAACGATCACCGGCTTCGGCCCGACCCGTTCATCCGCGATGCCGCCAACCCAACTCAGCACGGCAGCGGCGATGGCGGCGACAATGCCAAACACACCGATCTGGATAATCTCCCATTCCAGAACCAGCGTCGCGTAGATGCCGCCATAGCTGTACATGGCCGTCAGCGCATCGCGGTAAAACATCGATCCCAACAGGAACGCCGCCAGCGACCGCCGGTCTTTCAAACCCCGAATCGTTGCCCAAAGCTCGGCCATGACCTGCCGGGTGCTTGGGCGCGTGTCCGTCGGGCGCGGGGCCTCCCGGTTCCACAGAAAGAACGGGATCATGAACACCGCAAACCAGATCGCAATGAACGGGCCGACAGACCGTGTGCCTTCGCGCAGGTCCGGATCCAGCCCAAGGATCGGCTCAAGCCCGATCAGCGTTGTCCCGCTTTCGTTTTCCGCGAAAAACAAGAGCATCATGAACAAGGCGATCACGCCACCCCAATAGCCGAATGCGGTGGCATTGCCACTGATCCGCCCGATCCGGTTCAAGGGCCCCAGGGACGGCAGCGCAGCGTTGTTCAGATTGAAGGCGGATTCAGACGCGGTAAAGCCGATCCAGAACATCAGAAGGCCGAACATCAACCCGGTGCCATCCGGCATGACAAACCACATCGACCACGCACAGACTGCTGTCAGGATGCTCAGCACCCAGATCCAGGGCAACCGCCGCCCGGTGGCATCCGCCCAGGCCCCAAGGAACGGGGCGGAAAAGGCGATGACCAGCCCTGACACGGTTTGCGCCGATGACCAAAGGCTTTGCGCCGACGCGTTTGCCGCAGCCTCCGTGGCGCCCTGCGCCTGAAACAGATCAGAGGCCACAGCCGCGAAATAGGGGGCAAAGATGAAGGTCAGACCAAGGGTGGCATAGGGTTGCTGCGCCCAGTCAAAAAAGGACCAGCCCCAAATCCGCTTGCGCAAGGTTGCGTCATCCATGCGATGTCCCCCTTGTCAGGGGTTATGGGCAGGAAAGGGCAGTGCGGCAAGCGCCGAAAGGGTCAGGCGGCGTCCTGCATCGGCGGCCATGGTCGGGCGGCCTCGGCTTGCAGCCAAAGTGCCACCCATTCGGGCATTTCAGGCGACACCAGATCGGGCCGGTTCATCGCCTTGGCAACGATGTCTGACGCCACGATCCCGTTCCGGTCGGTCACGGCAGCGCGGTACACGGCGTGGTTGGCGCAATCGCCATTTCTTTTCCACATCGATTGCTCAAGATAGAAAAAACGCTCGTCCCAGCACAGCAGACGGCTGCGCATCTCGAACCGTTCAAAGGCCCGGATGCGGCGGCGATACCGCACGACCACACCCGCCATCGTCAGCCCCCACCGTTTGCGGCGCACCACATCCAGCAGGCCGTTGACCTGCGCCAGGGGAATCCGCCCCAGGTCATAAAGCGTCAGCGTCCGCCCGTTGTTCAGCTCCATCCACATGTCGATGTCCCACGGCCAGCACACGTGATGCGAGACATAAACATCGAACGGCCCGCTTTGCGGGGCCTTGCGGGCGCGCCACATGCTGTGCGCCATGCGAAAGATCGGGTACATGCAAACACTCCTGTCCGGCCCTGACTTGACCTTGGCCGCAGCCGCGTCAACTGCGACCTTGCGGAAGGCGCGCCGACTTGTCCTTCCCGCCGCTTGCCCCTAACTCTTGGCGAGCGACCGACAAAGGAATGCCCACGATGCAATCTCTCTATCAAATCCTCATGCTGCTTCTCGACATCGTGTGGTTCTTCATCATCGCGCATGTGATCATGAGCTGGCTGATCAATTTCCAGGTGCTCAACCTGCGCCAGCCCATCGTGGCGCAGATCTGGGATGCGCTGAACCGTCTGGTCGAACCTCTTTATTCCCGCCTGCGCCGGATCATTCCGCCGATTTCCGGGATCGATCTTGCCCCGCTGGTGGCGCTGATCGGGGTCTATATCCTGCGCATCGTCCTTCAGAACAATGCGGGCTGGTTCTACAGCTTCTGATCCAAGCAAAGGCTTGTTAACATACCCTTGGTATGAGACTGTCAGCAACAGAGCAGATATAGACAAGAACCTGACAGGTTACCCATGCCCCGCGATATGTCCGACGCAGACAGCATTCTGCGCGACGTCTTTGGATTCGACAGTTTCCGCCCCGGCCAGTCCGAAATTGTGGAGGCTGTGACGCGGGGCGAGAACGTGCTGGCCATCATGCCCACCGGTGGTGGCAAATCCCTGTGTTTCCAACTGCCAGCCCTGGCGCGTCACGGGGTGACGGTGGTCATCTCTCCGCTGATTGCGCTCATGCGCGACCAGGTGCGCGGATTGCGCGAAGCGGGCGTCGCGGCCGGGGCCCTGACCTCGGCCAATTCGGATCAGGAAAACGACGCGGTCTGGGACATGCTCCATTCCGGCGACCTGAAACTGCTCTACCTCGCGCCAGAACGCCTTGCTTCGACCGGCACGCAGCGGATGCTGCAACAGGCGGGCGTGTCGTTGATCGCCGTGGACGAAGCCCATTGCGTGAGCCAGTGGGGCCATGACTTCCGGCCCGATTATCTGCGCATCGGTGAACTGCGCCGCGCCCTTGATGTGCCGCTGGCCGCCTTTACCGCGACGGCGGATACC
>CAYZAD010000316.1:0-3464 GCA_964476315.1 uncultured Rhodobacterales bacterium
GCAATTGGGCCGGGTGATCGGGCTTGTCTGGGCGCTGGGCTTTTTCGGGTTCCTGGTCTTCCGCAAGATTCCGACCGGCTGGACCGGACGATTGTTCTTTCTGGGCGTTCTGGGTGGCATCCAGGGGGCCATCGGTTGGTGGATGGTGGCGTCCGGCCTGACGGGAACGATGCTGGACGTGGCGTCTTACCGGCTGGCGACGCATCTGGGGCTGGCCTTTGTCATCCTGGGCTTCATTGCGTGGTACGTGTTCCAGCTCGGCCGCGAAGAGCGCGACCTGATGCAGGCGCGGCGGTCGCGCGAGGGTGCGCTTTTCGGGCTGAGCACAGGACTTTTGCATTTCAGCTTTCTGCAGATCCTGATCGGCGCACTGGTGGCGGGAATCGATGCCGGGCGGACGTACAATGACTGGCCGCTGATGGCCGGGGCCTTCCTGCCCCCCTTCCCGTTCGAGTTGGAGCCGGTGTGGCGCAACTTCTTCGAGAATGCCGGGCTGGTGCAGTTCATCCACCGCATGGCAGGCTATCTGCTGCTGGTCTTTGGCATTGTCGTCTGGCTGAGGGCGCGTCGGTCGCCCAATGCCGACACGCGGTTCAGGTTCAATGCCGTTTTCGCGATGCTGCTGTTGCAGATGGTGATCGGCATTGTCACCGTGCTTTACATGGCGCCGTGGCAGATCGCCATCGCCCACCAGTTCGGCGCGGTGGTTCTGTGGGTGCTGATCCTGCGGGCGCGGTTTGGCGCGCAATATCCCAAACAGCAATCCATTCGAGGAGCGACGGCATGAGCACCGCTTATGACGAGTTGATGGCCTTCACGCGCGAGACGCAGGCCTTGGGCCAGATTGCAAGCCGGTTGGGCTGGGATCAGGAAACCACCATGCCGCGCGGTGCGGCGGCCCAGCGTGGCGAAGAGATGGGGGCGCTGGAAAGCGTGCTGCATGCCCGGCGGATGGATCCGCGTGTGGGAGACTGGCTTGAAAAGGCCGAAGCAACGAATGACGAAGCCAAGGCCAACCTGCGCCATATCCGGCGCAGCTTTGACCGGGCGTCGAAGGTGCCGGGGGACCTTGCCGCCGAGCTTGCCCGCACGACATCGGTCGCGCAGGGGATCTGGGCCGAGGCCCGGGCCAACGACGATTTCGCCGCTTTTGCACCGACACTGGACCGGGTGCTGGATTTGCGCCGCCAGGAAGGCGCGGCGCTGGCGGACGGGGGCGATCCCTATGATGCGCTGTTGCAGGATTACGAACCCGGCGCCACGGCGGCAGAGCTTGAGGCGATGTTCGGTGCCCTGCGGCCCGGCCTTGTGGCGTTGCGTGACAAGGTGCTGGGCGCCCCGGCGCCTGCAGCGTTGGCCGGAGAGTTTGACGAAAGCGCGCAGATGAAGCTGTCGCGTCACATTGCCAAGACCTTTGGGTATGACATGAGCCGGGGGCGCGTCGACAAGGCGGTGCATCCGTTCAGTTCCGGATCGGGCAATGACGTGCGCATCACCACGCGGACCAATCCGGTGGATCCGTTCAACTGCATCTATTCGACCATCCACGAGGTCGGTCACGCCGCCTATGAGCAGAATATCGACCAGGCCTATCTTCTGACGCCGCTCGGGTCCGGGGTGTCGATGGGGGTGCATGAAAGCCAGTCGCGCATCTACGAGAACCAGCTGGGCCGGTCACGGGCCTTTACCGGGTGGCTGCATGGGCAGATGGTCGAGGCGTTCGGGGATTTCGGGATCGACGATCCCGACGCCTTTTACGGCACCGTGAATCGCGTGCATAATGGCTTTATCCGGACCGAGGCGGATGAGGTGCAGTACAACCTGCATGTTCTTCTGCGCTTTGATCTGGAGCGGAAACTGATTGCCGGAACGCTGGATGTGTCGGATCTGGAGGACGCCTGGAACGCCCGGTTTGAGGCGGATTTCGGGTATCCGGTCGACAGGCCATCGCACGGCGTCTTGCAGGACGTGCACTGGTCCGTGGGCCTGTTCGGGTATTTCGCGACCTATACGCTGGGCAATGTCTATGCGGGTTGCCTGAACGAGGCGCTGCGCAAGGCGGTGCCGGATCTGGACGCGCAACTGGCGGCGGGCGACACCTCGGCGGCGACGGGATGGCTGCGGGACAATCTGCAGCGCCATGGCGGGCTTTACGAGCCGCGCGAGGTCATTGAGCGGGCCTGCGGGTTTGCCCCGTCCGAGGCCCCGCTTCTGTCCTATCTCGACCGCAAGTTCGGCGACATCTACGGCGTGTAAGCCGCTTTAAAGCGGCTTGGATACGCGGTTTCGAAACCGCGTGGTGACCGCCTTTCGAAAGGCGGTCCTGCGCTTAGTGGATGGTGAATTCGCCCACCAGTTGCTGCCATTCGCCCGAGGCCAGCAGCTTGCGGTGCGTGTATTGCACCGAATGCAGCGGGCCTTCGATGCTGTCCTGCCAGAATTCGATGAATTCAAACAGTTTCGGATGGTCCGGGGCCAGGTCGTATTCCTGCCAGACAAAGGTGTTCAGCACGTTCCGGTAATCCGGCATCCGGTAAAACAACTGCGCCGTCGTCAGGCCATAGCCCCGAAGCATCAGCTCAGTCTCACTCATCTGCGTCATGCAAACCTCGTTCGTTTTTTCTTGTACGACTCAAGCTTGCCACGAATTTCTTACTTTTCAACAAAAACAGCATGTTAGCCATTGCACTGTATGAGTGCCAAGGCAAAGCTGCCCAAAGGATGGTCATTTGGATTGCAGGCTACATCCTGTCTCTGATATAGGTGAGGATAACAAAATATAGAACCGCAGACAGCAGGCCAATCACGTGAGCGATACTCCGGAACCCCCTGAGAACACAGAAGATTTACCGCCAGAGCGACCAAGGTACGATGGGCCGCAGGTGTCGATCACCGACGAGATGAAGTCGTCTTACCTTGATTACGCAATGAGCGTGATCGTCAGCCGCGCCATCCCGGATCTGCGCGACGGGCTGAAACCGGTGCACCGGCGCATCCTTTACGCGATGCACGAAAGCGGCAACAGCCACGACAAACCCTACCGCAAATCGGCCCGTCCGGTGGGCGATGTGATGGGGAAATACCACCCGCATGGCGATTCAGCGATCTATGACGCGCTGGTGCGGATGGCGCAGGATTTCTCGATGTCGCTGCCCCTGCTGGACGGTCAGGGCAATTTCGGGTCCATGGACGGCGATAACCCGGCGGCGATGCGCTATACCGAAGTGCGCATGGACAAGCCCGCCGCCTATCTGCTGGCGGATATCGACAAGGAAACGGTCGATTTCCAGGACAACTACGACGGCAAGGACCGCGAACCGACGGTTTTGCCTGCGCGGTTCCCGAATATGCTGGTCAATGGTGCGGGCGGCATTGCCGTTGGCATGGCGACCAACATTCCACCGCACAACCTGGGCGAGGTGGTGGACGCCACCCTTGCACTGATCGAAGAGCCGGACCTGTCG
>CAYZAD010000317.1:0-3448 GCA_964476315.1 uncultured Rhodobacterales bacterium
CCCTCCGTCGTCGACGACCTCATCAACAACAGAATGAACAAGGGGTAAGGGCGGCATTCAGAATGCATGACGCACAGGGCGGCCCTTTGGCCGCCCTTTCTCATCAATCCAACGATTTTTCGAAGAATCTTAAACACAAAGGCCCACCAAAGACGGTCACGTGTGGTATCATTTCCGTGTGGGGCAAGTTCAATCCGGAGGCATGGATATGCCAGTCATCCAACCCGTGACCCACCTCGCGCCGGTCCGCGCGGTCAGCAAGTCGGACGGTCACTCCACACCCTATTCACCACTGCAAACACCTGCGCAATCGACGCAACATCCGCAACAGAACGAAATCGGCGACAAGGCGATCGAACCTGCGGCACCGCCCACGGCGTTGCAAATGCAGATCAAGGCGCTTCTTTCAGAGCAATCCCAGATGCTGTCGAAAGCGTCTGAAGACGAGCCCGCAAATCCGTTTTGAGCACTTTGCCGTAGTTGTTTTTCGGCAGCTCTTTCAGAACATGATAAATCTTGGGACGTTTGAAACGGGCGATATGCGCAAGGCAATGCGCGTCAAGCGCTGCAACTGACGCGTGCTGTCCCGACCTGAAAACAACGAATGCAACCACGTCTTCGCCCCATTCGGGGTTTGGGTGGCCGATCACCGACGCCTCTGACACGGCGTCATGCAAGAGCAGCACGTCCTCCACTTCGCGCGGATACACATTCGATCCACCCGAGATGATCACGTCCTTGGACCGGTCGATCAATGTAAGATAGCCGCGTGCATCCACGCGCCCCATGTCCCCCGTCTTCAACCAGCCGTCCACGAGGGTCTCCGACGTGGCCGCCGGGGCATTCCAATAGCCCCGCATGACCGTATCCCCCCGCACTTCGATCTCGCCCACAGCGCCGTCGGGCACAGGCTGGCCCGTCGCATCCGTGACCCGGATCTCCACCGCCGACTGTGCGCGGCCGACCGAATTGAGCGTCTCACGCCATCCGGCAGAGGCACGGTCTGCCACCTCGTGTTTCGACAGAGCGGTGATCCCCATCGGGCACTCACCCTGGCCATAGATCTGCGCGAAAACCGGGCCGAACAGATCAACCGCCCTGAGAATATCCGCTTCGTACATCGGGCCACCGGCATATACGACCGTCTCGAGCCCGCGCCCGGTTCGTCCGGTCGCCGCGGCATGATCTGTCAGCCTTTTGACCATGGTCGGGGCGGCAAACATGTGCGCACAACCATGATGCGCAGCAAGGTCGAGGATCTCTTCGGGATCGAAACCACCCGACCCGGGGAACACGTGTCGTGCGCCGCGCAGAACGTGCATCATGCTGTATAGCCCTGCGCCGTGGCTCATCGGGGCGGCATAGATGGCGGCGTGATCGGGGCGCACCACATCAACGTCCGTCTGATAACACAAGCTCATGGAGATCAGGTTACGATGCGTGATCTCGACCCCTTTGGGCCGTCCGGTCGTGCCCGACGTGTAAAACAGCCATGCCGTGTCTTCGCTGTGGCGCGCACGCGGGGTGGCCATGCGCTGTGGCGCGGTGACAGCGGCAGACAGATCAACCGGATCGCCGCCGGCAACATGGCCCGACAAAGCCTTGAGGCCGGAGCCGAAAGACAGACACACAGACGCCCCCGCGTTCTCGAGAATCCAGGCCACTTCCTTCGGGTGCAGTTTGAAATTGATCGGCACGACGATGGCCCCGGCATACCAGCAGCCAAACAACGCGGTCAGGTAATCGGGCACATTGGGCAGAAAAAGCGCAACGCGGTCCCCCGGACGGACATCGCGTTCAACCAGCCATGACGCCACCGCCAGGGCGCGCGCATGCAAAGCACCGTAATCGGCCACGCACTCCGTTCCATCGAAGAGCGCTGGCGAATCCGGGTTTGTCTGTGCTGTTCTCATCAGCCAGAATGCGATATTCATCACGTGCTTCCCCCTTGCTCCTGTCTTTTAATCGGTGCAAGGAATGGCATGCAATGCAGGCGCCGACAGGAGGCAGGGCGGCTCGAGACGATCGACGGCCCCCAGACATGGCACGCAGCGACGAAGAACCAAGTGAGGGACAGCATGGGCGACAAGAAACACGAGGCAGATGTGGCGTTCATCGAAGCGCTGGCACGGCTGTTGCGTGACAACGATCTCACGGAATTGCAGGTCAAACGCGAATATGGTGAAGACGACAGTCTGAATGTGCGTGTCAGCCGCGTGTCTCCGACGGTCGCGGCCCCTGCGCCCGTCGCTGTGACCGCAACCGCGCCAGCGGCCACAGCCCCGGCCTCCACCGCGCCGACTGCCGCCCCCGAAGACCCGGCAGACCATCCGGGCGCCGTGACCTCGCCGATGGTGGGCACGGTCTACATGCAGGCCGAACCGGGTGCACCGTCTTTCATTTCGGTCGGCCAGTCCGTCAACGAGGGCGACACGCTGCTGATCGTGGAAGCCATGAAGACAATGAACCACATTCCGGCCCCCCGCAGCGGCACGATCAAGCGCATTCTCGTCGAAGACGGGGCGCCCGTGGAATACGGCGCGCCGCTTGTGATCCTCGAATGATCGCGGCGGTCCATGATGTTTGACAAGATCCTGATTGCCAACCGCGGCGAGATCGCGCTTCGTGTCATCCGTGCCTGTCGCGAGATGGGCATCGCAAGCGTTGCCGTGCATTCGACCGCCGATTCCGACGCGATGCATGTACGCATGGCGGATGAAGCAATCTGCATCGGGCCGCCATCCTCGACCGACAGTTACCTGTCGATCCCGGCGATCATCTCGGCGTGCGAGGTCACAGGGGCGCAGGCGATCCATCCCGGCTATGGGTTCCTGTCGGAGAATGCCCGTTTCGTACAGATCGTCGAAGACCATGGGTTGACCTTCATTGGCCCGACAGCCGAACACATCCGGATCATGGGCGACAAGATCACCGCGATCGACACGATCAAGGCGCTGGGTGTGCCTTGTGTGCCCGGATCGGGAGGGGCCGTCGCAGATCTTGAAAGCGCCAAGGCCTTCGGTGACGAAATCGGCTATCCGGTGATCGTCAAGGCCACGGCAGGTGGCGGCGGGCGCGGCATGAAAGTGGCGGAAACCGCAGCCGACATGGAACGAGCGTTCCAGACCGCGCGATCCGAGGCGAAGGCCGCGTTTGGCAATGACGAAGTCTATATCGAAAAGTTCCTGACAACACCGCGCCATATCGAGGTTCAGGTGTTCGGTGATGGCAAAGGCAAAGCTGTCCATCTGGCCGAACGGGACTGTTCCCTTCAGCGCCGCCACCAGAAGGTGCTCGAAGAGGCCCCCGGCCCCTGCATCACCGAAGAGGAACGTGCGCGTATCGGCAAGATCTGTGCCGACGCGGTCGCGCGCATCAACTATGCCGGCGCTGGGACAATCGAATTCCTGTACGAAAATGGCGAGTTCTACTTCATCGAGATGAACAC
>CAYZAD010000318.1:0-3438 GCA_964476315.1 uncultured Rhodobacterales bacterium
AAGGTGCCGCAAGGCCGGACCTATTGCGCGCTCTGTTCGCGGTTGCGGCGCGGCAACCTCTACCGCATCGCGCGCGAGGAAGGCTGCTCCGCCGTGGTTCTGGGCCATCACCGCGACGACATTCTGGAAACCTTCTTCATGAACCTGTTTCACGGGGGTCGATTGGCGACGATGCCACCGAAACTTGTGAATGAAGACGGGGACTTGTTCGTGTTCAGACCCTTGGCACATGTGGCCGAAGCCGATTGCGAAAAGTTTGCAACCGGCATGAATTATCCCATCATTCCCTGTGATCTGTGCGGCAGCCAGGATGGGCTGCAGCGCCAGCAGGTGAAGGCCATTCTGGATGGATGGGAAAAGAACAGCCCCGGCCGCCGCCAGGTGATGTTCCGCGCTTTGACCAATGCGCGCCCATCTCACCTGCTGGACAGCAAGCTTTTCGATTTCAAAGGCTTGGCGGCATCCGTCGAACAAGATCGTGACAATGCGATGGATATTCCCGATCTGCGTTAAGCCTTGAGTGAGCATTTCGGATGCACGGTTCTCGGGAACTTACCGGGGCCGGGCACGGATGCGCAGAAAAGAATTCAAAAAGGCCAGACAACACATCCAGTCCATGCTTTTGGGCACACATATGCTGGCATTCCTGCCCGCCTTGTGTCTGGTCGCGTATTGGGGTGGCGGTGAAATTCTGCTGGTGATCTTCGCACTCTTCGTGCCGCTCGCCTATGCGGCGACCGGCGGTTTCGGGCGCGGCACACGGTTCGATCCGTATCCGGCCGCACCTTCGCTGTTGCCACATGACGTGTCGCAGGACTTTCTGGAAATCGCGCGCCACAATGGGCAGACGACAGCATGTTTCCAACTGGGCATTACCGGTTTCGACGAAATCTCGCGCACTCTGGGCGATGAAGCCGCGTCTGAGGCACAGACCCTTGTCACGTACCGGCTGAAAAGCGCCTTGCGCAGCGGCGATCACGTGTTCCACCTCGAAGGCAATCGATACCTGGTCTTCGTCGCTCCCGGATTCCGCCTCAAGCTCGACAGCTTGCTCGAACTCGGCAAGCGTCTGCGCACAGCCGTCGAAGAACCGCTTTCGTTGTCCGGCACCACCCAGTTCCTGACGGTGGCCATCGGCATTGCCTCCTCGCTGAATTTCGCACGCAACACGACAGCCGACACCTGGATCGCATCCGCTGCGCAGGCTCTGTCGGAAGCCGCCTCCAACGGCCCTTCATCAACGCGCGTGTGGTCAGACAAGCTCTCCCACAATCGTCAAACCAGGCGCGCCTTGCGGGAAGAGTTGAACGACGCATTGGCAAACGGTCAGATACAGGCCTTCTTTCAACCCCAGGTCAGCATCCGGACAGGCCGGGTCGTGGGCGTTGAGGCTTTGGCACGATGGCACCACCCGCAAAGAGGATATCTCGAACCCTCCGAATTCCTGCGCGCGATCAAGGACAGGGGGGAAATGGACGCCCTGGGCAAGACGATGCTGTCTCAGGCGCTCTCTGCGCTTCAGCGATGGGATGGCTTGGGATTGGATGTTGCCACCGTGAGCGTGAATGTCTCGGATATCGAACTGCGCAACCCAAGCCTTCCCGATCACATCAGGTGTGAACTGAACCGCCTGGGCCTGTCCCATCAGCGCCTCGCCATCGAAGTTCTGGACAGCGTGGCAACCGGGGCCGATGACGTCATCCACCGCAATTTGACGCAAATCGCGAAAATGGGCTGCCGCGTGGATCTCGACGATTTTGGCACCGGCAACGCATCTGTTGCGGCCCTTCGGTACTTGCCTGTCAAAAGGGTCAAGATCGACCGCAGCCTTGTGAAAGGCTCTGACAAGAACGCCGATCAAAAACAATTGCTGAACGCGATCCTCGCCATGTCAGAGCGGCTGGATCTGGAAACCCTCGCAGAAGGTGTCGAAACCATCGGCGAACACGGGGTTTTACGCGCGCTCGGCTGTCAATTCGCCCAAGGCTTTCTTTTCGCAAGACCGATGCCAGCACAGGATTGTGAAGACTGGCTGCGCGAACACCGCGCGGCAAACGCGGTGTCGACACTACACCCTGTGAAGCGGCTTCAATGACCATAGACACGGAGGTTGGACGCCCGTTCGGGCCACGTTCGCGACACGTTCCGAACAAATGCCGCACTTGTCTTTCTCTCCCGTGAATCTGCTTGACGTTCAGCCACTGTGCCTGTTGAACCCTGCGGGTATTCAATTGCACAGGCGGCGATCACCGATGGACGATCAAAACAAGAATCTGCTTATCGCTACGGCACTGAGCTTTGCTGTCATTCTTGTCTGGTTTGTTCTGTTTCCACCACCGGAACCGGCACTTGATCCAGAAACGGCACTCCCGCCCGCATCAGACGCGGCAGGGACAACGTCACCGGCAATTGCACCGACACCGGAAACGGCACCCGGGACCACGCAAAGCGCGCAAACCGAAGCGCCCGCCGTCGCCGACGCCCCGCGGGTTCCCATCGCGACGGACCGCGTGCAAGGGTCGATCTCTCTGGCCGGTGGGCGCATCGATGACCTGTCCCTCAAGGATTATCGCATCACGCTCGAAGACGGGGCCGATATCGTTCACCTGCTCGAACCCGTCGGCTCTGAAAACCCGCATTACGCGCTCTTTGGATGGGCCCCCGGCACCGGCTTGACGCTCGATGACGTGCCAAGTGTGATGACCCCCTGGACTGTCGAAAGCGGTGAAACGCTGTCCACGGATTCCCCCATCGTCCTTCAGTGGCAAAGCCCGTCGGGCCTGATCTTCCGCCGTGCCATCGAAATCGATGACGATTACATGTTCACGATCACCCAGTCGGTCGAAAACCCCGGCACCGACACGGTGTCCCTCGCCCCCTACGGCCTGATTGCCCGGCATGGCGAACCGCTGGACCTGAAGAACTTCTTCATCCTGCACGAAGGCGTCGTCGCGATGGCAGACGGCACGCTGGCCGAAATCGACTACGATGAAATGCCGGATTTCCAGGTTGTGCCATCCGAGGGCGCACGCGCCGAGGTCACGCAGGTCACCGAAAGCGGATGGATCGGGTTCACCGACCACTACTGGATGACCGCCCTGATCCCCGAAACAGGAACGCCGTTTCGCCAGGTCGCAAAGTACAGCGATGCCAGTGACATCTACCAGACCGAAGCCGTGCAACCGACGATCAGCCTTGCACCGGGCGCAAGCCAGGCCGTCACAACCCAGCTTTTTGCAGGCGCCAAGGAATGGGAGACAATCCGCGAATACCAGAGACAGGGTGTCGACAGGTTCATCGATTCCATCGACTGGGGCTGGTTCTTTTTCCTGACCAAGCCGATCTTCTGGCTCTTGCACCACCTCAACCTGCTGATCGGCAACATGGGCTGGGCGATCATCGGCCTGACGCTGATCATCAAGGCCGTTCTCTTCCCGC
>CAYZAD010000319.1:0-3432 GCA_964476315.1 uncultured Rhodobacterales bacterium
CGACCGGGCCGTTCGTGGTGAAATAGCCCACCGGGTCAGAGCCGTCGATGGCGATACCGCCTTCCTGGTAGATCTCGGGTTCGCGAGCGAGGGCCGGGCGGGCAAGCCAGAGCGCGGGGGCGGCGAGGGCAAGGGCGGAAAAAGTGCGGCGGTGCATGGGCGTTGGTCCTTTGTTAATACTCCTGTGGGAAAGATGGGCCAACAGACACGGGAAAGAAGGGATTTGATACAAACACCACGCGGCTGTGAAAGCCTGTCATTGGATTTGCCCCCTTGGCATTGAAGGTCGGCCCGCCTATACGCCCGGTCTGATCCCGAACGTCCGGAGTGCCATCATGCAGGGCAGTGCCAATCTCAACATCATGATCAAAGCCGCCCGCAAGGTGGGGCGATCGCTCAACAAGGACTTTCGCGAGGTCGAGAATCTGCAAACCTCTGCGGAGAATGCCGCGAAGTTTGTAGAACGCACCATCGCCGCCACGTCTGACATGCTGCGCGAGGAGTTGACCCATGCCCGGGGAACCTATGGCTATGTCGATCTGCGGGGCGAAGCGGATGGCGAAGACCCGACGCGGCGCTGGATCGTGGGCGCGTTGGATGGTGCTGCGAATTTCGCGCACGGGCAGCCCCATTTCGCGGTGACCATCGCGCTGGAGCACAAGGGCCAGATCGTTTCGGCGGTCGTGTATGATCCGGCCAAGGACGAAATGTTCTATGCCGAAAAAGGGCAGGGCGCGTGGCTCAACGACAACAAGCGTGTGCGGGTTTCGAGCCGGTTTCGCCTTGTCGATACGGTGCTTGGCCATGCGGTGCCGTTCGGTGTGAAGCGGACCTTGCCGGCGACGATGAAAGACCTGGCCCGGGTGATGCCCGAATGTTCGGGTCTGCGCTGTTCCGGTTCCACGGCGCTTGACCTGGCCTATGTCGCGGCAGGCCGTCTGGACGGGTTCTGGCAACGCGAAGCCTCTGTCATGGACCTGGCTGCGGGGACGCTGATCGCGTCCGAGGCCGGTGCGCTGATCGAAGGTGTTCGTGCCGGACAGAAACCGTTGGAGGACGGGGCGATCCTGTGCGCCAACAACCAGCTGTTTGCCGCCTTGGCAAAGGTGATCCGCAGCACCGACTGACCCCGGGGCTGTTTTGCGAGACACGGATGTGTATCATGCCCCGAGCGTTTGGTCCTGGGGGAACATGGCATGCGTTTGAGAGGTGTGCGCGGCAGCCGCAATATCGAAGACCGGCGGCGCAGTGGCGGTGGCGGCAAGGCAACGCTCGGTGGTTTCGGTCTGCTGGTGGTTCTTGCAATCGGGTATTTCGCGGGCATCGATGTCACACCGCTGCTACAGCAGGCCGCGCAACCTGCCCGGACCGAGGCGGCGGTTTCGGCAGAGGACGAACGGGCGGCGGAGTTCACCTCGCGGGTCCTCGCGACGACCGAAGAGGTCTGGGGCGCGGTCTTTCCGGCGCAAGTCGGCCGTCCGTACACGCCGCCGGTTCTTGTCCTTTTTTCCGGCGTAACAGCATCGCCCTGTGGCAATGCGAGCGGTGCCACGGGTCCGTTTTACTGCCCGGCTGACCGCAAGGCGTATCTGGATACGGATTTCTTTGCGACCCTGTCGCGCCAATTGGGCGCGCGGGGAGATTTCGCAGCGGCTTATGTGATCGCCCACGAGGTGGCGCATCACGTGCAGAACGAGCTGGGCATCCTGGGGCAGGTCAACGAACGCCGCCAGGTCGTGGGCGAAACGCAGGCCAATGCGCTGACCGTGCGGCTCGAATTGCAGGCGGATTGCCTGTCTGGCGTCTGGGCGCGGTCGGTGGACGGGTTGCTGGAGCCGGGCGACCTTGAAGAGGCGCTTAACGCGGCCCGGATGATCGGGGATGACCATCTGCAAAAGCGTGCCGGTCGCGTGCCGCAACCGCATACCTTCACGCATGGCACGTCAGAGCAGCGGTCACGCTGGTTCGCAACCGGATATCAGAGTGGCGATATCGGCAGTTGCGACACGTTCGGGGCGCAAAGGTTGTGACATGATCCTGTACGGGCTGCCTGTGGGAGATGGTATTCTGGCGCTGTCGCCAATTCCGGGCGCGACAGGTGACTACGCCGGGGATACACAGCACCTGATCGATTGGAAACCCGCGCTTGTCCTGTCGCTTGTCACCGAACGGGAGCTTGCAGCGGCCGGTGCAGCGGGCTTGTGGCACGATCTGGCCAAGACGGGCGCGCGGTGGGAGCATCTTCCGATCACCGATTTCGGCGTGCCCGATGAGGCCTTTGAGGCCGCCTGGCCCGATGTCAGCGCCACGGCGCGGCGGGCCCTGCTGGGCGGCGGTCGTGTGCTGGTGCATTGCCGGGGCGGGTGTGGCCGGTCCGGGATGGTTGCCCTGCGATTGATGATCGAAGTGGGTGAAGCCGCCGACGATGCCTTTGCCCGACTGCGCGCGGTGCGGCCCTGCGCTGTGGAAACCGAAGAGCAGATGCGCTGGGCGTTCGCGGCGAAACGCGCGCCCGCGGTTTTTCTGCGCCATGACGGGACATGAGGGCGCAGCCGGGGCACGGCGCAGAGGACCAACCCGGTGATGCATCGCACGATCACGATGCTGCGGGTCCGGCTATTTGGCGTCGAAGACGATTCGAAATCCCATATGGGGGGAGTTGTTGGGTGTGTTGCCGCTTGGCGCTGCGATGCGGTAACGCCAGCAGTTGCGGTGGCAGGGATGGGAACCGCCCCTCGCGCCGCGATAACCCTTCATGGCCTCGGCCAGCACCACGGTTTTGCCGCCCGCCCGATTGGCGATTTCGGACCGGGCTGGCCCGGTGCCGGAGCGCCCGACATCGGTCCGCTGACCAAGACGCGCGGCAACCGCGGAACGGAACTGCCCGGTTCGGGTCTGGGGGAGACGTCTTACCAGGCCTATGACCACGCCGTGCCGGATATCGGCCGCTGACATCAAGCGCGCCACTGCCGCGCCCTGGTCTGCCTGCGGCATGATTGCGATGACCACCTCCGACCGCCTCGTTTGGTTTGGCACCACCATGGGGTCCGTTCGATGCCAAAAACGATCATCCTGCGCATCGGTGCCCGAGGTCATGACACGTGTGGGATCGCACGAGACAGCCCTTGGAATGTGTCGATAGGCTCTGACAAAAGACCTGCGTTCGATCTTGCCGCCGCCTTTCCGCATGCCCCTTCGCCATGGTCCTTCTAACCCGTCAAATTGACGAGACCCCCAAACGAAGGGAGGACAATCGTACCGGGCACTTGGTGGGAGGTGAGAGGCTGGACAACGACCCAAGCGGGGCTCGTTACGGCTGCTTCCTTCCGGACCTGACCGGGTTGGCGAGGCGCTCGCCCGCGCCAACCTCTCAACGTGGGAAATAAGCGTCCGCGCGCAGGAATGCAAGGCGTGTCCGCATTGCCCTTTGCG
>CAYZAD010000320.1:0-3425 GCA_964476315.1 uncultured Rhodobacterales bacterium
ATCGCCAATGGCACATTTTTGGCCGGCATCACCCGTTCGCGCCACATGACCAATCTTCGGGCGGACGGCGTGACGGTGCATGAAACCGTACTCACCTTCGCCGATTTCGAAGATGCCGATGAGGTCTTCCTGTCCGGGAACATGCAGAAAGTCACGGCAGTGACCGGTTTCGAGGACACGTCTTATCAGGTTGGCCCCGTAACCCGCCGGGTGCGCGAAATGTACTGGGACTGGGCCCATTCAACATAGACCACAGCGCGGTCTGCGCCCGCGATCCGGCCCTGTCCGGGCTGCGAAACCACCGCTGGCGGCAACCGAAGCTCACTTGCGCGGGTCACGTCTCTGCGCCATGATCGCTGAAGGGAGAGACTTATGCGCAAATTCCTAGTGGTTCTGGACGACAGCCGCGAATGTCTGAACGCCATGCGCTTTGCCGCCATGCGCGCCGCACATACAGGAGGTGGCGTCGCGATCCTGTCGATCATTCTCCCGGACGAGTTTAACCATTGGATCGGTGTCGGAGAAGTCATGCGCGAAGAAGCGCGCGAACGCATTCACGCGCATTTCGAGGTGTTCGCGAAATGGATGCGCGACAAGCAGAACGTCGACCCCGAATTGATCATCCGCGAAGGCGAGGCCGTTGCACAAATCATCGCGCATGTGAACGAAGACCCCGAAATCGGGGTGCTCGTTCTTGGTGCGAACAGCGACAAGAAAGGCCCCGGCCCGCTTGTCACGCAATTGACCAAGAATGCAGGCAGTCTGCCAATTCCGATCACGATCGTGCCGGGTGAACTGTCGAAAGAAAGGCTGGAAGCGATCACCTGACACATTCCTTTGCGTCAGGTGGCACGAATGAAAACCGTGTCGGAGGCAGAAGAAGGAGGGAAAGGTGACCGCAGTGTCCGAATTCGGCTTTCTGCATGCGCTGCGGATACTCTGCCTTGGCGCCGGTGTCTTTGCCGCTTCGATGTCAACCGCCAGGGAAGGCGGGCAGATCACGATCACCTTGGCCGGCGAACGTCTCGAATTGCCGCTCAATCCCGGCCACAGCGATTGGACCGGCTCGCAAGGTTTCGCCAAGGTCAGCATTCTGACCCGGCCCACCGATCTTGAGACATGGCAAAGGTTCCAATCCCTCAGACTGGCGTTCGATCTCTTGCGGAGTGGCGTGCAGACGCCGGAAATCTCGATCTTGCGCAGAGGTGACGATGCCGGGTTCGAACGCTGGTACGGGCGGGCAGATCGCGGCGGACTGATGGTCAATGTCACAGACAGGTCGATTGACGGGACACTCCTGCAGGTCAGCGGCACATTTACCGGAACCCTTGGTCAAAGCCACGATTTCGGCGGCACCATCGACCTGTCGGCACCGATGCCCGTGTCCGGCACTTTTGATGTGAAACTGCTGCCCGTGCGCTAGACCGTCGCGGGTTGGTCCAGCACGCACTTAGAATTGTTCTAAACCTTGACGGTGATCGGGTCGCACCGCATATATGACACACTCATCAGGAGGTGCCCCATGTTCATCCAAACCGAATCGACGCCAAACCCCGCAACGCTCAAGTTCCTGCCGGGCCAGACGGTGCTTGAGATGGGAACGGCTGATTTCCCGACCGCCGATGGCGCGGCGGCCTCTCCTCTTGCCAAGCGGCTGTTTGCGGTATCCGGCGTCAAGGGTGTGTTCTTCGGACATGATTTCGTGACCATCACCAAAGACGATGCAACCGATTGGGACCACCTGAAGCCATCGCTTCTGGGCGCGATCATGGAACATTTCCAATCCGGTGACCCGGTGATGTCCGGCGATGCGCAAGCGCCTTCCGGCCATGCCGAACACACAGGCGAAGACGGCGAGATCGTGGGCCAGATCAAGGAACTGCTCGACAGCCGCGTGCGTCCGGCTGTTGCCCAGGACGGCGGCGACATCACATTCCACGGCTTCGACCGGGGGGTTGTCTACCTTCACATGCAAGGCGCCTGCGCGGGCTGCCCCTCCTCCACGCTCACGCTGAAAATGGGCATCGAGAACCTTCTGCGCCACTATATCCCCGAAGTAACCGAGGTACGGCCGGTTGCGGTCTGACCCCCTCGTTCTGGCTTTCGACACGTCGGCTGCGCACTGCGCAGCCGCTTTGCTTTCCGGCGCCACCCTTCTCGAAACCCGGGTGGAACCCTTGGCCAAGGGTCAGGCGGAACGGCTGATGCCGCTGTTGGAAGAGCTGCTGGCCAGACATGGCAAGACGTGGTCAGACCTGTCCCGCATCGGTGTCGGCATTGGCCCCGGTAACTTTACCGGTATCCGCATCTCTGTGTCGGCCGCGCGCGGGCTTGCCCTCGGACTTGGTATTCCCGCCATTGGCGTATCGACGCTGGATGCGATCCATCACGTGAACAGTTCGGCCGTTGCAGCCGTGCCCGCTCCGCGCGACATGCTTTACGTGCAGGAACCCGGCAAGGCACCAGCCTTGGTCGCCGCGTCCGACGTACATGACCCCACCTTCATAGACAGCGCCGACAGTATGATCGCGGCAATGGCCCAAATAGCGGCCCAGGCCGACGCCGCGTCTGCCGGTCGCCCCAAACCGCTTTACATCAAACCCGCAGACGCAGCGCCATCGCGCGACGCGGCACCGGTCATCCTGCCGTGACACCGCAAGCCTTTGCCGCCGTGATGGACCGGGCCTACACCGAAATGCGCCCATGGTCGGCATCCGAAATCGCCGCCACACTTGACCATGACAGCACGGTTTTTCTAAGCGAAGAGGCCGGTGGACTGCTGGCCCAGATCACGGCGGACGAATGCGAAATCCTCGTTCTGGCCACCGACCCCGGCGCACAGCGCACCGGAATTGCAACCCGGCTTCTCAACGCGCTTGTGGAACGGGCCACGGCCCGCGGTGTCACGCGTATCCTGCTTGAAGTGGCGTCGCGGAACGGCCCGGCCCGCGCCTTTTATGCCGCGCAGGGATTCGGACAGGTGGGTCTGCGCAAGGGATATTATACGCTCCGGGACGGAAGCCGGGATGACGCGTTGCTGCTTTCGCGACCTGTACCGTTAGGTCATGTCCCGGATCAGCCAAGGACAGAAAGCCCTGTGGCAAAAAGCGGTTGACCCTCCGTTCGCCGTAACAGTTAATTGCATCTGATCAAATGATCTAACCAAGCGACGCAATAAAGCCGTCGCAGTCCAACATCTGGGAGCTGCACGAATGACTCTTATGACCAAACTCTATGGCGCTGCCGCAGCGCTGGCTTTGACCGCTGGCGCGGCCGCTGCCGAACCGGCCCTGATTTTCGATCTGGGCGGCAAGTTCGACAAGTCCTTCAACGAGGCCGCTTTCAATGGCGGGCATCGTTGGGCCGAAGAAACCGGTGAGTCCTTCCGCGAGATCTAGCTTAAGTCCTAAGCCCAGCGCGAGAAG
>CAYZAD010000321.1:0-3384 GCA_964476315.1 uncultured Rhodobacterales bacterium
ACCCGTAACTTAAGCTTGGGAAGCTCGCGTGATACCTTTTCACCATACCCGCGCTGGCACCGGGATACGGTGCGGCGGGATCCGCGTCAAGATGGGGATAAGCGCGGATCGCACGCGGGTTTACGGCGTCTGGATGACGGCGCTTTCCCAGGCCCGCAGAAACAGCCGGCGCTTTTGCGCATCAAGATATGTCATCAGCGCCGGACTGAGCGAGATTGATGCCTGCCGCGCGTAGCCATCTTCCGAAGTCAGAGGCGGCAAGGCGCTGGCGGTGGCGCTGCTAGATTGCCGGGTGATGAGATGCTCCACAAAGGTCTCGGCCAGCGCCGGATCCGCGGCCTCTTTCGACACGAAGGCCGTGCGCATCATGGTTGTCGGGAAATCCGAGGGCAGCACGATGGCCAGATCCGCCTGCGTGTCGCGGCGCGCGGAGGCGTAACTGCCCAGCACGTTATAGGCGACGGCCAGCGTGCCATCGGCAAGATCGTCGATCATGTCCCCCGAACAGCAGTACAGCCGTGCGCCCAATCCGCCCATCACTTCCATCAGGCGCCAGTAGGTTTCGGAGGCGCGGGCATCCTGCGTCGCAAAGAGATACCCCAGACCCGACTGCCGGACATCATAGGTGCCAATGCGGTTGCGAAACCGTTCGGGGTCGGCGCGCAGCACCTCGATCAGGTCTTGCCGGGTCTGCGGGATCGGCAGGCCGTCGAACGCGGCCCGGTTGATGACGATGGCCGCCGGTTCGGTGGTGAAGGCAAACAGGCTCTTGCGCCATTCCGCCCAGTCGGGATGCGACAGCCGATCCAGACGCGCCGCGTATCCATCATTGGCCAGCTTGAGCTGCAGATCCATCGCGCTGGAAATCACCACGTCGAACGCATCCGGTGTCTCGCGAAAGATGCGGTCCAACCCGGCTGTGCTGGTGACGGAATAGGCGACAGCCACATCACCGGCCTGTTGCAGGAAGCTTTCCAGCACCGGCACGAAAAAGGACGTGTCCGTGCTTGACAGCACGCGCAGGGTGCGCGCGGCCTCTGGCGGGCCAAAGCGCTGCTGGTCTTCCCAGTCCTGCGCGGCAAGCGGGGCGGCAAACAGCAGGGCGATCAGAACAACAAATGCACGCATGCGCCGCCCTCGGGTCTGTTGCTCAACTCCAACCGGCCGCCATGGGCGGTCGCCACGTCCTGCGCGATGGTCAGGCCCAGCCCCGATCCGATGATCCCGCTGGCATTGTCCCCGCGAGTGAACCGCCCGGTCAGCGTGTCGATCTGGGCTTCCGGAAAGCCCTGACCGGCGTCACAGATCGTGACACGCGGTCCGGGCGCTGCGCGGATGTGGATATCGATATCGCTGTCCGGCGGCGAGAACTTCAACGCATTGTCAAGCAGGTTGCGCACGGCATTCTGGATCAGGATCGGGTCGCCGGACATCTGCACCTCGCTGTCGTGATGCAGGCTCAGATGAACATCCTTCATGTCGGCAATCGGGGCCAGCCGCAGCACCAGCTCCTCGACCAGCGCGACAAGATCGATGGTTTCGCGTTGCAGGTGATCGGCCCGAAAGGTGATCATCGCGTGATCCAGCAATTGCCCGGCAGCGCGCGAGCTTTCGTCGATGGCCCGCATCATCGCCCGCATGGCGGTGCGGTTCTCGTCGCGCCCCACGCGCTGCAGCATCGACTCGGCATGCGACCGCACCGTGGCCAGCGGGGTGCGCACGCGGTGGGCGGCTTCGGCGATGAATTCTTCCGACTGGTTGAGCGACTGATCGAGCCGCGACATCAGCGTGTTGAGCGAGGACACGAGCGGCACCATCTCGGTCGGCACCGGGGCCTGAAACGGTCGCAAATCCTGCGGCCCGCGCCGCGTGACGGATGATGTCAGGCGTTGCAACTGTCCGACCGTGGTGGATGCCGCCCAGAAGGACAGGGCGGTGGCCAGCACGAAGAACCCCAGCCCGAGAAACGCCACATTGCGGGAAATGCGGTTCAATGTGCCCGAAAGCGCATCCTGCGTCTGTGCGACGGACACCGTGATACGTGTGCGCAGGGTTGCCCCGACCAACTGGCGCGAGGCCGTGGCCACACGAACGGGTGTGTCCCGGATGTCGGCCGTGGCGTAGACCGGACCGGCCAGGTCCGCGATATCGGGCCGGGGCAGGTCGTCATATCCCGACAACAGCGCGTCATCCTGGTAGATGGCATGAAACACCCGGTCGTCGGAATCGGTGTTCAGCATCGAAAAGGACGCATAGGGGAAATCCACCTCGACCACGCCATCCCGGATCACCGCCGCATCGAGGATCGACTGCACCGACGCGCCCAGGATCCGGTCCTGCCCCTGTTGCGCGATCTGCGCGGCATATCCACGGACGACCAGAAAGATCACGATGCTGAGCAGCGCCGCCCCACCGATCAGCGTCGCCGCAAGACGCTGCCGCAAGGAGCCGGAATTGGGAACCGTGTCAGACATCATCCAGCCGGTATCCCAGCCCACGATGGGTCGTGATCCTGAGCGATGAGCCCTCAAGATGCTTGCGCAGCCGCCCGATATACACCTCTACCGCGTTTTCGGACACGTCCTCGTCATAGGAAAACAGGCGGTCCACGATCTTTTGCTTGGGAAAGATCTGCCCCGGCGCACCGATCAGCAATTCCAGCAGCCGCAATTCGCGATTGCGCAGGAATGTCTGCCTGTCGCCAACGGTGAAATGACCGGCCACCGGATCGAAGGCCACGTCTCCCAACCGGATCACGGTCTGTGCCTTGCCCGTCTTGCGGCGCAGCACCGCGCGGCACCGGGCCTGCAATTCGGCGTGATCGAAAGGCTTTGTGACGTAATCATCCGCCCCCAGATCCAGCATGTTGATTCTGTCAGAGACCTGGCTGCGGGCTGTCAGAACAATGACGGGAACGTCGGAATCCGCCTCGCGGTGGCGTTTGAGAAAGCTGCGCCCGTCGCCGTCGGGCAGCATGATATCCAGCAGGATCAGGTCGTATTCCCCGGTGTCCGAAAACGCGACGGCATCCGCGAAAGTTTCCGCATGATCAACGACATGCCCGTCCATCCGCATGCGGGACGCAACGGCGGTTCCAAGTTCCTTATTGTCTTCGACCAACAGGAATCGCATCGGCTCAATGGTCTATTTTTCCGCGTGACAGGTTTGTGTCAGGTTGTCATGTTTGGTTCCGTCAACTGAGCCGCCTGGCGGTCGGTTGTCAAATGGGAGGAAAAATATGAAACCGTTGAAACTGGGCCGTCGCGCCCTGATGGCGTCGGCCGTGGCCGCGCTGAGCCTTGGAACACCCGCCTTTGCGGGCGGACACCAGGTTGTCGAAAGCATCCATTTCCTGATCCCCGGCGGCGCCGGCGGCGGCTGGGA
>CAYZAD010000322.1:0-3384 GCA_964476315.1 uncultured Rhodobacterales bacterium
TGTGATCTGAAACGAAAGGCCCCGGTGGAAACGCCGGGGCCTTTTGCTTTGATACCTACCGTTGTTTGCGGGTAGGTTTTCCGGTATGTTTGGCACAACAGGAGTATGCCAATGCCACGCAAGTCCACCAGCCTCAGCCTCGACGCCGATCTCATCGCCCGCGCCAAGAACGCAGGCGTCAACCTGTCCCGCGCTGCCGAAGCGGGGATTGCGGAAGAAGTGCGGAAAGCGGAAGCCGCGCGTTGGGCGGATGAGAACCAACACGCAATTGAAGCTTACAATCGGCGGGTCGAGCAGGACGGACTTCCCCTCGATGCCTATCGGAAGTGGTAGGTATGGCGCGTCAATACGATGTGTATCGAACCTCAAACGACATCTATGTCCTTGTCCTGCAAAACGATACGTTCGAAAGCCTTGCCACCCGCGTTGTCGCGCGATTGGTGCCCGAGAACTGGCCGGAACCACCGTTAAAGCACCTGTCTCCCAAACTCTCTCTTGGGGATGTCACACTCAGACTGCAAAGCACGGAAATCGCCACTTTGACGAAGAAAGAGCTTGGCACCTATATCGGCTCGGCTGCGCATCAGCGGGACGAGATCATCCGTGCTTGCGATCTTCTTCTGACCGGGTATTGAAACGCCATGCCGTACACATGGACCGACACCTCTCAGGACAACCAGGAACTGCGCCTCTGGCCGCACCAGTCGCTGCCTGCGCATGGATTTGCCGCGACCATTCTTGGCATCTTCGCCCTCTCCACGATCCCGCTATACGGGCTGATCGGGACGGTGCTGCTGTGGGGCATCCTGCCCTTCATGCTGATGGCGCTTGGGGCCATGTGGTACGCGCTGCGTCGGAACGAGCGGGATTTGCAGATCATGGAGGTGCTTACCCTCACGCCCGACGATCTGCACCTGACGCGGCGGACGCCGAAGGGTGCGCCACAGGAATGGCACTGCAACCCCTACTGGACGCAGGTGAACATGCATCAGAAAGGCGGGCCAGTGCCGCATTACGTGACCTTGTCCGGGGCCGGAAGAGAGGTTGAGATCGGCGCGTTTCTGAGCGAAGACGAACGCAAAGAGCTATACGCAGAGCTGAGTGAGAAGGTTCGGCGCATCGCAGCCCCCTGACCCAGAGGCTCCATGGCACAGGTCCCCGCCGTTCCGAAACTCACCCGCGCGCGGCATTTGCTGCGCACGACGCTTCTGGGGCGTACCGACCCGACGCCGAACATGGTCGCCTCGGAACGCGCCGCGTTGGCCCTGCGGGCGCGGAATATCCGCCAAGACACCGCGCGGCAGGTTGCGTTTCTCGTGCCGATGGTCGGCCCCGATCAGGTGGGGGATTGGGATGCGGTGGCGGCCCGCTTGCGCACGACACTGGAGCGATTCATCGCGCAGGACAGCGCTGACTGGCGCGCGGCGATCTGTTGCCAGGCCCGGCCCGACCTGTCCGATGACCCACGTATCACCTACCTGCCCTTCACCGATCCCACGCCGGGCAACGACAAGTGGCGCAAGCTGCGCGTGCTGGGTGAAGCCCTGCCCGACTTGGTGGCTGAACCGGGATACGTGATGTCCTTCGACGCCGACGATCTTTTGCGGCAGGGGACGGTGCGCGAGATGCTGACGCGTCAGGCACCGGGCGGATATCTTGTGCAGTCTGGATACGTGATGGACGTGTCCACAGGGGATGTCGGTCTTGCGGATCAGCGCAGCCTGTCTGCGCCGATGCGCAAACCGTTCTGGAAACTCTGCGGAAGCTGCACGGCGGTGTACCATGACCCGAGCGTGCCGGAGTCGACGGTGTTTCTGGCCGAGATGACCCAGCACGAACACCGGATGTTTCCTTATCTCGCGGCGTTGGCCGGACAGCCATTGACGCCGCTGTCGCGGCCCTCGGTGCTTTACATGCTGAACCATGGCGAGAACTTTGGCGCGCGGCGCGGACGTGTCGGCTACAAGACGCGGTTCGTGCAACGCTACCGGATCGACGACCGCGCCACGCTGGACGCGATCAGACGTGATTTCGGGCTGTGACAGTGGTGGGTCCTGCGTCAACGCAGGACCACGTTTCCGTTGACGGAAACGCGTTTGCCACCTGCGGTCAGATGTTGGACAAACGATCCTTGACCATGGGTCCGACAGCACCGAAATCCATTTGGCCGGTGTACTTTGTCTTGAGCACCCCCATGACACGCCCCATGTCGCGGATCGATGACGCGCCGACCTCGTCCACGGCGGCGTTCACGGCCTTGGTGACTTCGGCCTCGGACAGTTTGCGCGGCAGGAATTCTTCGATCACCTCGATTTCGGCCAATTCACGTTCAGCCAGATCAAGCCGCCCGCCCTCTTCGTAGGTGGTGGCCGATTCCTTGCGTTGCTTGGTCATTTTCCCGAGGATGGCCAGAACTTCGGCGTCGCTGACACCGCCTTCCTCCCCGGTGCCGCGGGCCGCGATATCACGATCCTTGATCGCGGCATTGATCAGACGGAGCGTCGACAGGCGCGCGCTGTCCTTGTCGCGCATGGCCTGTTTGATCGATGTTGTGATCCGTGTTCGTAAGTCCATGAATTCCCATCCACATGGTTGAACGAAGGGTCACATTACGAAATGCGACTGTCGGGCGCAAGCGCGGCGGCATCTTGTAACGCATTGATTTCATTCAATATGGTATTTTAGACGATGCCTTGACCCGACGTGCCGTCGCCCTTAGTTTCCGCCAAGTTTCCCCTTAGCGGAGTCGCTCCATGTCCCATGATACGCCTGACACACCGACGGCCTGCCTTGTTCTGGCGGACGGTACAGTTTTTTACGGCACGGGCTTTGGTGCAACAGGGGTCGCGGTGGCCGAGCTGTGCTTCAACACGGCCATGACCGGGTACCAGGAGATCATGACCGACCCGTCTTACGCGGGCCAGATCGTGACCTTCACCTTCCCGCATATCGGCAATGTTGGCGTGAACCCCGATGACGATGAAACCGGTGATCCGGTCGCCGAAGGCATGGTCGTGAAATGGATGCCGACGCAAAGCTCGAACTGGCGCGCGGTGCAGGAGCTGGGGGACTGGCTTGCGGCGAGGGGGCGGATTGCCATTGGCGGCGTTGACACGCGGCGGCTGACCCGCGCGATCCGGCAGCAAGGTGCACCGCATGTCGCGCTGGAGCACAATCCGGACGGTGTCTTCGATCTGGCGGCGCTGGTGGAAAAAGCGCGGGCGTTTCCCGGTCTGGAAGGTCTGGACCTCGCCAAGGACGTGACCTGCGCACAATCCTATCGCTGGGACGAAATGCGCTGGGCGTGGCCGGACGGTTACAAACGGCAGACGGATCCCAAGCACAAGGTGGTGGCGATCGACTATGGCGCCAAGCGCAATATCC
>CAYZAD010000323.1:0-3380 GCA_964476315.1 uncultured Rhodobacterales bacterium
TGTTGAATAGATCGTTCATCGCGCGCCTCTCTTGTCGAACGGGACACAGGTAGCGGGGTGCCGCAGGATGAGCAAGGGAAAGCGCCTTCGAAGGCGCTTGGGACCGCGTTTCGAAACGCGGTTTTCAAGCCAATTCGAATTGGCTTGGGTCACGCGATTTCGAAATCGCTTCTACCGGACCCGCCGGATCGGCTGGTCGTTACAGAACACAACATAGTGGCGCCCGTTGCGCACCGCCTGAAATCCACGCGCATGGACCGCCGCGATAAAGGCGTCATAGCCCACAAGCCGCTCCACATCGCGAATCTGGCGCTTCACCACGCCCCCTTTCTGCGCCTCTCCGGACGACAACATCTGGGTGAGCCATTTTTCCGGTGTCAGGTGGTCAGGAAGGTTTGTCATGCCGCAACAATCGCAAGACTTGGTAAAGACGGCCTTAACGCCCCACCGACCGCTCCAGCGCGGGGTATCGTGCGGCAAGGGTCGCCCCTCGCGCGATCAGCGATATGATCAACGCCGCCCAAAGGCCATGATTTCCAAAGCTGGGAACAAGCGTCATCGCCGCAACGGCATAAATGGCCACGGCAACCACCATCATGTTGCGCATGTCCGCAGTCCGCGTGGCGCCCACGAAGATGCCATCGAACATGAAAGACGCCAGCGCCAGAACCGGGGCAACCACCAGCCATGGCAGGAAGGCTTGCGCCGCATCTTGCACATCAGTGTTCCTGGCCATGAGCGCGATAATGTCGGGACCAAACGCCCAGAACCCCAGCGCCATCAACAGCGCAGCCCCCAACCCCCAGAGACTGGCGACAATCGCGGCACGGCGCAGGGTCGCGACCGACCGGGCGCCCACCGCCTGACCCACGATGGCTTCCGCAGAAAAGGCAAACCCGTCCAATGCATAAGAGGTGATATACAAAAACTGCAACAGGACCTGGTTGGCCGCCAAAGTGACATCGCCAAAATCGGCGGCAAGGAACATGAAGGACAGAAAGATCGTCTCAAGCAACAAGGATCGGATCAGGATGTCCGAATTCACCCGCGCCATGCGCACGAGTTTCAACCGGTCGAACACGCGGCCCCAATTGCGCCAGTCCGGCACGCGGAATGCGGCGCGGCACAGGAAGAGCCCCATCGCAAGCCCGCTCCACTCTGCCAGAAAGGTTGCCACAGCCACACCTTTCACGCCCCAGCCAAGGCCCAGCACGAACCACATGCTCAGCACCACATTCAAACCGTTCATCCAGAGCTGAAGAATGAAAACGCCGCGCGTGCGTTCCTGCGCAATGAGCCAGCCAGTGATTCCGAACACCGCGATGGCCGCAGGGGCAGACCAGACCCGGATCGAGATATAGCTGCGCGCCAGCGCCTCGACCGTGTCACTGGCGGGAGCGATCTGGAACGCCGCCCAGAGGATCGGACCCTGTAGCAGGATGATCAAAAGTCCTGCACCAAAGGCGATCAGCAGCACGCGGGTCAGGATCGCGGCCACCTCGGCCCGGTCCCCCTGCCCCTGCGCCTGGGCGGCAAGCCCCGTGGTGCCCATCCGCAGAAAGCCGAAGATCCAGTAAATCGCCGACAGGATGATCGCGCCAAGCCCCACCGCGCCAATCGGCGCGGCTTCTCCCATCTGGCCGACGACACCGGTGTCCACCGCCCCAAGGATCGGGATGGTGACGTTCGACAGGACAATCGGCAGCGCGATCTTCAGCACGCGCGTGTTGGTGACAGGTGCCGGCGCGACCGCCGCGTCAGTCATTGCGCGGCATCAGGAAATGCGCCGTGGCCTGCGCAAAAGGCCGATCCTTGTTGTCCTGCCACGCCTCGGCCTGCACCGACGCATAGCGCCGCCCGGCCCGCGTGATCGTGGCCCGCGCATACGCATCGCGCGGCAGGCCCGAGCGCAGGTAATCCACGGTGAAATCAATGGTCTTGGGCAGGCGCGGCAGGGTCCCCGCCGCCAGCGCCTCCACGTCCAGCGCACCGTTTTCCAGGTCTTCCCAGATATACGACCAGCTTAACGAGATGACGGCCGTCACCTCAAGAAAGGCAGCCGTCACGCCGCCATGGATCGCGGGCAGAACCGGGTTGCCAATCAGCTTGTCGTCATAGGACAGGATCGCGGTCAATTCGTCTCCGCGCCGGTCGAACCCGATTCCCATGAAGGTGATATATGGCACACCGCTGACGAGGGCATTCAGCGCCGCGTCCCGGCGTTGCTTGACGATCTGGATCGGTTCGGGCTTGGGTCGTGCCATCTCAGCGGCCCTCCACGGTGAAGGCGCCGGTGGCCGTGGCCACGGTATCGCTTTCATCCGAAGCGGTGGCGCGGACAAAGGCAACCGAACGGGTGATGTGATAGACCTCTGCCCGCGCCCGTATGGTCTGGCCCGGCGTCGCGCTGCGCATGTAATCGATGCGCAGATCGATCGTGGCCGTACCGGCAGGCGCATCCGGGTGCGACATCACCGCCGCGCCGCCGCAGGTGTCCATCAGGGCCGACACGGCCCCGCCATGGATCACCCCGGTCTTGGGATCGCCGATCAGATGATCGGCATAGGGCATGGAGATCTCGGCCCAGCCATCGCCGATTTCGATGATGTGCATGCCCAGCGCCTTGGCATGCGGCAGGTACCCAATGAACTCTTTTGCGATCTTGGCTTTGTCGGCGGGCATCATCACTCCTTCGCGTTGGCCAAGGTCTACGC
This sequence comes from uncultured Rhodobacterales bacterium, assembly GCA_964476315.1. GTDB lineage: Bacteria > Pseudomonadota > Alphaproteobacteria > Rhodobacterales > Rhodobacteraceae > Marivita. Next base: position 2,715 of record CAYZAD010000323.1, read on the forward strand.
CGCCTTCTGCGCCAACGCCAGCAGCTTCAACTGCCAGTTGCCCTGACGCCAGCGCGCTTTTATGGTTCCTGACGGGGGAGAGGGGAACCGCATGACCGAGCAAAAAATAAGTTTCAAGGAAATGTGCGCGCGGTTCGACGTGACGCCGCGCACGTTGCGCTATTACGAATATATCGAACTGCTTCAGCCCGAGCGCGAGGGTCGGTCCCGCTGGTACGGGCCGCGTGAAATCGCCCGCATGACCCTGATCCTGCGCGGGCGCAAGTTCGGTTTTCAACTGGAAGACATCCGTCAGTGGCTGTTGATCTACGAACATGAAGGCACCGAGGCACAGATGCGCGCCTGGATCGAACTGGCGGACCGGCAGCTGGGCGAATTGGCCGAGCAACGCAAACAGCTCGACGAAGCCATCGACGAATTGCAGAAACTGCGTGACGACACCGCCGCAAGCCTCGGCGACTGAACGGACCCCGGCACATCAAAACCGAACCTTCAGGACCACCCGGATCGAGTCGCGGGCCGGTCTCCGTTGCCGTCGGGTCAGGATTCGCCGAAATGCCTGCCACTGCGCAGCCAAAGCGCTTTGAAAGAATATTTCAAGACAATCCGGATGACGTTGCCTGATCTTACGTCAACGAAAAAGTGACGTGGCGTCTGAGTTACGTC
>CAYZAD010000324.1:0-3374 GCA_964476315.1 uncultured Rhodobacterales bacterium
CCCTTTCTTCTTGCCGAAAATATCCTGGGGGTTTGGGGGCAAAGCCCCCAAGCGGACTGCAACAACATGCCACAAGGCACATGACAGGCGATGTCACTTCAACTGGCTGTCTTTCGATCCTCGGCGGTTGATCCCGCCGCGCGCCTGATACGCACCGTCCCGCTCTTGCTGACAATCGATGCACAGCTTCACCCCGGGGATAGCGGCGCGGCGTTTCTCGGGGATCGGCTCGTCACATTCCGCGCAATGGGTCAGGCTTTCGCCCTGCGGGGTTTTGCGGGCTTTCAGACGCGCCAGTTCGTCATTGATCGACGCGTCGATCTGCTCTTGAACCGCACCGTCGCGCGCCCATCCGCCTGCCATGTCGCCCTCCGAACCCGATCCGGAAAATATGGGGCGCGGCGCGGGCCCGTGCAAGAGACTTGTTCCAGACCGCGCATGCCGCCATCCTGACACCGACCAGCCCGAAGGAGACCGCCATGTCCGATCACAATCTGAAACGCGCCTACAGCATCCGCGGGGCATCGGACGCCAAGGCGCTTTATGACGATTGGGCCGACAGCTATGACACCAGCTTCGGCGAACGCCACGGCTATATCGCGCCGCGCGAAATCGCCCAGCTTTACAGGGAGCATGGCGATGTCTCCGCACCCGTCCTTGATATCGGTGCGGGCACCGGGCTTCTGGCCGAACATCTGCCCGGTTTCGATGTCGACGGAATCGACATCTCGCAAGCCATGCTGGACCAGGCCGCGGCGAAGGGTCTGTACCGCAAGCGCATCTGTGCCGATCTTACGCACACCCTCCCGGTCGAGGACAGGAGCTATGGCGGGTTCGTGTCCAGTGGGACCTTCACCCATGGGCATGTCGGACCCGACGTCTTTCCAGAGCTTCTGCGCATCGCCCGTCCGGGTGCGCTTTTCGTATGTGGCGTGATCCCGCCGGTCTATGATGGGGCGGGCTTCGGATCGAAGCTCGCCTTGATGGTGGCACATGACCTCATTTCACCGGTCGATTTCCACGACATCCCCATTTACGAAAACGCCGATCACGACCACGCACGGGATCGCGGACTTGTCATGGTGTTCCGCGCGCTCTGACCCTTTTCTTGGCGGCCCCGACCGCTAATTGATGTGTCAGGAGGCCCGACATGCGTACCGTTCTTGCAACATTCCTGATCTGGATGGCGATGATCGCCCAAGCGGCGGCGGCCGGTTTCACCTTCCCGTCCATCGACGGCGGAGAGATCGACCTGGCTGACTGGCGCGGCCAACCGGTTCTCGTCGTCAACACCGCCTCGCGATGCGGGTTCACGCCACAATATGACGGCTTGCAGGCACTCTACGACCGGTACCGGGATCAAGGGCTTGTCGTGCTGGCGGTACCCTCGAATGATTTTCGCCAGGAACTGTCCTCGAACGAAGACGTGAAAGACTTCTGCGAAGTGAATTTCGGTCTGGATATCCCCATGACCACCATCACGCCGGTTCTTGGGCAGGGCGCGCACCCGTTTTATCGCTGGCTCAGGGACGAGGCCGGTTTTGCACCGCGCTGGAATTTCAACAAGGTGTTGATCGCGCCGGATGGAAGCGTGGCCGCAACATTCGGATCGAATGCGCGGCCACTGTCCCGGCCGGTGATCTCGGCGATCACCGCGTATCTTGACTGATCACTTCTGAAGATAGGACCAGATTTCGTCCTTCAGCGCACCGCGCTGTTTGCGCAGGTCTGTTTCGGCCAGTGTATCCATCGGCTCCACGTTGGTTTCGGCCCTGTGCACGGCACGATTGATGTCGTGATAGGTGTCAAACAGCTTGGCAAAATGCGCATCTGACTGCTTGAGCGCGCTCATTTTGTCCACGTGATCCGGGAATTCCTCGGACAGTTCGTGCGGGGTATGTGACATGGGTCCACTCCTCTCCTGATGTCTTTGGAGTGAAAATGTCAGAGCGGTGCATCTTTCACTTTGACCCGGATCAAACCGGCATCATTTTCGCGCTCTGCGCCACCCCGCCTGCCGGGCTTCGGCCTCGCTGCAGAACCAGCGTTCGCCCTTCGACAGCGAAATGCGTGTCTGCTCGTAATACTCCTGACCGGGCATGTGGTAGATGCGCTTTCCGCCGTGACGGCTGATATTGCCCTTGATGGCACAATTCGGGTCAGGCGCGTCGGACACCCGGCTGCTGTCGGCGGCTTCGCCTTGTGCACCTGTCCCGGTTTGTGCCGCCGCACGCTGCGCCGCGCGAAACGCCGCAGGAGACGCGACACCGGTTGCATGCAACCCGCGCGCATTCACCGCCGCCGCCTTTTCGGCAAGGTCATACTCCATGCCGTACCGACGATAAGCAAAGGCAAGGCCATTGCTGACCAGAACTTCGCCGATATCGCGCCCCTCGACCGTACAGGTCGCGACGGTTCGGCCATAGCGGTCGGTGTCCCGCGTGTTGCAGCGGGCGGTCTTTCCCTCGAACAGGGCCACCGTTTCCGATTTCACCCAGTCTCCGCAGGCCCAGGCCGGGCTGTTGGACGAGCCGCACATCTGATCCGTCTCGGGCGCATCGATGGCATGCAGGCGCACACGCGTGTCGCCGACATCGATCGTATCGCCGTCAATCACCCGCACTGTACCCGATGGCCCGGCGAGGGCCGCTCCCCCCAGAAAAATGCTCAGCAAACATGAATACCTTAACATTCCGTTAAGATATCGGAGAATCCCGCTGGAACAAAGGCAGAACCGACATGCCGGGCGTATCAGCGCACGGTTTTATTCACCGCGCGGGAAACGCTGGCTGTCCTCCAGCACGTTCAGGTCCATGTGGTTGCGCATGAACCGCTCTGACGCGTCCCGCAATGGTTGGTAATCCCATGGATAATACCCTCCCTGCCGCAACGCCTCATAAACCACCCAGCGTTTTGCCTGGCTTGCCCGCACATCCGCATCAAAGCGCGCCAGGTCCCAGCGCGCCTCTGACTTCGCGCGCAGGGTCTGCACCGTGCCCTGATGGTCGGGATGTTGGGCGAGGTTGGTCAACTCGTGCGGATCAGCCTCCAGATCGAAGAGCTGATCGGGGTCGAGCGCGCATCGGTTGTACTTCCACTTGCCATAGCGCAACGACACAAGCGGCGCATAAGACGCCTCGGCCGCGTATTCCATGGCCACCGGGCTGGTGCGCGCACCGCCCTGCCCCAGTGGCACCAGTGATTCTCCTGTCGTCCAGGGCATGACCTCGTCCATGCTGACCCCCGCCAGATCGCAAAGGGTCGGGCAGACGTCGATGGTCGAGACCGGTTCGGTCACCAAACCGACCGCCATTTCCGACGCCGAGATCATCAGCGGCACCCGCGACGAGCCTTCGTAGAAGCACATCTTGAAC
>CAYZAD010000325.1:0-3354 GCA_964476315.1 uncultured Rhodobacterales bacterium
GGTGATGCGGGGTTTCAATTCTTCCTGTCCGGGCACCGAAAGGTTCAAAGTCATGATTTTGTCCGCCTGCTACTACAGCCCGATTCCGGGCGTTTTCTGCACCTATTCCGTTAATTATTACCGGGCATCGCCCCAAACGTCACGTAAAATCCTTTGTTATCCACAGCTTTGCCTCTATATCTTCTTATTTTTTCAACAGGCAAAACCGGATTTTGTAAAAACGTCAACATCTTGCGATCACCAGTTATCCCGGAACCATTTTACCGCGCGCTTGAGCGAACGGGCGGGATAGCGGTCCACGGGGATCTCAAAGTCCCACCATTCGTCCTGCGGGTGCGCTGCAAACAGGCACAACCCCACCGCGCTGGCGAATCCCGGGCCGGTTGCGGCCTGCGGCAAACCATGCACACGCATGGGCCGCCCAAGGCGCACCTGCTGGCCAAGGATCTTGGTTGCCAGCCCGTCCAGACCGGGGATCTGGCTGGCTCCGCCGGTCAGAACGATCTGCTGGCTGGGCAGGTGTTCGAAACCGGCCACATCGAGCCTTGCGCGCACCTCTTCAAGGATTTCCTCGACCCGGGGGCGCATGATGCCGATCAGTTCGGCGCGGCTGACGGACCGTCTGTCGTGATGCCAGTCGCCGGTATCGCCGCCGATCTCGATCATGTCGCGGTCATCCATGCCCGTGGCCACAACCCCGCCGTGGAAGGTCTTGATCCGTTCGGCAACAGCCATGGGAACCTGCAACCCCATGGAAATATCGCTGGTCACGTGATCGCCGCCCATGCGCACGGCATCGGCATAAATCATGTGCTTTTTCATAAAGATAGAGATGCCAGTTGCACCGCCGCCCATGTCGATGCAGGCCGCGCCAAGCTCTTGTTCGTCTTCGACCAGAGCGGACACGCCGGACACGTAGGCCGAGCTTGCGATCCCCGCAAGTTCAAGGTCACAGCGCTTCATGCAATGCGCGAGGTTCTGGATCGCCTGTGCATCGACAGTCAGCATATGCATATCTGTGGCAAGGGTCTGCCCGATCTGCCCACGCGGATCACTGAGACCCGATCGATGGTCGAGGGCAAAGTTCACAGGTTGCGCGTGCAGGACCTCTCGGCCATGTCCAAAATCCGGCACATCACAGGCCGACAGGACCCGCGCGACATCCTGTTCGTCAACGGTTGTGCCTGCCACCTCGACCTGACCGGCAAGACCATAGCTGCGCGGATCTCCGCCGGCGAAGGCCGCAATGACGTGATCTACACGGATCTGTGCCATTTTCTGCGCCGCCTGCACGGCGGTGCGAATGGCGCGTTCGGTTTCACCCATCGAGTCGATTTCACCGAAACGCACGCCGCGCGACCGGGTCGTCGCCGCCCCGATAACCCGGAACCCGGATTGTCCGGCAAGAGATCCGATCGTGTCGCTTTCGAGCCCGCGATCCGTGCCATCGAACCGCAGCACCAGACACGCGATTTTTGAACTGCCGATATCGAGGATCGCAATCACGCCGCGCTGCATGGCGGCCCGGCGCATGTTGCGCATTGCTCGTTGAGACTCGTAAAGCTCGATCATTGTGCTGGTTCCCCTGCCTCAATCGCACGGATGCGCAGCAACTCGCGCACCGCTCCGTCTGTCATTCTGAGTGTTGGCCTGTTTGGCAGCCTGAGATCGACCGCCAGAAGATCGCGCTCGAGCATGTCGACGGCCTGATCCATGGCGATCACGCGCTCAAGCGCGTGAACCGCCCCCTCTTCGGGCAGCATGATCCGCTGATCGCGATCAAGGACGACATCCCAGCGCCGCTCGCCCATGCGCACCAGCCCCCGGAAACGGGATGCCAGGGGCTGTGCGGCACGGACGAGCTCAAGCGCTTCTTCGACCTGCGTGTCGGCCCCTGTCCCGACGATCAACGGCAATTCGGGCCAATCTGCACGCAGGAAGGCCGGACCCACCAGCGCGCCTTCGTCATCCAGAAGCTGCAGCCCCCTGTCGTTGCGCCAAAGCACGACCGGGATGCGCTCCACGATATCGACCTGCAGCACATTGCCCTGCCGCACGTAGAGCCGTGCCGATTTCACCGGATCGAGCGAAACAACCGCTTCGCGCATCGCCTCGAGATCGAGATCGAAGGAACTGATCGGAAAATCGACCGGCAGCATTTCGCGCACGCCTTCCGCAACCAGATCGCTTGCCCCGTCGACGGCCATCATGTTGACCATGAATTCCGGACGGCTTTCGACCTGGGACCGCAGATCGGCATAGGTGTCGACGATGATTTGGCGATTGCTTTCGTTTGACAACCACCAAGCCGCCAGACCGGCAATCAGGACAACCGGCACGCCAAAGCGCAGCAAGGCGCGGAAAAGCGGCGTCAGCATGAGCCGCTCCATCCGGTACTTCAGCCGTGACGGCGCGGGATCGGGGCGCACGCTCATCTGTGACACGACGCGTCCTCCACCATCCAGCGGCACAGGGCGCCAAAGCTCATGCCCACATACGCGGCCTGTTCCGGCGACAGCGATGTCGGGGTCATACCGGGCTGCGTGTTGGTTTCCAGCAGGATCAGACCGTCCAGCCCCCGCGTCTCGTCCCACCGGAAATCCGTTCGCGTCACACCGCGACAGCCCAGCGCGACATGCGCGCGCACGGCATAGTCAAGACAGGCTTCGGTGATGTCGGACGGGATCGCGGCGGGCACGATGTGCCGCGACCCACCTACCTTGTACTTTGCGTCGTAGTCATACCAGCCTTCGGTCAGGATATCGGTCACGCACAAAGCGCGATCTCCGACGACGGTGGTGGTCAATTCCCGGCCCGGCGCAAAGGCTTCGACCATGACACGCTCTGGCATATCGTCCGACAGGGCTGGCGGCCCGTTTGAAGCCTCATGCACGAGGTAGACGCCGACGGACGATCCTTCGTTGTTGGGCTTGACGACATAAGGCGGCGCCATCACGTGACGCGCGCGCACGACGTCGCGTTCCGCCAGAACGCTGTCGACAACCGGCAAGCCGTGCCGGCGGTACACATCCTTTGACCGCTCCTTGTCCATGGCCAGCGCAGAGGCAAGCACGCCGGAATGGGTATAGGGGATGCCCATCCACTCCAGCAGGCCCTGAACGCAGCCATCTTCGCCCCAGCGGCCATGCAGCGCATTGAAACACACATCCGGCGACAGCGCCGACAGCACGGAAGCAAGGTCGCGGCCGGCATCGACCTCGTGAACCTCGTATCCTTCACCCCGCAAAGCGACGGCGCATTCGCGCCCCGATGACAGCGACACCTCGCGTTCGGCCGAGGGGCCACCCATCAATACTGCCACTTTCGGGCTTGCCCTGCTCGACATACCCAAAA
>CAYZAD010000326.1:0-3341 GCA_964476315.1 uncultured Rhodobacterales bacterium
TCCACAAGGCGCAAGGCTCGCAATGGGACGAGGTGCAGGTCTTTGCGCCCGACCTTTACGCCGCCGCACGGATGGGGCGTGTCGAAGCGGGGCAGCCCCTGTGGAAGCGCCTTGCTTATGTTGCCATCACGCGGGCGGCCACCCGCCTGCACTGGGTGGTGCGCAATCGCCTGTCGAAACCGACAGGCCCGTTGCAGGTGGACGACCTGCGCGCGGCCCCTGTCGCCCCCTTGGCGTTGGAAACGGAACCCGAGTTCTAGAGCGTCACGATCTGCTTGCCGACATTGCCACCTTTCAGCATGTCGATGAACGCTTGCGGCATGTTTTCCAAACCTTCGGCCACGTCTTCGAGGTAGGCGATATCCCCGGCCGCGACCTTTGGGCCGACTTCGGCAAGAAAGGCGGGATATTCGTTCCAGTGATCGAAGATGATGAAGCCCGAGACCTGCAACCGTTTGACCAGCACGCTGCGCCATAATCCGGGGAGCTGGTTGGTGTCGGCGATGTTCTCGCCGCCATACCAAGCGATCATGCCACAGACCGGGATGCGCCCGTGTACGTTCATCAGGGGCAACACCGCTTCGAGCAACATGCCACCGACGTTTTCCCAGTAGATGTCGACGCCATCGGGCGCTGCTTGGGCGATGGCAGCGCGCAGCGATTTGGCGTCGTCATGGGCGCGATGGTCGATGGCCACGTCAAAGCCGAACGTGTCTGTCGCCAGCTTGCATTTCTCGGCACCTCCGGCGATGGCGATGGTGCGCAGGCCCATGCGTTTTGCCAGTTGTCCGACCATAGAGCCAACAGGCCCTGTCGCCGCCCCGACGACAAGGGTTTCGCCTGCTTTCGGGCGTCCGAATTTGTGCAGGCCGACCCAGCCGGTCAATCCGGGCATGCCAAGAACACCCAGGGCCGTGGAGGGCGGGGCGCTGCCGTCAAGTTTGCGCAGCTCGGTCGCTGGCAAGCAGGCGTGGCTGGCCCAGCCGGTCATTCCGGTCACCATGTCGCCTTCGGAAAAGCCTTGCGCCTTGCTGGCGATGACACGGCCCACGCCCTGTCCGGTCATCGTGCCTCTGATATCGACCGATGGGGCATAGCTTTTCACGTCGTCCATGCGGCCCCGCATATATGGGTCGAGCGATAGATGCCTGACCTCGATCACGACCTCGCCCTCGGATGGCGTCGGGATATCGCTGGTTTCAAAAGAAAAGTCCTCGGGGACGGGTGCGCCTTTGGGGCGACGGGCCAGCGCGATGCGGGTCATGATGTGTGACATGAAACAGGTCTCCTGAGAGCGATTTCGGTTGCGTGGCGTGCGACAGGTCATCAGTGTATCTTGAACGGAACGCGCAAGTGCAAGGGGGGATGTGGATGCACGGACTGATGATGAACCGACCGCTTTCGGTGATAGAGATCCTGAGCTTTGCAGCAGAAATTCATGGGAACCGTGAGATTGTTTCGGTCCGGACCGAAGGCGATCTGCATCGTCAGACGTATCGGGAAACCTTTGCGCGAACGGCTCAACTGGCACATGCGCTGGATGGGTTGGGGGTGAAACAGGGGGATCGCGTCGCGACGCTGGCCTGGAACGGATACCGTCACTTCGAACTCTACTACGCGATCTCGGGTGTGGGGTCGGTCTGCCACACGATCAATCCGCGCCTGTCTGCAGAGCAGATGATCTACATCCTGAACCACGCCGACGACAAGGTGCTGTTCGTCGACGTGACCTTCGTGCCGATCCTCGAAGCATTGAAAGAACACTTGCCGACCGGGCTGAAGATCGTGGCGATGACGGATGCAGCGCATATGCCCGACAGCACGCTTGATCTTTCCTGCTACGAAGACCTGCTGGCAGGACAGCCTGACACCTATGCGTGGCCGGAATTGCCGGAAGAGACGGCGGCGGGCATGTGTTACACCTCTGGCACGACGGGTCACCCCAAGGGCGCGTTGTTCTCACACAGATCGACGGTGTTGCACGCGCTCTATGTTGCGGTCACGCTGCCGAAATCCATGCATGAAGGTGCGCGGCTCTTGCCCGTGGTGCCGATGTTCCACGTCAATTCCTGGGGCATGCCCTATGCCGCGCCGATTGTCGGGGCCTCGCTGATCATGCCGGGGGGCAAGCTGGACGGTCCGTCGCTGTATGACCTGATGGAGAGTGAGAACGTTACGGCAAGCTGGGGGGTTCCGACCGTCTGGCTGGGCCTGCGGGCCGAGATCGAAGCGCGGGGCACGCCGCCATCGGCGTTGGAGCAGGTGGTGATCGGCGGGTCCGCCGCGCCGCGCAGCATGATTGAATTCTTCGAGACCGCGCATATCGATGTCTGCCATGCCTGGGGCATGACAGAGATGAGCCCTGTCGGCACGACCGGGCAACTGCCGATCGACATGCAAGATGCCCCCTTTGACCAGCGGATGAGCCTCAAGAGCCTGCAAGGGCGGCGCATGTTCGGTGTCGATCTGAAGATCGTGGACGACCAGGGTGCCCGCCTGCCGCATGACGGAGAGGCCGTGGGCGAATTGTTCGTGCGCGGCAATGGCGTGATTTCCGGCTATTTCGATAATGAAGAGGCGAGTGCAGCAGCGATTGACAGCGAAGGATGGTTCGGCACCGGCGATGTGGCCAGCATCACGCCGGATGGCTATCTGAACATCCAGGACCGGTCCAAGGATCTGATCAAGTCCGGTGGTGAGTGGATCAGTTCGATTGACCTTGAAAACATCGCGATGGCGCATCCGGATGTGGCCAATTGCGCGGTGATCGCGATTGCACATCCGAAATGGGACGAACGGCCGGTTCTCGTGGTGGTGCCGAAAGAAGGGAAGCAGCCGACGCTGGCAGAGTTTCATGAGATGATGGACGAACACTTTGCCAAATGGCAGTTGCCGGACGATGTCTTGTATGTCGACGCGCTGCCGCTGACGGCGACGGGCAAGGTGTCCAAGCTGACCCTGCGCAAGCAATTCGCGGATTACGTGTTGCCAGATGTCGGGTGACGTGCTGCGGTCCATGCCACCTGCCGTGTCGCGCTGGTACGAGATCGGGCAGGACCGGATCAACACCTTTGCCGATGTGACAGAGGATTGGCAGTTCATCCATCTGGATGAAGAGCGGATGGCCCCGCAGGGCGGGACCATGGCGCATGGGTTCCTGACCCTGTCGATGCTGTCGGCCATGTCCTATGACGTCCAGCCCGAGATCCCCGGTATGGTTCAGGGGCTGAATTATGGCTTCGACCGCATCCGCTTTGTCACCCCGGTGCGGGCCGGGCAGCGCATCCGCGGGCGGTTCAGCGTTGCCGATGTGGTGGAAAAGCCCGGGCGTTACGACGTGA
>CAYZAD010000327.1:0-3325 GCA_964476315.1 uncultured Rhodobacterales bacterium
GGATCAGCCGGTCGGCCAGCGTGGATTTCCCGTGGTCGATATGGGCGACGATGGAAAAATTGCGGATGCGTGAAAGCTCTGTCATGGGCTGGATATGATGCGGATTCGGGGGGCGGTCAAGACAGCGTGCGATGGCTGCGACGATTGACAATTGGTGATTTGAAAACGGCACGTTTTTCTGCCATCTTCGAACACGGTGGTGGCGCGTGGATCAGGGGCAAAAGACCCCGACCGTGCGCCTGTCAAACGAAAGCAGGCGTCATGAGACTTTGGGCAGGACTTTTGGTTGTGGCTTTGGGGGCAGGGTGCGGCGGCGGCAGCCGTGTGGATCGCATCGACAGCGGAATCGTGACGCGGTTTTCCTCCGGACCGATCAGCCGGGCGTGTCTGTCTTCCGACCGCCGGGCGCGAAATGCGCAGCTGTGCGGGTGTATCCAGACGGTTGCGAACCAGTCGCTGTCAGGGGCCGATCAGCGCAAGGCGGCGCGGTTTTTCAGCGACCCGCAGCGCGCGCAGGACATAAAGATGTCGAAAACGGCGGCAAACGACGCGTTCTGGGACCGCTATCGCGCCTTTGCCTCCCGCTCGGAAGGGTTGTGCCGGGGCTACTAGGTCAGGTGCAGAAACGCGCGGACCGACGCTTCGAAGTCGCGCGGCTTGTCCGCATGGAGCCAGTGACCCGCGTTCGGGATCTTGGCAAAGCGCGCCCGTGGGAACAATGCGCGGATCTTGGGCCGGTGGTCGGCCGTCACATAGTCCGAATTCGCGCCGGTCAGGAACAGTGTCGGTTTGCTGAAGCTGCCTGAGATATCGGGAAAGCCCAGGATTTTCGGCATCTCGCGGGCGAGCGTGTCAAGGTTGAGCTTCCAGCGCTTGGCCTTGAGATCAAGCGATTGCGTGAAGAACGCCTGCAGCATCGGATCGTCGACGCGCCGCGCCAGTTGCGCCGAGGCGTCAGAGCGTTTTTCCACCGTCGACAGATCAACCGAGCGCATTGCCTCGATGAATTGCAGTTGCGAATGCCCATAGGCCACGGGCGCGATGTCTGCGACCAGAAGGCGGCTGACCAGTTCGGGGCGGGTCAGGGCCAGCACCATCGCGGCCTTGCCGCCCATCGAGTGCCCCACCACGTCCATCGGTGCGCCGTTTGCCTCTATCACCTCGGCCAGATCGGCGGCCATGTCTTCGTAACTGTGGCTGTCCGCCCAGAAACTGTCGCCGTGATTGCGCATATCGACCGCCAGAACCGGCCCGCGATCGGACAGGCGTTTGGCGATCACGCCCCAGTTCCGGCCCGATCCGTAAAGACCGTGCACGATCAAGAGCGGCGTGGCTGTGCCGTCGGATGTATTTAACAGAGTATTCAACATACGCGCTGCATACTGCGTTGATGGCGTCTTGAGCAAGGCGGCAGGGATGCGTAGGACAGATGCATGGATCGGAACCAGACAATCGACGCCCAGGCGCAGGGCCTGCGGGACCTGTTGGCAAGTCGTTTGGGTTTGCGGCATGGCACGCTGGCGCGGCGGCTGGCCAAGGCGGGGCGCAGGCTTCCGATGGGTGTGCGTAACGATATCTCTGCCGTGGCCGAAGCGGAGTCGATGGCGCAGCACCCCAAGATTGGTCGCCGGATGGATCCAAAGATGACCCATGCCGCCTATGAACGCGCCGCCGCGTTCCTGCAGGCCATCGATGTCAAGGACCGCCGCAAGGGCATCGCCCTGTCGATCCTCGGCAGTATCGCGTTCAACATCCTCGTGGTGATCACGCTGCTGATCGTGGTCCTGCGCTGGCGCGGGCTGGCCTAGCGGCCGCCGCGCGTTTCCTTGCGCGTGACCCGTTGACCGATCCGGCTGTGACCCTAGTTGGCGGGGTCATGGAAAAGGCATTGGTCATAGGCGCGAGCGGCGGGATCGGTTCAGCGGTGTGCGCTGCATTGGCGGCGAAAGGCGTGGCGGTTCAAGGGCTTTCGCGCCGCAGGGATGGGCTTGACGTGACGGACGAGGACAGCGTGTCACGGCACCTTTTCACGTTGGAGGGGCCCTTCGATCTGGTATTCGTGTGTACCGGCGCGCTGGAAATCAACGGGGCGAGACCGGAAAAGACCCTGCGACATGTGACGGCAGACGCCATGCGTGACCAGTTCATGCTGAACACGGTTGGCCCATCGCTTGTTCTGAAGCACAGTCTGAGGCTGATGCCGCGCAAGGGCAGATCGGTGTTTGCCGCCCTGTCGGCCCGTGTGGGCTCTATCGGCGACAACCGACTGGGCGGCTGGTACAGCTACCGCACGGCCAAGGCGGCGTTGAACCAGATGATCCACGGTGCTGCGATAGAGATTGCGCGCACCCACAAAGACGCCATCTGCGTGGCGCTGCATCCGGGGACCGTGGACACCGCTTTTACCGAGAAATATGTAGGCCATAACCCGTCTGTTCCGGCCCCCGAGGCTGCGGCGAACCTGCTGGCGGTTCTGGGCGGTCTGACTGCCGGGGACACCGGGAAATTTTTTGACTGGCAGGGCAAAGAGGTGCCGTGGTGACGCGCTTGATCCTTGTTCTTGGTGACCAGTTGACCGACACGCTGTCCGCGCTCGAGGCCGCAGACAAAACGTCCGACGTGGTCGTGATGGCCGAGGTGAGCGAGGAAGCCACCTATGTCCAGCACCACCCCAAGAAGATCGCCTTTATCTTTGCCGCGATGCGCAAATTCGCCGCCCGTCTGCGGGAGGACGGCTGGACCGTGCGCTACACGCAGTTGGACGACACCGATAACGCGGGGAGCATCCCCGGTGAGCTGTTGCGCAGGGCAGAGGAAACCGGCGCGTCCGAGGTGATCGCGACCCAGCCCGGCGAATGGCGTCTGATCGAGGCGCTTGAGGACATGCCGCTCAAGCTGACGATGATGCCGGATACCCGTTTCGTCAGCACGCAGGAGGAATTCGACGCTTGGGCCGACGGGCGCAAGGCGCTGCGGATGGAGTATTTCTACCGGGACATGCGGCGCAAGACGGGTCTGCTGATGGAGGGGGACCAACCTGAAGGCGGCAAGTGGAACTACGACGCAGAGAACCGCAAACCGGCCCCAGACGACATCGCCTTTTCCGGCCCGATGCAGTTTACCCCCGACGAGACCGTGGAAGAGGTGCTCGATCTGGTCGAGGCGCGGTTCGGCAATTCCTTCGGGTCATTGCGCCCCTTCTGGTTTGCCACCGATCAGGCGCAGGCCCGCCGCGCGTTGGCGCATTTCATCACCTATGCGCTGCCGCGGTTTGGCGATTTCCAGGACGCGATGATGAACGACAACCGCTTCCTCTATCACGCGC
>CAYZAD010000328.1:0-3277 GCA_964476315.1 uncultured Rhodobacterales bacterium
GTCTGGGTCGCGGCCGGCTTCAACTCGATCGGCATCCAGTCGGCGGGCGGCGCGGGCATGGCGCTGGCGCAATGGATGGAAGATGGTGAAAAACCCTTCGATCTGGGCGACGTCGATATTGCGCGCGCGCAGCCCTTTCAGAGGAACGTGCATTTCCTCAAGGAACGGGTGACCGAAACCTTGGGCCTGCTTTACGCCGATCACTATCCCTATCGCCAGAAAGCCACCGCGCGTGGCATCCGCCGGTCGCCGTTCCATCAGCACCTGCTGCAGCACGGGGCGGTGATGGGCGAAATCTCGGGCTGGGAACGCGCCAACTGGTTCGCGCGGAACGGTCAGACGCCGGAATACGACTACTCGTGGAAACGGCAGAACTTCTTTGGCAACGTCGCGGAGGAACACACGGCGATCCGGGACAACGTGGGCATGTACGACATGTCGTCCTTCGGCAAGATCCGCGTCGAGGGACCGGAGGCGGAAGCGTTCCTGAACTATGTGGGCGGAGGCGATTTTTCGGTTCCGGTGGGCAAGATCGTCTATACCCAGTTCCTGAATTCACGCGGAGGGATCGAGGCGGATGTGACCGTCACACGGTTGTCCGAGACCGCGTATCTGGTGGTGACACCCGCCGCCACGCGCGCCGCTGACCAGATCTGGATGCAGCGCCATGTCGGGGACCATCGCGTGGTGCTGACGGACGTGACCGCTGGCGAAGGCGTGCTGGCCGTTATGGGGCCTGCGGCGCGCAAGCTGATGCAGATGGTGTCACCAAACGACTTTTCGAACGACGCGAACCCGTTCGGCACGGCGCAGGAGATCGAGATCGGCATGGGCGTCGCCCGCGCGCATCGCGTCTCCTATGTCGGAGAACTGGGTTGGGAAGTGTATGTCAGCGCCGATCAGGCCGGGCATGTGTTTGAGACACTTTATGAGGCCGGTCAGGACCTTGGCCTGACGCTCTGTGGCATGCACATGATGGACACTTGCCGCATCGAGAAAGGCTTCCGCCATTTCGGGCATGACATCACCTGCGAAGATCACGTGCTCGAAGCCGGGCTCGGGTTCGCGGTCAAGCGGGACAAGCCGGTGTTCGTGGGGCGGGACGCGGTGCTGCGCAAGCGGGACGAAGGGCTGACGACGCGGTTGGTGCAGTTCAAGCTGACCGATCCGGAACCGCTGCTCTACCATAACGAACCGGTCATCCGCGATGGCGAGATCGTTGGGTACCTGTCCTCGGGCGCATACGGGCATCACCTTGGCGCGGCCATGGGTATGGGATACGTGCCCTGCGAGGGCGAGACGGCGGAGCAGGTCCTTGCGTCGTCCTACGAGATCGATGTGGCGGGAACGCGGGTTGCAGCAGAGGCCTCGTTGAAGCCGTTCTACGATCCGACGTCGGCGCGGGTGAAAGCCTGATCCAAGCCTGCGTCATCCCGACCGTGAAATCTTCGTAGAAGATTTCAGAACTTCCCTAGTAAATTCTAAAGCGCGGCGGACACCTTGCCGCGCCGGGCGCTCCTGCTTAGACGGGAGCCATGACCGACTACGCCCCACCCGACACGCCGCTGGATATCCTGCACGAAGATCACGAAATCCTTGCCGTGAACAAACCGGCGGGTCTCTTGTCGGTCCCCGGCAAGGGGCCAGAGCTTGCCGATTGCCTGATCTCGCGGCTCGAAGCCGTGTACCCGCAGGTGCTGCTTGTGCACCGGCTGGACCGGGATACATCCGGTGTCATGATTTTTGCGCTCACCCCGCATGCCCAGCGCCATCTCGGCCTGCAGTTCGAGAAGCGGCAGACCCAAAAACGCTACGTCGCACGCGTGGCCGGGCGGTTGGAACCGAAGACCGGCACGGTGGACCTGCCATTGATCGTCGATTGGCCGAACCGGCCGTTGCAGAAAGTGGATCACGACACGGGCAAGCCTGCGGTGACGGATTGGCGCGTGCTCAAGGCCAATGATGACGAAAGCAAGGTGCAGCTTTTCCCGCAGACCGGACGCAGCCACCAGTTGCGTGTCCACATGCTGGCGCTTGGTCACCCGATCCTGGGCGACCCGCTATACGCACCCGACACCGCGGACCGCTACCCGCGCATGATGCTGCATGCCGAAGAACTGCGCATTCGCCATCCCGATGGCGGGATTGGAACGAAGTTTCGGGTCAAGGCGCCGTTCTGATCAGACCGCGCGCCCGGACACGCGCGCGGTTTGAGTATTTGGGAAGAGAAGAAGCAGGGGGTCGCTGCCCCCTGTCAGCGCAGGTTTACTCGGCGGCCCAACCGGAGACCGATTTGACCTCGAGGAAATCCTCGATGCCCCAGACACCGCCTTCGCGGCCATTTCCGGACTGCTTCATGCCGCCGAACGGAGACCCCGCGCCACGGCTTTGGCCGTTCATCTCGACCATGCCGGACCGCAGTTGACGCGCCAGCCGGTTGCGGCGCGCACCATCGCTGCTTTGCACGTAATTGGTCAGACCGTAGGGCGTGTCGTTGGCGATGCGGACTGCATCTTCTTCGGTGTCGAACTTCATGACCGACAGGACGGGGCCAAAGATTTCTTCCTGCGCGATGGTCATGTCATTGGTGACATCGGCAAAGACCGTCGGGCGCACGTAGAAGCCCTTGTTCAACCCATCTGGCCGTCCGGGACCACCCGCAACCAGCCGCGCGCCTTCGTCGATGCCTTTCTGGATCAGGTCCTGGATCTTTTGCCACTGGGTTGCGTTCACCACCGGGCCGATGTGACGGCCTTCGACGGAGGCCGGCCCGACCGTGACTTTGCCGGCGGTTTCCGCCGCCTGCTCCACCGCTTCATCATAGCGCGACGCCTCGACGATCATGCGCGTCGGCGCGTTGCAGGACTGGCCGGTGTTGTTCATCACGCGAAGCACACCCTGCTTTACGGCTTTCTCGTCGGCATCGGCAAAAATCAGGTTCGCGCCTTTGCCCCCAAGTTCGAGATGCACGCGCTTGAGCGTATCCGCCGCCGCTTTCGAGATCAGCTTGCCCGCCCGGGTCGAGCCGGTGAACGACACCATGTCGATATCGGGATGGGAAGAAAGCTGTGATCCGACACCCACACCATCGCCATTCACAAGGTTGAACACGCCGGGCGGGAAGCCTGCCTCGTGCATCATCTCGGCGAAGAGAACCGCGTTCAGCGGGCTTTCTTCGGACGGCTTCAGCACCATTGTGCAGCCTGCGACAGCCGCCGCGCAGACCTTGAGCGTGACCTGGTTCATCGGCCAGTTCCACGGTGTGATCAGGGCGCAG
>CAYZAD010000329.1:0-3276 GCA_964476315.1 uncultured Rhodobacterales bacterium
GGAACTACTTCAAAGCTGCCGGATATGCCTCAGGTTAAAAGTCGGGTGCTTTAACGCCTGCGCGAATGACATCTTTTGCTGAGCGTTTGCTGCCGTGAGAAGGATCGTACGCCAAGGGGCAAGTCTGTCGTCCACTTAACGAGAGTCTGGCCACCCCGCCCTCTTCAAACGGTCAAGAATGCCAATGGCCACGCTGGCTTCTTTGTCCGGGATCAACCCGCGCAAGCCATCTGGTGTCAGTGTCGGAAAACGTTCTCTGAGACGGGCCGCCAGACCCTCGGCTTGTTCGACCTCACCCAAGGCAACATGAGAGGCAATGAGTGTTGCCAGCACCACTGGGCTTTGCGGGGCGTCAGCCAGGTGGGCGACAGCATCTTCGAACAGGCCTTGCCGGTATCTGACTGATCCAGCCATGTCCTGATCGCCCGGGTGCAGCCTGGGGGTCCTGTCCATTGCCCGGTCAATATAGAAGCCCGCGTCCTCGACCTGGCCGCACCAGGCTTTGACGGATCCCACGAAGAAAAGCGACTCCGCATCATAGGGGTAGGTTTCGATCAACTGGTTGACGAAGTTCAAACCGCTATCGCAGTTCCGATAGTAATGCACGGCGTTCAATGATCGGACCCACAACCCGAACCGCAGCCCCTGCGAGGGCAATTTTGGATCGGCCAAGCCCTCTATCAAAAACCGTTCCGACAGCTCAAAATTTGCCGCAGTGTCAGACACCCAGCCAAAGCGCGCTTCAACCCCATAGGTGATCCCGATCTTGACCTTCAACAGTCCGGAATCGGGATATTTCTCGCGGCCCGCCTGCCAGATCACCCGAGAGTCTTCCATGGCCTCGGGTGTGAAGCGATAGAACACGTCATGCCCGCGGAGATAATAATCGTATTCCTCCAGGCTGGCTTCGGATTTTTCCCAGGCGGACACATATCGCGCGGCTTTGATCGTACCGCGACTGCCGCCGAGGGTTGTTGCCAGTTTGGCCGTGATCTGATCCTGCAAGGCCAGCACGTCTGACCCGGTTTCGTCGAACCGGTCCGCCCAGACATGCGCACCCGTGTCTCCGTCGATCAATTGTGCATTGATGCGAACAGCATCCGGACCCGCGCGGCGCACACTGCCTTCCAGCACATAGCGCACACCCATTTCGCGCGCGACCTGACGAACGTCCAGTGTTTTCCCCTTGTAGGTCAGCGCGGATGTGCGCGCGATGACCTTTAGTTCAGCCCATCGGGCGAGCTCTGTCGTGATGTCCTCGCTCATCCCATCCGCAAAATATTGAAAATCCCCGTCTGGCGAGAGATCGGCAAAAGGAAGCACGATGATTGACGCCAACTGCCTATCGGAACCTTGTGGACCGGGGTTCGCGCCCCTTTGAAGGAACTGGTAACCGACAATGGCCAGGGCGCAAAAGGCCACGGCGAAAACAGCACCTGGCAGCAAACCAAGCCGACGTCCAATAACACGCTGGTTCCCCTGTTCGCTTTGCCCCGCTGTCGGCTTCGTTGGCGCAGCAACAAGCTGATACCCTTTCTTGGGAATGGTGCGCAGGATGGTGCGGTCCGTGTCCTCTATCATCTTGCGAATGTCTGAAATGCACTGCGTCAGGCTGTCTTCCGTGACAGTCACGCCAGGCCAGACCGCGCCAAACAGCTCGTCCTTGGTCACAAGTTCGTTCGGTTTCCGCGCGAGGACGGACAATACTTCGGCCGATTGCGCGCGCAAGGGGCGCAACTCTCCCTCTTGGGTGCGCAGCTCGCCGCTTTCCACATCGAAGCGGTACTGCCCAAGATTAACCATAACGCTTTGTTTTTCAGACATAACAATGGATTTCAGTTTTTTTTCGGAACGTATCGGACACCCTTTCAGGACATTTCACAGCGGATCGCGCGATGGAGTCAGCGTGGCGACAAAACGACCTCTCTTTCAAGTCGCCCGCCAACAAATCGTTGACCCCAAAACGGAGACCGACATGAAAACCCTGATCGCTTCCGCCGCAATGCTGACCACATTTATTGTATCGCCTGTCGCTGCCGATACCTGGACCTGGGTTGCCATCAGCAACGGCAACACACTGAACGCTCACCTCGCGCGTTGCAATTTGGCACGTCCCAACCAGATGCTTGTCTTCGATATGATTGCCGATCTCCAAGAGAACATGATCGCAGACGACCCTCATTCCTAACGCTCTTGTTGGATCGCTATCCGCAGGACGCCAGCGCCCCGTCATGGCATTATCCTTCAATAGCCTGCATATGTGGCACCCCATGGCCGTTGCCTGTTAACAAGCTTAGCCAAAGTTTTGCGCAAGCGACAGCCATGTGAACCGCGTCGGATTTGCCGGAGGCTCCAACTCTTGAAGGGGATGGCGCGTCATGAGCAAGACGACGAACAAGTACTTCCCCGAATTGTGCGAACCGGCTCTTCGCATGGTTCTGGACAATGCTTGCCGCGATCCGGGAGTCTATCGTAGCCTTTACAGAGCTGTCCTGGAGCCTTTGTGCGCCTTGGCAGCAAAAACTGGAGGAAAGCGACAGATGGCGGATATCAAAGCCGAGAGAGTTGCCGCCCAGATCGACGGGGATTTTGTCGTCTTCCTGATTGGCGCCCGGATCAACAAATGGTGGCAGGTTCGGGATTTGATGTGGTTCTCGAAGACCATGCCGAAGATGCTTAAGGAGCTTTCGGGCTTGCCCAGTGAAGAAACCGGCTTTCTTGGATATCAAACCCTGAGCATGCTGACCAATGTCCAGTATTGGCGGAGTTTCGAAGACCTTGAAGCTTATGCCCGCTCCAAGGACAGGGAGCACTTTCCCGAGTGGGTCGAGTTTAACCGCCGATACAACAAACGACGTGGCGATGTTGGCATCTGGCATGAGACCTACCTGGTCAAAGACGGAAGCTACGAGGCGATCTATTCCGGCATGCCCGCGTTCGGCCTGGGAAAAGTGGGCGCGCTTGTTCCTGCGACGGGAAATCGCGAAGCAGCCAGACAACGCCTCGGCCACTGACACCATGATTGGTGGCCCCGTCTTTACACGGCTGGCCATGCGTCAACGGACACCCAGTTCTTGGGCACGGGTTTTCGGGGGTGGGTGCGATGCCAAGGTCATGCGGAAACCACCAAGTCAACAGGTCCGGACAGTTCCGTGACAGGTTCAATCGGGCCAATTGCCCGCCCGTGAAGCCGGTTATCCCGTTGCTTCCGCATCCAGGGTCTTCTCCATGATCACCAAATGCTGCGCGATCTGCGGATCCTGGACACTTGAGGGA
>CAYZAD010000330.1:0-3266 GCA_964476315.1 uncultured Rhodobacterales bacterium
TGGCGCTGCCCCCCACGGCGGTGGCGCGTTTTCCGGCAAGGACCCGACCAAGGTAGACCGCTCTGCCGCCTACGCCGCGCGCTATCTTGCCAAGAACGTGGTCGCCGCAGGCATGGCCGAACGCTGCACGATCCAGCTTTCCTACGCGATTGGCGTGTCGAAACCGCTCTCGATCTATGCCGACACGCATGGCACAGGCGATGTCGACGCTGCGGCCATCGAACAGGCGATCCCCAAGGTGATGGACCTGTCCCCGCGTGGCATCCGCACGCATCTCGACCTCAACAAACCCATTTACCAGCGCACCGCGGCTTATGGCCATTTCGGCCGCGCCCCCGACGCCGATGGCGGGTTCAGCTGGGAACGCACCGATCTGGTGGATGCGCTGAAATCGTCTGTCTGACACGCGCTGGGTGCAGCACGAAAAGCCGTCCTTCGGGGCGGCTTTTTTGTGCGACATTTTGCACTGGATTGACGAATGTCGCGCCGGACTGGCGACGCCATGACAGGGTGCCGTCATCGTACCCACATCCGCCCCGAAGAAGGAGACAATCATGAAACGTTTCGCATGCAGCCTTGCCGTGATGCTTGCCGCAGCGACCGGCGCATCCGCCGAGGTCGGCATCACCAAGGACATGCCGACAGCCACGGTCGAAACCCCCGCCGGCCCGGTCGAGATCAGCCGCATCCAGGACACCACGCACGAGGTTACCGGCGAATGGGCGCGCACCTCGCGGCCCTGTCCCAGTTTCTGTGTTCAGCCGATGATCGCCGCCGAAGGCGTGACCACGATCGGAGAGCTGGAACTCATCGCGTTGCTCCAGGATCCGGAGGCCATCGTCATCGACAGCCGCACATCCGACTGGTTCACCGGCGGCACCATTCCCGGTGCGATCAGCATTCCCTACACATACATCATCGACGAACTGGGCCAGCTTGGCTGCGAGCCGGATTTCGATGGCTGGGATTGCACCAATGCCCGCCAGGTTGCGCTCTTTTGCAATGGCATCTGGTGCGGACAGTCGCCGACCGCGATCCGCAACATGATCGAAGCGGGCTACCCGGCCGAACGGATTTTCTACTACCGAGGCGGGATGCAGGTTTGGCGTATGTTGGGGCTCACGGTCACGGGTGGCGGGTCCTGAGCCATTTGTCTTTCGCAGATGTGGACTATCCTTTTGCAGGGGAAACACGAAAACGCGAGGATACCATGCTCAGAACAGGACTGGCCGCTCTGGCCCTGATGACAACCGCCGCACAGGCTGAAATCTCTGCCGAATACCACCGCTACACGGTCGGCGACCGCGAATACGAAGGCTATGTCGCCACCAACACCGCGATTGAACCGAAAGGCACCGTGCTGATCGTGCACGATTGGGACGGCATGACCGATTACGAGGAACGCCGCGCGGAAATGCTGGCTGCCCTTGGCTACACCGCCTTTGCCATCGACGTCTACGGCGCCGATGAAAACCCGCAAAGCATCGACGAAAACCGTGCGCTCTCCGGCGCGCTCTACGGCGACCGCGAAGAATTCCGCGCCCGCCTCATGGGCTCCATCGCCGAGGCTGCCAACATCACCGGCGCGACCGAGGACATGGTGATGATGGGCTACTGTTTCGGCGGGGCCGCCGTTCTCGAAGCCGCCCGCGCCGGGGCCGATCTTGACGGCTTCGTCAGCTTCCACGGCGGTCTGGGCACCCCGGAAGGTCAGGACTATTCGGCCACCACGGCCCCCATCATGTTCTTCCACGGCAGCGCCGACCCGGTCTCCGGCATGGCAGACCTGGCGGCCAAGCTTGACCAGTTGCAGGCCGCAGGCGTGACCCATGGGGCGCAAATCTTTGGCGGCGCGCGTCACAGCTTCACCGTCTACGGCTCGCGCGATTACGACCTTGTGGCAGACCAGGGCAGCTGGAACGGCCTGCAAGAGTTTCTTGACGCACAGCTATGATCAAACGCCTGATCCTGACCCTCGGCCTGTTGTGGCCGGGGGTTCTTTTTGCCAACGATTGGGATGCGCTCGATCAGCCCGGCGCGTTCGCCATCATGCGCCACGCACTGGCCCCGGGCACCGGGGATCCGGGCAATTTCGACGTCACCGACTGCAGCACGCAGCGCAATCTCGATGACCGGGGGCGCGCGCAGGCCGAACGGATCGGTGCGGCCTTCCGTGAACGCGGGCACAGCTTTGACGTGGTGCTGACAAGCCAGTGGTGCCGGTGTCGCGACACGGCTGATTTGCTCGAGCTTGGCCCGGTGCGGGACGTCCCCGCCTTCAATTCCTTCTTCCAGAACCGCGCCCTGCGCGATCCGCAAACACGGGATGCGATGGCACTGCTGCAAGAGCTTGACGAGCGCCCGTTCATCGTCACCCATTTCGTCAACATCTCTGCCCTGACCGGGCGCACCACCGGCTCGGGCGAAGTGCTGATCGTCCGGCTGGGCGAGACCGGTCTGGATGTGCTTGGCTCCATCGTGATCGACCCCTGATGCTCTCGCCGCTTGCTCCGCAGGCCCGCGCGCAGTACATGCGCGGGCCATGAGCGATACCAAACACCCTTCGGGCGCGCCGTGGCGCAACTTCTATGGCCGGTTCAAAGGCAAGACACTGCGCCCCAGCCAGAAAGACTATCTCGAAAGCGATCTGGACGCGTTGAGCCCCGGTCCCGTGTCGTGGGAGGCCAACCCCGACCGCGCGCCGCTCGACGTGAACAGCCTGTTCGATGGCAAACCGGTCTGGCTTGAAATCGGCTTCGGGGGCGGCGAACACCTTGTGCATCAGGCACAACAGAACCCGGATGTCGGGATCATCGGTTGCGAGCCCTTCATCAACGGCGTCGCCATGCTTCTGGGCAAAATCCGCGAGGCAGGTGTGACAAATCTCAGGGTTCACCCCGGAGATGCGCGCGACATGTTCGACGTTTTGCCCGACGGCTCCATCGACAAGGCGTTTCTTCTCTATCCCGACCCGTGGCCCAAGAAACGCCACCACCGCAGGCGCTTCGTGACGCCGGAACACCTTGATCCGCTGTTCAAATGCCTTGCACCTGGGGCGGAATTCCGCGTGGCCACCGACATTCCCGACTACGTGCGCCAGACGCTGATCGAAGTGCCGAAAGCCGGGTTCACCTGGCTGGCGGAACGCCCCGCCGACTGGCGCGACCCGTGGGACGACTGGTTGTCCACCCGGTACGAACAAAAAGCCCTGCGCGAAGGGCGCACACCACATTACATGACGTTCCGGAAACCGACATGACCGAACC
>CAYZAD010000331.1:0-3266 GCA_964476315.1 uncultured Rhodobacterales bacterium
CAAACCACATCGGAGACCGCACGATCCTGCGCGCGGCCTTGAACGCGGCAGGGCACAGACCAGGGCGATCCGCGTGATCCGTCCCCGCCAAGGGCGACAGGCTATGCACAAACACAATGTCAGTTAAAAACGATCCGGCGAAGGCGTCGTCCGGACAGGAGGCATCCTTTTTATGTACGAACATGCGGATAGTCTGCCAAAGAACCGCCAAGAATTCTGCAAAGCATTTCGCAACTCGAGCACAGCAGGCCTTCGAAAACCACAGCCGGAAAAATTGACAGCCCATCGGAACAAATGGCGCGCTGACTGTTGATGGAAGTACCTCGGGAAACAATGGAGGCTCGGGCACAGCGCCCGCGCTTTCCTTGGCGCAGGCACCGGTGTTATGGGATTTGGCTTGGCCAGATGTCGAATTGCGAAACTATTGTGCGACCGCTTGATAGGGTGCAGAGTTATCACGACTGCCTTTGAGTTCATTCCAAGATCGGACAGCTCATATGCTTTATTTGGTATCCAAGGAAATCTACGGATTCGAGACCATTTTCGACGCTCTGGACGCTGGACGGGGAGGCGTTGGGCGCAATCGAGACACGATCGTCGACAGCACTGACATACCGGAAATCCCGGCGCTTCTTGCCCTGACCTGGTCAGCGGAACGCCCATTGGGGCCACTTCAGATAGCCGCGTTTCTGGGGCCACTGGACCAGACAAGCGGCATCTTCCTGTCGATACTTGTGGATGAAAACATCACCAGCGTCGCTGACTTTGTCGAATACGGATATGCGTTCTACGAACTTGAGCCGAACGGAAACCTGATCCGCCTTGCGGCAGATGGCACCCCTTTGGTGGAGGGCGATGGGCCAGACGGTGGCGGCGCAGAGTTTCCCGACCCCGCTCCTGATGCACCTTCGCCACCCGGAGATGGCGACAATCCGGCAGACATTCCTGCCCGGTTTGATGGCATTCAGTCCGCATCCTCTGCCGAGATAATGACAGGTCCGTTCTCGGTAATCTCGAAAGAGATTCTTGGCTTTCAGAACTTGAACGATCTGAATGGCACATCCATCGCCGTTGTTCTGGGATCACCCATCGAAGCCGCGCTGAACAGCTCCTTCCAAGAAAGAGGTTTCAGCTATGAACCGGTATACGTGCCGGATTACAGATTTGCCCAAATCGCATTTCAAGATGGCCGTTCAGACGTTCTCATCTACCCCAGCAGACTGATTGAAGAAGAGGTGTTGTTCTCACAATACCAAGTGCTTGATGGAGTGCTGGAGAGTGCGACCACATTTCCGGAAGAAACCATTATTGATGGAGAGGTGGTCACGGGATCGGATCAGCCAGACAATGATTTGCAGGGCACCTCGAACAACGACATCCTTTCGGGGCTGGCTGGAAATGATCGTCTCACCGGTGGGCCGGGAAATGACCAGATCAATGGCGGATCTGGAACAGACACCGCAATATATTCCGGCGATCAGTCGGGGTATATCCTGACACTTGGTCCTGCGGGCACAACTCTCTTTGATCGACGTGGCGGTGAAGACGGACTGGATACCCTGATCGACGTCGAATTATTGAACTTTGGCCCCGTGCTTCAACCGGAACCATTCGATCTGCGTGTCTTTGCCAGATCGATGAGTTTGTCGGAAAATGAATTCCGAAGTGTCGCTGAACTCTATATCGCCTATTTCAACCGCGCCCCGGATGCGATTGGACTGAACTTCTGGGCAACCGCATTCGCCAATGGAACATCCATCGACGAGATGGCAACCCTGTTCATTGACCAGCCGGAAACACGTGCGCTGTATCCCGAAGGCGTTGGCAACGACGTTTTTGTGCTGCAAGTCTATCAGAACGTATTGGGACGCAGGCCGGATGTGGACGGCTACCTTTTTTGGCAAGGCGTGTTGGACAGCGGGGCCGTCGGCCGCGATACGTTTATTCTTGAAATTCTGCGAGGCGCGAAAGCGGAACCCGCGGAAAATGCCAGTTCTGACTTCATCGAACAACAATTGCTGGATCAGGCGTATCTTGCGAACAAGATCGATGTCGGCATCTATTTTGCAGTGATCAAGGGCATGTCGGACGTGCAGAACGCGACCGACGTCATGCGAGAATTCGGCAGCGGCTCTCAGGACGACATCGAGGACGCTGTATTCGCAACGGATGAATTTTATGCGCAGGCACTTGATGCGGTGGATGGCGAGTTCCTGATGCCGTTGGTGGGTGTCCTGCAAGATCCATTTGTTTTTACATAACCCTCATTACGCGCAAAAAACTGACTCTAGACACTCCTGTCCAAAATAGTTCTGGACAGAACTGCCCAGAGATCACATCGTCCCGAAAACCGTGCGGATGGCGACTCGCACCGGTGGGCTTGTGATTATCGGAGGTCAGAGGATGAAAACGCATTATCGGGTCGTTGTGATCGGGGGCGGTGTCGTGGGGACATCCGTTTTGTATCACCTTGCCAAGATGGGCTGGTCGGATGTCTGTCTGATCGAACGTAACATCCTGACGGCCGGGTCAAGTTGGCACGCCGCAGGCGGCATTCATGCGCTGAATGCCGATCCCAACATCGCGGCGCTGCAAGCCTATACGATCGACCTGCTGCCCGAGATCGAGCGCGAGTCCGGCCAATCCATCGGCCTGCACATGACCGGTGGCCTGACCCTGGCTGGCACGCCGGATCGCTGGGAATGGCTGCAATCGGCCTACCGCACCTTCCAGTCCATCGGCATCGACGATTGTCGGCTGGTCACCCCCGAGGAAGCCGGCGCGCTCTGCCCCATCATGTCGACCGAGGGTATTCTGGGCGGCATGTGGGCCGACCGAGAAGGCTACGTTGACACCACCGGCACAGTCCATGCCTATGCGGGTGCCGCCAGGAAACACGGGGCCGAGATCATCGAGCACAACCGTGTACTGGAACTGAACCAGACGAAAACCGGCTGGGAAGTCGTGACCGAGAAAGGCACGATCCAGACCGAACATGTGGTCAACGCGGCAGGGCTTTGGGCCAAGCAGGTCGGGCGCATGGCGGGCATCGAATTGCCCGTGTCGCCACTCAACCACCATTACCTGATTTCCGATACGATCCCGGAACTGGAAAAGATCGATTTCGAAGTCCCCATGACGGTCGACCTCGAAGGCTTCACCTATATGCGGCAGGATCAGAAGGGCATCCTGCTGGGCATTTACGAAATCAACCATGAACACTGGATGATGGACGGCGCGCCGTGGGAATACGGATTCGAGTTGCA
>CAYZAD010000332.1:0-3250 GCA_964476315.1 uncultured Rhodobacterales bacterium
TCGACGGGCATGGTGGCGAGGCAGTCATGCTGAAAGGCAACGTCGTCGGCTCAACTGCGTCTGTGGTCTATGGCCATACGGTCGGCAAAATCCTCGCCTTTGCCTACCTGAAACCCCACGCTGCGGCGCCCGGCACCGCGCTGGAAGTGATCATTCACGGCAAACCGCGTGCCGCCCGTGTCCTCGGCGCACCCGCCTTTGATCCGCACAGCCTGGCTCCACGCAAGGATGCCGTGCAGGAGCCCGTGGCATGAACCGGATCGCTGCCCCGGCTCTGATGCCCATTGGCGTCGGTCAGCGCGTGAACCGGCTGCGCCTCTGGCATGTGCCCCTGACAAGCCACACGACCTATCACATGGCAGATGGCAAGACCTGCGATACGGTGGAGACGGTTGTCATCGCGGTCGATACCGATGCCGGGCTGACAGGCTGGGGCGAGGTGTGCCCGATCCCGCAGTATCTGCCCGCCTATGCGCGCGGGGTGGCACCTGCCCTGCAGGAACTGGCACCGGTCATCCTTGGTGCCGATCCGACCGGCGCCGAAGCCGTGCTGGCCCGTGCCGACGCCGTTCTGCCAGGCCATGTCTATGCCAAGTCGGCGCTCGACATTGCGCTCTGGGACATCACCGGCCAACAGGCCGGGCTGCCGCTCTTTGCACTGCTGGGCGGCAGGCGGCAGGCGGATCTGCCGCTCTATCACTCGATTACCTGCATCGCGCCCGACGACATGGCCCAAATCGCCCGCGAGGCGCTGGCCACGGGCATCACGCAATTCCAGGCCAAACTGGGCGCATCCGGCGACTGGCAGACCGATGTGGAACGGCTTGTAAAGGTGCGTGAAGCGATCGGCCCAGGCCCTCTGCTCTACGGCGACTGGAATTGCGGCGCCACATCGCTCGACGCCACACGGGTCGGGCGCGCAGTCGCCCATATCGACGTCATGCTGGAACAGCCCTGCGCGACGCTCTCGGACTGCGCACGGGTGCGCGCGGCCACGGGCCTTCCCATGAAACTCGACGAACTGGCCCATGACACTGCTTCGCTGCTCGAAGCCCACCGGCTGGGCATCATGGATGCCGTCGCACTGAAGCTGTCCAAGTTCGGCGGGCTGTCCGCCACGCGGCAGGCGCGCGACCTGTGCCTGCATCTTGGCGCCAAGATGTGCATCGAATGCACCTGGGGCAGCGACATCGTGACCGCGGCCGCGCTGCACCTCGGCGCGTCGACCCCGCCGGGCCGTGTCCTCAACGTCTGCGATCTGTCGGGTTATGTCAGCCCGCGTCTTGCCCCGGATGCGCCGGTCCGCGCGGGCGGACGCATCACCATCCCAGACGGCCCCGGCCTCGGCATATCTGTGGACGTCGCAGCGCTCGGTCGGCCAGACCTCATCCTGGAGTGAGCCCATGAACCGCATCCACACCGCCCGTGAATGGACAACGCGCGCGCAGGCTGTCCTGCCCGGAGGCGGCTTCGGGAATTTCGATCCCGGCCTCGTTGTCGGAAGCGGTCAAGGTGCCCGCGTCCGCGATGTGGAGGGTCGCGAATACGTCGACCTGTTGATCGGCTCGGGCCCCATGGTGCTTGGTCACTCCCATCCAGAGGTCATGGAGGCTGTCTTCGCCGCATTGCCGCAGGGCCAGACATTCTTCGCCAACAACCCCCGCGGGATCGAACTTGCCGAAGTGATCTGCGCGGCCGTGCCGTGCGCCGACCGGCTGCGCTATGTCTCGACGGGCGGCGAGGCGGACATGTATGCCATGCGCCTCGCGCGCGCCTTTACCGGGCGCGAGAAGATCGTGAAGTTCGAAGGCGGCTATCACGGCATGAGTGCCGAAGCCCAGATGAGCCTCGCACCCGAGCGTCTGGCCAATTTCCCCAATGCCGTACCCGACAGTGCGGGCATCCCGCGCGCCGTGCAAGACGGGATGCTGATCGCGCCCTTCAATGATCCGGACTTCATCCGCAGCCTTCTGGCCACGCACGGACAAGACGTCGCCGCGATCATTGTCGAGCCCTTGCAGAGGATCATTCCGCCTGCGCCCGGCTTCCTGCAGGCACTGCGCGATGAGGCCGACCGACATGGCATCGTGCTGATCTTCGACGAGGTGGTGACCGGCTTCCGCCTTTCCTGGGGCGGCGCGCAGGCGCATTACGGGGTGACGCCGGACCTGTGCACGCTTGGCAAGATCATCGGCGGGGGCTTCCCGCTGGCCGCCATTGCCGGTCGGGCGGACATCATGGCCCACTTCGACAAGACCATCGTTGGCCCGGACGGCTGGTTGATGATGACCGGCACGCTTTCGGGAAACCCGGTGGCTGCCGCAGCCGGGCTGAAGACACTGGAGGTTCTTGCACGCGATGGTCAGATCGACCATCTGCGGACACTTGGCAATGATCTGATGAAATCCATGACCGACGCGCTGTCAGCCCGGGGCATCGCACATCGGATCGTCGGCGATGCAACCCTTTTCGACGTCGTGTTCACCGACCGGGAGGTCCGCAACTACCGCGATACTGCGCAAGCGGACCGGAACAGGAGCGCGGCCTTTGCGAAGGCCCTGCTGTCGCGTGGCGTACTCAAGCCGGCAGGCAAGACGTATCCCTGCCTTGCTCTGACAGATGACGATATCGCTTTCGTCGATGCTGCGTTCCATTCTGCCGCCGACGCCATAACGGATGCCAGATTGCCCGTACCTCCGATACCCAAGCCGTGATCTTTAAGGCCAGTTGTGACAAACCAGCCGGCTCGGCTCGACGCTTGCGGTCAGGCAATTCGTATCGGACTGATGTTCAAGGTGGCCAATCGGGCGAAAAAGCCCCGACCTCGGGGGCATCACGAAGCACGTCCGCAGATTGAAATCGCGCGGAAGGCGACTCAACGCCGCTCAAAAACAGGGCAAGGTCGGAAATTTCGCGCGCAATTCATCTGCGTATAGGGAAAATCGCGCCTGCGCATCGCTTGGCCTGTTGGGTGCCGGAAAACAAAGGCGCACCGTGACGATCAGCGCAAAGCGGTTGGGTCACCTCTCCTCAAAATTCACCGCCTGACTGCTTTTATGGTTGGCGTGCCGAAACTGTCACAAGCGAAGTGACGGGGCCGCTCGTCTTCCGTCTCGGCCCACATGCTTCGTTTGTGTCCTGAAAAAGAGGACATCACATGGGCGAACGATGCGGGAAAAGCTCTTTGCTGCACGTCGTTGCGGGCCTTGAAGACACCACCGAAGGCTCTGTCACGTTCGACGGGCTGGCG
>CAYZAD010000333.1:0-3242 GCA_964476315.1 uncultured Rhodobacterales bacterium
GACAGGTGCGTCGACCACGGAGCAGAGAATGAACCCGGTTACGACACAGATGTCCGTGCGGCACATCCGCCTTTGAGAAATCACATATGCAACCCGATTAGCGAAGACGCGTTCGAGTTCGTCTGACAGCCTGCACAGGGGCCGTGATCAGGGTTTGACCAACCTGATCACGGCTTTTCCAGCACATTATTCGATAACGGTTGGCTCTTGTGTTTGCGTGTTCTGGCCGGTGAGTGCAGGATCTGCTTGCACAGGTGCTGGGACCTCTGGTGTGTCCCCGGCCTCGACCGGAGAGAAAGCGCCGGTGAACCGAAACGCCTGGGATTCCCGCATTTCACCTGTTGGCGATACTTCGAGGACTAGCGCGCGCCCGATAACTGGCGCGGATGACGGCGTTATACGGTCAAAGTCGATGGCCCCGAACAAGGTCAGGAAACGCTCTGCTCCTGGATTATTGGGAAGTCCCTGGATATTGACGGCCAATTGAGGAGCGGCAATGCGCATGATGAAGCTTGTGCCACCCACTGCTGCTGAGCCTGTGACCGGATATGTCCCGCCAACAGTCACACCCGTGCCGCGACCGCGTCCGGTGCCCTCGGCAACAGCGCGAAAGCCTTCTTGCTTGAAAACGACCGTGGCATCCAGACCAACACCCTCGGACTTGAGATCAAGTTTGTTGGCGATATCGAGGAAGGTCGGCTGGCTAAGAGTTGGGTGGGCATAGGTTTGCACGCGCACGACCGCATCGCTTGACAAGCCGAACAGTTCGCCGTCGGTCGCAATCACCTGAACCCTGTGCGACCCATCATTCGCGGCACGGATCTGGTAGCGCACGATTGCGTAAAGTTGACGACCAAAGCGTTCGAACAGGATGCGTGCGTCGGAATCCGGCATCGGCAGGGCGTTGCCAAACGGAATGGCAGGACGACCGGTCGCACCGCTCTCATTCACAGCCGAGAAATTCCATGGAAACGACTCCAGACTGATTTCAACGCCGCGCAACATGTTCTGCGCGCAGGCTCTGGCATCGTATGACCCGACATTGCTGTCCAACCCTTCACGGATGGGTTGGAAATTCTGCAACGGCAAGCGTCCTGTGTTGAAGTCATACCGCCCAGTATTGACCTTGAAGGGCACTTCAAAGCGTTGCTCGATGTTTTTCGACGCGATGATCTGCTGGAACTGGGGCTTGAACTGGAACGCATTGGCAAAGAAATCCCGGCGTTCGAATTCATTGGAAAACGCATCATGACAGCGGTCATTCAACGCCTCTGACACCAGGTAAGACACGAATCCGACGTAGAATTGCTGGTCGTCCAGCCGTGTTGGATTGGCCCGCAGGAACATGAACAGCGAACGGGCGTAGGCATCCTGCATGCTCAGGTTTTGCGCGATCTCGACCAGATCAACGCTCGCCGCGCGCCCTTTCTGTTGTAACAGCTGCTGCGCTTGGCTGCCTGTCGCAAGCCCGATGGACGCAATACAGGCCAGTGTTGTGACAAGTGCAGTGGCGCGTTTGCGAACGCGATGCCAGACGTGAACCATCTACCTGAATCTCCTTTAATGCTCGAATGCTCAGAGGCGTGTTTCGTGCACAGTGCTAATACACCATGCACAAAACCCTGTTCTCATTGCGTCAATCCTAGTTGGACGCAGGTGTGCCAAACAGCGAGCCTTGTGGTTGTTGCGTGGTAACCGGAACCTGCTGTTGCTGCGGGACCAAAAGCTGCGCCTGGCCGGTTGCCTGAGCGGGTTGCGCAGTGCCTGGTGCGCTGAAGATGTCCAGTGTAGATTGCTGCACCTGTGGTGCGGCCTGCTGCGCGGTGCCCGCGGCGAACAGCCCTTGCTGCGGCTGTTGTCCGGTCGGGGCAACCTGCGGTGCCTGCTGTTGCGGTGCGGCTGGAGCAAACAGGTTCTGTTGTCCGGACGGTGCCTGCTGTTGCGGTGCGCCAAGCAGCTGCGTGCCCGGTTGAGGCACCTGCTGAGGCGTGCCGAACGACGGATTGGCGGGAGCCGGAGCCGTTGCGAACCCGGTTGCCTGATTTGGCTGCTGTTGCGGCATCATCTGGGCAGGTGCGCCAAATGCATTTTGCTGCGGAACCGGAGCGGCAAAGGGATTTTGCTGCTGCTGTGGCTGCTGGCCAAATCCGGCTTGCAGGGTTTGCTGCTGGGGTTGCCCACCGAACGGTTGCTGCGGAACGCCACCGGCAAAGTTGGCTCCGGCTTCCTGCTGAAGGTACATGGCCGTTGGCAATTGCGCCGCGTTGCGCGCAAGAACAAGCCCCTGCACCGGCGTTGTCTGGGCGGCATTCAGGCCGTTCTGCGCGAGAAACTGAGCCAACGCACCCCGCGTCCCCGGACCTTTGGCTCCGTCGATGGCACCTCGGTAGTATCCCAGCTGCTGCAAACCTTGTTGCAAAAGCCGAACTTCATCGCGGTTCAGTTCGCGGCGTGCAAAGACGGGAGTGGTGCCGGACACAGCGGAAATCAGCGCCACATATTGCGCGCGGGTCATTTGTCCCGTGGCGGCCTCTCCGCGCGACGCCTGGAATTGGCCAATCACGCGCCGGCTGTTGGGACCAAGCACACCGTCGATGGTGCCGATACCGTATCCAAGGCTGGCAAGTGACGACTGGATTTGAATACGCTCATCGCGCGAAAACTGGCTGTTCAGGCTTGGCGCAACATACTGTTTTCTGGTTGACGTGCTGGACCGGGTTGTGCGCTGCTTCTGTTTGGAGTCGGACACGATTTTCTGACCGATCGCACCAAGGATGGCACCAATGGCAACATCTTTCGCGTCTGCAGCAGCCTGGCTTGGCAGGGCCCCGACCATCGACGCCACAACCAATGCAACAATTGAAAACTTTTTCATTAGATTTCCCCACTAATCGTTATGCCGTACCGGCGTCGGTTAATTGCAGATAGCTTACTCCCAGTGGTGAAACGAATCCATTATTTTCTTCAGATGGTTTTGATGATGGGAGCGCCCCCTAACGTTATCGACGGGCCAAGGCGGGGCTGCGTTGAGCCACAAAAAAGGACGGTCACCTCTGAGATTATCACGTTTGGGGCCCAATCTAGCGAAGAATGTGTTTCAGAGAGGCGGCTCGATTTGTTTGAACGTTTTCAAGCCGTTTCTTAAGTCGGTGTTCCGCTCGGTTACGCTGCGACCCGAATTGATCGGATCCGTCAGGCAGGCGGTTTGCGGCAGGACTGACCTGCTCTGCATGCATTGACCC
>CAYZAD010000334.1:0-3241 GCA_964476315.1 uncultured Rhodobacterales bacterium
ACCAACCGCCCCGTCTGGCGCCCCAGCAACCGCCTCAGCAGCGCCGGTGAAGGGGTATTTAGAGTCGGTGGCGCAGGTCCGCAAGCGGAAATTTCCGGAATTCCGCAAAAATCGTCATTTTTCTGTTATGTCATTGATATAGAGATGAAATTTATACGCCTGCATGCTTTCGACCTGCGCCTGGTCAGGAGTCATCCAAGGGTGTTTGCCGGAATCTGCGGGATATCCACAGGGTTACCCACACATGCCCCTGCGTAAGGTGGCAGACTCACCCGGACTCAGCGGCCTTTCCAGACCGGATCACGTTTTTCGGCAAAGGCTTTGGCGCCTTCCATCTGGTCTTCCGAGGCGTAAAGCGTGTCCACGGTCGCAAATTGCCGTTTCGTGATCCTGTTCATGACATCCTGGAACTTCATGTCTTCGGCTTCGCGGACGATCTCCTTGATCGCGGCATAGACAAGCGGCGGGCCTGACGCGAGGAGATCGGCCATCTTCCGTGCCTCGGCCATCAGTTCCGCCCCGGGATAGGTGTGATTCACGAACCCCCATCGCGCCGCCTCTTCGACATCGAGCCAGCGCCCCGTCAAAAGCATCTCCATGGCGATATGATACGGTATGCGCTTTGGCATCTTTACCGACGCGGCATCGGCCACTGTGCCGGAACGGATTTCGGGCAGTGCAAAACTCGCATGATCCGCAGCCAGGATGATGTCCGCGCTCAACGCGAGTTCCAGACCACCACCACAGCAGATCCCGTTCACCGCGGCGATCACCGGCTTGTTCAGATCCCGCAGCTCCTGCAACCCGCCAAACCCACCGACCCCGTAATCACCATCCACGGCATCGCCATCCGCAGCCGCCTTCAGGTCCCATCCCGGACAGAAGAACTTGTCCCCTGCCCCCGTCACCAGCGCGACGCGCAAATCGGGATCATCGCGGAAATCCCGAAAGACCTCGCCCATGGCGCGGCTGGTCATCAGGTCTATGGCGTTGGCCTTGGGCCGGTTGAGCGTAACCTCGAGCACATGCCCCCGACGATCCACATGAAGCGGTGTGTCCATCAAAACTCTCCCCGTATCAAAGCATCCGCGACAACCGCGCGCGTGGGCGTGACGATCAGCGGATTGACCTCAACTTCCGCCACGCGACCGGCTTGCGCAATCACATAGTCCTGCACCGCGCGCACCGCGTGCAGGATCGCTGTCCAGTCCGCGGCGGGCGCCCCCCGATATCCCTGCAGCAATGGCGCGATCCGCAGACGGCGCAAGGCGGTTTCGACCTCGGCCTCGGTGGCGGGCACAAGCAGATGTTGCGTGTCCTGCCACAGCTCCGTCTGCACGCCCCCTGCCCCAAGCGTCAGGACATAGCCATGCGCCGGATCCGCAATCACCGCGACCAGCAGTTCCGCCACCCCGCCGGAAATCATCTCTTCGATATGAAACGCCCCGCACACCATGCGCTCTGCCGCACGCGCGACGGCTTGTGGTGTCTCCAGGTTCAGTGCCACGCCTCCGGCGTCAGATTTATGCGCCATGCCCCGCGCCTTGAGCGCCACCGGAAGCAAGCCCGCGCTTTTTTGCGCCGCTTCGTCCGGTGTTTTCGCCGTAACCTGTCGCGGCACATCCGCACCAAAGGCCGCCAGCGCCGATTTCGACGCAGTCTCGTCCAGCATCCCACCACCCAGGGTGCCGCTTGGCATGACAATCTCACGCTGTGGATCGGGGTGAGGTCGATCAGCATAGAGCGCCGCAAGTGCGTCAAGCCCCGCATCCAAGCCGTTCAGTGGCAGAACCCCCTGTGCCATGAGGCGCTGCGCCGTTGCCTCCGGCAGGGTCTCCGGCAAAGTGGACAGCACCGCCACCGGTTTCCCGGTTGCCCTGCGTGCCGCAAGGCTCGCGGTCTCGACACAGTCCCATGCGGTCGTCTGGCATCGATCGGGGCGCGGAAAATCCACGACAATCGCTGTCAAGGCTGAAGGGCCATTCGCCATCACCGTATAAACTTCGGCCATGCGCTCGGCGTCATCCCAGATGAACGTGTGGTAGTCGAGCGGGTTGGCCCGCGTCACCATCGGGCCCAGCACCTTCGCCAATGCGGCATCCTGCATGTCGGTGATCGGCGCAAAATCGAGGCCGCGCACCTCGCCGCCATCGGCCATCAGGCTCGCCTCACCACCAGAACAGGACAGCGATGCAATCGGTCCGCGCTGTGCCGCGCCGTAAAGATGCGCATGTTTCAGCGCCTCGATCATTGCCGCAAGCGAGGTGACCCGGATCACGCCCAACCGCGCGAACAGAGCATCCGCGCCGCTTTCGGAACCGGACATGGATGCGGTATGCGACAGTGCCGCAGTCTGCGCCGCTTCAGACCGCCCGGATTTGAGCGCAATAACCGGCTTTCCCAAAGCCGCTGCGGTTTGCATCAGGGTCTGCAAGGCGGCCACATCGCCGACACCTTCAAGATACATCCCCAGCGCCGTGATCCGCGGATCCCGCAGCAGATGGTGCGCCATCTCGCTCAGCCCGATCTGAGCCTGGTTGCCCGCCGTTCCGATGAAAGCAATCGGCAGGCCGCGCTGCTGCATCGACAGGTTCAGCGCGATGTTGGAACTCTGGGTCAGGATCGCCACCCCGTCGCTGACGGGCACCAACCCATGCACATCCGGCCACAGCGCCGTCTGGTCCAGTGCATTGACGAAGCCATAACAATTCGGCCCGATGATCGCCATGTCCCCTGCCGCGCGGAGCAGGTCCCTGTTCAACTCTGCCCCGTCGCCGGCTTCGGCAAACCCACTGGCAAAGCAGACCGCCCCGCCGGCACCCCTGGCACAAAGCGCATGCAGGCAATCGATGGTCGCGGCGCGGTTCACTCCGACAAAACAGGCGTCCGGAGGTTGCGGCAGATCGGCGATGCTCCGTATCGCGCCCTCGGCAGTCGGATGCACATGCCAGACCGGCCCGTCGAAGCCGATCCGGTCAAGCGAGGCGATCACCGAGCGGCACCAGACGCCGCCTCCGATCACGGCGATGGAGGACGGACGGAACAACCGGTCAAGCGCGTCGCGTCTCATTCCGCACATGCGATCCATAGCGCACGCAGAAGCCAGACCGTGCCACGATTCTTCTGCGAAGAATCGGGCCGGAAGGTGAAAATTGTCCTAAGCACCGAGGTCAGGCTCCGAGTGGGCGCAGCAGATCGCGGCTGATGATGTGGCGCTGGATTTCCGATGTGCCGTCCCAAA
>CAYZAD010000335.1:0-3229 GCA_964476315.1 uncultured Rhodobacterales bacterium
TCGAACGCACGTTCACGCCGGAATTCCGCAACCGTCTGGATGCCGTGATCTCGTTTGCTCCGCTGCCGAAGTCGGTCATCCTGCAGGTCGTCGAAAAGTTCGTTCTGCAACTCGAAGCTCAGCTGATGGATCGCAACGTGACCATCGAGCTGACAAAGCCTGCCGCAGAATGGCTGGCCGAGAAAGGCTATGACGACAAGATGGGCGCGCGCCCCTTGGGCCGCGTCATACAGGAAGAGATCAAGAAGCCGCTCGCGGAAGAGCTTCTCTTCGGCAAGCTTGCCAAAGGTGGGGTCGTCAAGGTTTCGGTCAAAGACGGCAAACTGGTTCTGAACAGCGAAGGATTGGGAAATCCCAAGCTGTCCAGCAAGAAACCGCCCCTGCTGACGGCAGATTGATCCGCAGACTGGCTGCACTGATCATCGCGTCCGCCACACCCGTTGTGGCGGACGTTTCCTTTTTGGGCATGCCGCTGGACTGCATTCTGGGCGACACCTGTTTCATCGAAAACTATCCCGATATCGATCCGGGCGATGGCGTCTCGGATTACCGATGCGGCATGAAATCGACCAACGGACACAATGGCACCGATTTTGCGTTGCTTGGGCATGACCAGATGCAAGCGGGCACAAACGTCATCGCAGCCGCAAATGGGCGCGTCACTGCGGTGCGAGACAAGCATCCGGACATGGTTGCACGCGATCAGGACGAACCGGAATGCGGCAATGCGGTACGGATCGATCACGGCAATGGCTACCAGTCGATCTATTGCCATCTCAGGGCCGGTTCGGTCCGGGTCCTGCCGGATCAGTTTGTCGAAGCCGGCGACGTCATTGCCCAGGTTGGCCAAAGCGGACGCAGTGATTTCCCACATCTCCACCTGACGGTCACGCAATTCGGCAACGTCATCGACCCTTTCGCGCCGGACCAGTCGAACGCCTGCGATGCCCCTGAACAAAGCCTTTGGCTCCAGCCCCCCGCATATAGCACGGCAGGTCTGTATTCCGCCGGGGTCGCGAACCGTGTGCCGGATATGGAAGAGGTGCAATCGGGCACCGCGCGGCGCGCGACCCTGCTGACCACCGACCCGATGGTCCTGTTCGGCCATGCGTTCCAGGGCGACGCGCAGGACACGCTCACGCTGGTGATGCAGGGGCCAGATGGTCAAATCTTCGAGCACGAAGCAACATTGGACAGCCGACAAATCGAGTTCTTTCGCGCTTTCGGCATACGTCCACCGTCAGGAGGATGGCCACAGGGGCTCTACCACGGCACGGTCAAACTGATGCGGGACGGTCAGGTCCTGTCCGTGCGTCACACGGAAATCCGCGTCGAATGATGGCTATTGCTCTGTCAGTTTCAGTTCGATCCGCCGGTTCTGTGCACGGGCCTCTGGCGTGTCGTCGGTGTTGACGGGCTGGTACTGGCCAAACCCATTGGCGGCCAATCGCTCTGGCGGGATACCCAGAAAGTTGATCATGTAGCGCACAACGGACAGGGCCCGCGCCTGCGACAGTTCCCAATTGTCCAGAAACTCCCCTTCACCCGACAGCGGCACGTTGTCCGTGTGTCCATCCACACGGATCACCCAATCGATCTCGGGCGGGATTTCCGCCGACACCTCGCGAAGGATTCCCGCGACATTGGCGATCTGCTGACGGCCCGCAACGGACAGCCCCGCCTGACCCGGAGGGAACAGGACTTCGGAGGAAAAGACGAAACGGTCCCCTTCGATCCGCACGCCTTCGCGGTCACCCAGAACCTCCCGCAGGCGACCAAAGAATTCCGAGCGGTACTGCTCCAGGTTCTGGTTCTCGCCCGCAAGCCGCTGCTTTTCCTCTTCGAGCCGTTGCTTTTCTGCCTCGAGGCGCAGGCGTTCGGCCTCTTCCAACTGACGCCGCCGACGTTCTTCTGCGGCCACCCGCGCCAGCGCAGAGTTCAATTCATTGCCGAGGCTTTGCAACTGGATCTGCGCTTCGACATCCCGCGCCGTCGCCTCATCCAGCAACCCCTGCAAGGAGGCAAGCTGCCGCCGCAACGCGCCAACCTGCTGGTTCAGCAATTCGGTCTGGCGCTGTGCTTCGGTGGCCCGTTCGGTTTCAGCCGCCAGCCGTTCGCGCGCCTGCTGCAAAAGAAGCTGCCGCTCATCCGCTTCGGACAACCGGGTTTCAAGCGCGTTTTCCGCCGAAAGCTTTGCCGCCAGTGCCGCAACCAACTGATCCTGAACATCTTGCAGGGCCGCTTCGGCCGTCGACAGGCGCGCGCGCGTGTCGGACAGCGCCGCATCGGTTTCGTTCAATTCCGTTTGCGTCTCTGACAGTTCTGTCTGCGTGTCAGACAACGATGTGTTCGTTTCCGCCAGATTGGCCTCTGCCGCAGCCAGCGATGCCGCCAAGGCCGTCTGCTGCGCCAAGGCCCCTGCCAATCGCTGCTCAAGCGTCTGTTCCTGGGCGGAACGCGCCGCTGCCTCGGCCTGCGCCTCGGCAAGGGCTTGTCTCAATGCCTCGACTGTTGCGGCGGTTTCGGCACCCGCTTCGTTCGAGGCTTCAAGGTCGCTGCTCAGCGCCGCGTTCTCGGCCCGAAGCTCGGCCAGCCGCGCTTCAAGCGCATTTGCTTCGGACACGCGGATCAGCGCGCGGGACAATTGCTCTTCCAGCGAGGCCAGCGTGGTCTGGTCCACCGCTGCCGCGTCAAGATCAGATTGTAACGCGGCGATCTGGTCTGACTGAGCATCCAGCCGCGATTGCAGGCCCGCCGCCGTTTCCTGGCCTTCAAGCAAGGCGGCAGCAAGACGCGCGTTCAGATCATCCTCTGCCGCCCGCGCCGCCGCCAACAGGGTCAGCGTTTCCTCGGCCTCGGCCCGCTGCTGTTCCAGCGCCATGGTCATGGCCGTCAGTTCCGCATCCGCGTCTTCCAGCCGCGCGCGCAAGGCTTCGGCGGCGGCGGCTTCGGCCAGCTTTGCCGCTTCTTCATCGCTCAGCGCGGTTTCCAGCCGGTCCACCTCTGCGGACAAGGTGCCGATCTGATCCGCCGCCTGGGCATTCTGCGCCTGCAGATCGGCCACCAGCGCTTCCAGCGCCTCCCGCCGCGCTGCGGCCAGACGCGCCGCCTCTGCCTGTGCATCAATTTCGCCGCGCGCCGTTGCCAGCGCAAGGTTCAACGCCTCCTGTTCGGTCAACAGCTCTTCCCGCAGGGCGGTCAGGTCCGCCACTTGCCCCCGCGCATCATC
>CAYZAD010000336.1:0-3226 GCA_964476315.1 uncultured Rhodobacterales bacterium
AAGACGATCAAGCGGTCGGGTCTTGGCGTGAACCTCTTCGACGAAATGCGCTATGACGATGACGGCAAGGAAATCCCTGATTTCGTTCTGAACAAACCGCAATATCGCGATGCGCAGATCCTTGTCGCTGGAGACAATTTCGGCTGCGGGTCGTCGCGCGAACATGCACCCTGGGCGTTGAAGGACTTTGGCATCAAGGCCATCGTGTCGACGTCCTTCGCGGATATCTTTTACAACAACTGCTTCAAGAACGGCATTCTGCCTATCGTTCTTCCGAAAGAGGCGGTCGATGTGTTGATGAAGGATGCCGAGAAGGGTTCGAACGCGCGGATGACGGTTGATCTGGAAAATCAGGTTGTGACCAGTTCGGATGGCGACAGCTTTGCCTTCGAATTGGACAGCTTCAAAAAGCACTGCCTGATGAACGGGTTGGACGATATTGGCCTGACCATGGAAAAGGCCGCGTCGATCGATGCGTTTGAAAGCCAGGCTTCACAGGCGCGCCCCTGGGTTTGAGCGCTGACAGGCGAAAGACCTGAACAATCAGAGCCGCCCTGGCCACAGGGCGGCTTTTTTGATGGCACTACATCTGGTGTCTGAACTGTTCCTTGCCACTTTTCGAATCGGGCGTTGATGTAAACGCGCACCAGTTTTTCAGCAAAATCAGGTATTTCCGGCCAAGACGCGGCACCGACCGTTGAGCGGCGAAATGAACTTGGGCAAAACTGGGGCAATAATGAGGCAGGCTGTCGTTCCCGGCAGCGCAAATAAGGAACAAGGTCGCGGCATCGTATCGCGTCCGTCCGGTTTGAAGGGAAACACGAGTGATCAAGCGGATCATCGGATCGGCTGCGCGCGCCCTGTTGATGGCGATCATGGTGGCGATTCCGTCATTGGTGCTGCCGAAGACGTCGACGGACGCGGCACAGATGGCGGCCTTGATCGCGCTGGTCGCGGCGGTTGTGACCTTTGCTGAATATTACAGCGAATACCCGACATTTCTTGAATTCCGGGAAGCCCCACCCTTTAACCGGCTTCGGTTCTTTTCGCTGTTTCTGTGCGTGCTGTTTGCCTCCCTGCTTCTGGCCGAAGCGGATCGCACAGGGACGGCCGCGCCGGCACTTCTGCACGCGGTGGCGGCCAGCACTGCGGCTGCGCTGGATATTCCGTTTTCGCCAGTGCGGCTGATGGCCATTGCTTTCAAGGATCATCCCGGCGTCTTTGACGTCGAGACGCTGACTGCGGTTTCAAGCCTTCTGATGGTCACGTCGCTGGTCGCCTTGGCGCTGTTCTTCGTGCATGCCCGTTTCGTGTTCTGGCCCATCCGAAAACAGGCGTTCAATTTCTGGATCAA
The DNA here is from genome assembly GCA_964476315.1 of uncultured Rhodobacterales bacterium. Lineage (GTDB taxonomy): Bacteria > Pseudomonadota > Alphaproteobacteria > Rhodobacterales > Rhodobacteraceae > Marivita. The sequence goes on from CAYZAD010000336.1 coordinate 1,355, forward strand.
CCTGCCGCTGTTTGATCCGACCTCGGGTCGGGATGTGCTGTTCCGGCTGAAACGGGACGCGCATGTTAACCTTGCGTTAGGCTTTCTGCTGCCATTTCTCATTCCGGCATTGCTGCGCATGTGGATGGGCGCGTTCGATCCGTCCCGCTTGGCAGTGCCAGAAGTCTTGATCTGGGTGACCTGCGCTTGGGCGTTCTTGCCATTGACACTGATGATGCGGGGGATCGCCCTGTTCCGCGTGGCCGCGTTGATCGAGGAAAAGCGCCGCCGCGCCTATGCGCAAGAGGACGATCTGCAGGTCGCCTGATCCTTGCGGCGTTCTTGTTTCTGACATTCCAGCCGGTGCAGGCAGAGGTTTTGCGGATCGGGCTTTGGCACGAATCCCTGTCACGAGACGGGCCGGGCCTGTTGCTGCGGGATCTGCAAAAGGACGATGCCGCGCTGTTGGAGCTGGCGGCGCTGGTCCGACAGGCCGACCCTGACATCCTGGTTCTGACCAAGATCGATTTCGATGCCTCGGGCCTTGCCGCGCGGGCCTTTGCCGATGCCGTTGCACCCGGAGCATATCCTTTTGTCATGGCGCTGCGATCCAACGAAGGTGTGCCCAGCGGGATGGACCTTGATGGCGACGGGCGCGGACGCGAACCCGAGGATGCCCAAGGATACGGGCTGTTTCCGGGGCAGGGTGGTTTGGCGATGCTGTCGCGTGTGCCGATAAAGACCGGTGACGTGGTCAGCTACAGTGACATCCTCTGGAGCGCGTTGCCGGGCACCCATATGCGGCCGACTGATCCGGGCGGCGCTGTGCAAAAACTGTCAAGTGGCGGACATTGGAGCGTTCCTGTCGCTTTGGGGGAACAGGGCCATGCACTCTGGCTGCTGGTGGGGCATTCCGGCCCGCCGGTCTTTGACGGCCCGGAAGATCGGAACGGGCGGCGCAATCTGGATGAATTGCGGCTTTGGACTCAGATCCTGGGCGGACAGCATGGAGCGGCACCGGGTGCATATCGGGTGTTTGCGGCGCAGACCAACCTTGACCCGGAGGCAGGAGAGGGCGCGCGCGACGCCATGCGCGCCTTTCTCGACGAGGAAGGATTTCACGATCCCTTTCCCGGCGCACCGACGGCCTATTGGGCCAACCTTGACCCCATGCGGGTGTCTTACCTGCTGCCGTCGAAGTCGCTTGATGTGCGGGCCGCGCAACGCTGGCCACGCCCCGCGGGTGTGCGGCACCACCTGTTGACCATCGACATCGCCGTTCCGAAGCCGGTGAAACCTTGACCCTCTGACGTAGCAGGTCTAGGCGATGCGCAACGCAAGATGATCAAAGGAACTTCGACGATGAGCAACCCTTCGCTTCTGATTTTGCCCGGTGACGGGATTGGTCCCGAGGTTATGACCGAGGTGCGCAAGATCATCGATTGGTTCGGGGCAAAGCGCGATCTGACCTTTGATGTAAGCGAAGACCTTGTCGGCGGTGCGGCGTATGACGCGCACGGCACGCCGCTGCATGACGATACCATGGCCAAGGCGCAGGAGGTCGATGCCGTCCTGCTGGGTGCCGTGGGTGGGCCGAAATACGACAACCTTGATTTCAGCGTGAAACCAGAGCGCGGCTTGCTGCGTTTGCGCAAGGAAATGGACCTTTTTGCGAACCTCCGTCCGGCACAGTGTTTCGATGCCCTTGCCGATTTTTCGTCACTGAAGCGGGACGTTGTTGCGGGGCTCGATATCATGATCGTGCGCGAGCTCACCTCGGGCATCTATTTTGGTGAACCGCGCGGGATCATCGAGGAAGGCAATGAGCGCGTGGGGATCAACACCCAGCGCTATACCGAATCCGAAATTGACCGGGTGGCGCGGTCGGCATTC
>CAYZAD010000337.1:0-3178 GCA_964476315.1 uncultured Rhodobacterales bacterium
GGACTCCGGGGTGTTCACGTGCTGTCCGCCCGCGCCGGACCTGCGCATGGTGTCGATGCGCAGGTCGTTCGGATTGATCTGGATGTCCACCTCTTCGGCTTCGGGCAAAACGGCCACCGTCGCCGCAGAGGTGTGAATGCGCCCGCCGCTTTCGGTTTCGGGCACACGCTGCACACGGTGCACACCGGATTCGAATTTCATCCGTGCAAAGACATTGTCGCCTGTGATATGGGCCACGACCTCTTTTATTCCGCCGATTTCGGTCGCCTGTTCCTCGATGATCTCGAACCGCCAGCCACGCGCTTCGGCATAGCGCTGGTACATGCGCAGCAGGTCGGCCGCAAAAAGCGCGGCTTCCTCACCGCCGGTGCCGGGACGGATTTCCAGCATCGCGGGTCGCGCATCCGCCTTGTCCTTGGGCAACAACGCCAATTGCAGCGCGTGTTCAACCTCTGGCAGCCGCGCCCGGAGGTCCGGCAGTTCCTCTTGCGCAAGTTCGCGCATTTCGGGATCGTCGAGCATCGCTTCGGCATCAGCGATGTCTGCCCGCACCTGTTTCCATTCCGCGATCTGGTCCACGACGGGGCGCAGATCGGCATATTCCTTGCCCAGCGCGGCAATATCGCCGGACCCTTCGGCCATCTGGGCCTCAAGGTATTCGAAACGGGACGTGATCTGGTGCAGGCGGTCTTCTGGGATCATGTCAGGCATGTCTGTTATCCGGACCGTCTGGTCAAGGCCTATCCCTGCTGTGCCGAAAGCCGCTCGAGCCAGCTTTCGACACGGGCCTTGTTCACCCCCATGTCGGATTGGCCGAAACGCAGCCTGGCGTGCAATTCGAGCACGTCGCCGTTTTCCATCACGGTTGTGTAATCGGGAAACCCCATCCACTGGGACCGGGTGATATAGGTCACCTTGCCGTCCTCGACGCTGCCTTCCAGCACCTCGGTCCGGGGCGTTGCAAGGATGATCCGATCCAGCGCCTCAAACGTGCCGTCCTCGGCCGGGATACGCCGCCGCACGCCACCGGCAAGGTCCTGGTTGGCGGTCACCTGCGGGTCGACATGCCAGACCGCCGGATCGGACGGGGCCAACCTGATCCATGCCAGACCGCCGACGATGATCAGCACGATTGTCCAGAATACCATTTTCACGACGCCTCTATCCTTGCCTCGGAGCATCGCGCGATGCTCTTGTTGTCGTCAAAGCATGGCCCGATCCCAGAACCCCGTCTGATGTCAGGACCTGCGCTGCAATGGGCCACCCGCCCCTGACCGTGTACGATACGTTACCCGCGACGGGTCCAGCCCCAAAGGCACAGAATCTCTGTCGCCACATGTGCGCCTGCAATTGCCGTCGCGCCCGTTGTATCGAATGGCGGGCTGACCTCAACCACATCTCCGCCCATAAGTTCGATCCCGGCGATATTTCGCAGGATGCACGCCATGTCCGCACTGGACGGCCCGCCCCAGACCGGTGTGCCGGTGCCGGGGGCGAAGGCGGGATCAAGGCAATCGATGTCGAAGGTGAGGTAGGTCGGGTAATCCTTGAGGATCTCGCAGATCTGTTCCGCCACGGCCTCGGGTCCGATGCGGTGCATCTCGCGCGCGTCGATGATGTTGAAGCCCAGCGTGTCGGGGTTGTCGGTGCGGATGCCCACCTGAACCGAGCGCGTCGGGTCCACCAGACCCAGCTTGACCGCCTTGTAAAGGAACGTGCCGTGGTCAATCCGCTCCATGTCGTCATCGGCCCAGGTGTCGGTGTGGGCGTCGAACTGCAACAGGCTCAGGGGCCCGTATTTTTCGGCATAGGCTTCGAGGATCGGCAGGGTGATGAAGTGATCGCCCCCCAGCGTGACCGTCGCCGTATCCTGCGCGAGAATGCCCGCGATGTGGTTTTTCAGCGTTTCCGGAAACTCGGACGTCTTGGCATAGTCGAAGGCCAGATCGCCGTAATCGGCAATCGCAAAGTCTTCGAGCACGTTGTAATCCCAGCCATAGGGCTTGTCGTAGGGCTGCAGGCTCGACGCCTCGCGGATGGCGCGGGGGCCGAAACGGGTGCCGGTGCGGTGGGTCACTGCCTGATCAAACGGCACGCCGGTGATGGCGATGTCCACATCGGTCAGATCCTTGGTGTAGCGCCGCCGCAGGAACGACGTGGCCCCGGCAAAGGCGTTCTCGAAACTGGCGCCTTTCAGGTCGTCGCGGGTGAAGGCGTGGTCGATCTGGGTTTTCGCATCTTCAAGCGCCATGGGTCACACTCCGTGCCGGGTTTCGATCAGACGGGCAAAGAAGGACGCGCCGATGGTCGCCACCTCGTCGTTGAAATTGAAGGCGGGGTGGTGGCAGGACGGCCCGATCCCCTGCCCCAGAAACAGGAACGCGCCGGGTCGTGCTTCGAGCATGTAGGAAAAGTCCTCGGCCCCCATTTCCGGGCGCAGGTCGGTGATCGTCTTCGATGCGCCAACGACCTCTTCGGCGATGCGCCCGGCGAATTCAGCCTGCGCCGCGTGATTGACCGTCGCGGGATAGTTGCGGACATAGTCCACCTCGACAGCAACGCCGTAGCTGGCGGCCTGCCCTTCGGCGATCTCGGTGATGCGCCGTTCCACCATGTCGCGCAGGTCGGGGTCAAAGCTGCGAACGGTGCCGGACATGCTTATGGTTTCGGGAATGATGTTGGTCGCTGTCCCGCCCGAGATCATTGTCAACGACACCACAAGCGGCAAAAGCGGGTCGGCATTGCGCGACACGATGGTCTGCAAGGCCTGCCCGATGGCCAAGGCGCAGGGCATGGGGTCCTTGCAGGAGGACGGATAGGCCCCGTGCCCCCCGACCCCGCGCACGGTGATGTGGAAATCATCCACCGCTGCCATGATCGGGCCGGGCGTGGTGCGCAACTGGCCTTCCTCGGCAAAAGGGTCGGTGTGCAGGGCATAGACCTCTTCGATGCCGAAGCGCTCCATGATGCCCTCCTCGACCATGATCCGCGCGCCGCCCACGGTTTCCTCGGCTGGTTGGAAGATCAGCGCGACGCTGCCTTTGAACTTGCGGGTCTCGGCCAGATAGCGCGCGGCACCCAGCAGCATCGTCGTATGGCCGTCATGGCCGCAGGCGTGCATCTTGCCGGGGATGGTCGAGGCATAGTCGACGCCGGTGGTTTCCTCGATGGGCAGCGC
>CAYZAD010000338.1:0-3176 GCA_964476315.1 uncultured Rhodobacterales bacterium
CCCCCGGCGTGACAGGCCGGTACTCTAACCAACTGAGCTACAACCGCTCACTGCCGCCCGCATCTGGGCGTGACGCGGGTTCTATGGTCAGTGCCCTGCCCCGTCAAGCGCTTTCGCGCGCTTTTGCATCGCAAAAATCACGCAATCCCGCAGCGGCGCAGGCTTGGGAATTCCAACCGCCGCAGCAGCCCTATTTTTCCGGCAGCGGAATGAACTCTTCATCGTCGCCGGGCGGAAGATGAAACCGCCCGTCCGCCCAGTCTTCGCGCCGCCATGCCTCTTTCGCCTCTTCGATCCGTTCCTTCGAGGACGCCACGAAATTCCACCAGATATATCGTGATCCTTCGAGCGTTTCGCCGCCAAGAAGCATCAGACGTGCGCCTTGGGGCCCTGCATGCAGGGACACCCTGTCACCGGGTCGAAACACCATCATCTGTCCGGCCTCAAAGGTGTCGCCAGCCACGGTGACCGCGCCCTCCACGACATAGACCCCACGATCTTCGTGGTTATCGGGCAGCGGAAGGCCCGCCCCCGGCTGCAACACGGCATCGGCATAAAACATCTCGGACGCTGTTTCGACCGGGGCCGTTTCGCCGTAAGCACTGCCCAGAATCAGGCGCACGTCTTTTCCTTCCGCCTGGATGAACGGCAACCTGTCGGGTGCGGCGTGAATGAATTCCGGCGCGCGATCTTCGTGATCCTTGGGCAAGGCCACCCATGTCTGGATACCGAAGAACGGCATCGGGTCCTTCTGCGTCACATCATCCGTGCGTTCGGAATGGGTGATCCCATGCCCCGCCACCATCCAGTTCACCGCTCCGGGTTCGATCCATTGATCGGTTCCAAGACTGTCCCTGTGGTGCATCCGACCGCGATACAGATAGCTGATTGTCGCCAGCCCGATATGCGGATGCGGACGCACGTCCAATCCGCGGGATGGCAGGAATTCCGCCGGTCCCATCTGGTCGAAAAAGATGAACGGCCCCACCATCTGACGCTTGGGTGCAGGCAGGGCGCGGCGCACCTCCAGGGCGCCAAGGTCTCGGGCACGCGGTATGATCAACGTGTCGATGGCATCTACTTCATCGCCGGTGGGGCAATGCGGATCAAGCGCCGGGTTCCAACTCATTTTCGCCTCCAGTCTGTCTCTAAGCCCGAAGATAACCGTTACTTTTTGCGGAGCAACACGACAAATACCGCATGAAGTGTGCGAAATCGCACAATTAAGTCGTCAAATCGCCTTCAAAAGTTAATGAATTGACGCTGATTAACGCCAGTTTTTCTTGATTTCCGAGGTATTTACGGGAATGTACGAACGTTGAACGCAACGGACTTCGCCAGTATGCCAATACAGCAAAAGACCTCTGCATTTCTCAACCGCAGGATGCGGTTCTGGGATCCTCTCGGGGGGCGTCAGGAGTTTTCGATTCAGACGTTCCTCAACGTGATCCAAAGCCCGGCGTTCCTGTTGTTCGGTGGCCTGACGCTGGTTCTGTTCTTTGCAACCGACCCGTCAAGCAACCGACCATATGTCCCGCTTTGGGCCAGCGCCGCGATCTGGCCGATGGCCTATGTCATTTACATGACCCTGTATTTGATCTGCCTGTCGGGGGTCAGCATCCTGACCGGCTACGCAACGCGTTTGCGCGTCCCGACACCCATGATTGGTTTCGTGGCGCTGCTGCCAACCGTTTACATCAGCGAAGTCTACATCCTGGACTGGATGAGCGGCGGCACCTACCCGCCTTCTCTGCAAGGCAAATACCTGTTCTATTTTCTGTCCGTTCAGGTCAGCGAAGCCGTGTTCTACAAATACATCTTTCCAAACATGGGCGATCTGGAAAGCACTGAAGACTTGGTCGACTCCGGTGCACCGACAGAGCCGTCGCGATACCTGATCATCGGCGGAGAACGCATCCCGCTCCGCAGCATCCACCTCATCGAAGCCCGGGAACATCATGTGCATGTCACACTTTCCGATTCCCGGCGTCGGTTGCGCGCCCGGCTCCGGGATATCGTGGCACAGACAACATCAGAGGACGGCGTGCAAACGCATCGTTCCTGGTGGGTCGCCCGCCATGCGGCAAAAGAGCTTTGCGAAGAAGGCGGCCGCCCGGTGCTGCGGCTGACCGACAACGCCCATATCCCGGTTGCAAGAACGCGGATCGGCGAAGTCAAAGACTGGGTCGATCAACATCTCTACAAGAACCGCGCCACACCGACAGCCGCAGAATAAGGCGTCGTTGCCCGGAGCCTCATCCGCGCGAAAGGGCTGCCAGCGCACGTGTTCCAGAGTGGGATGGTGGGTGATGAGAGACTCGAACTCTCATTTATAAATTACTTTTCAATGCCTTAGGGTGGCATTTGTAACCGTGTAACCGCCTCTAAAATGGACCTTATGACGTCAAGTAAACTAGCTTGTCAGTCGCCATAGTCGTCAACCAGACGTAAGGAGTTTACCACCAAGTTGAGAACAGGGGCCTGCGGAAAAATCAAACCCGGATACTCGCGCCCTTCCACATCGACCCAACGCTCTGGTTCTTGAGCAAGCGTCACCTCAAGTTCAACGACTACCTGTTTCCCCGTGTGTTCTGAGTTTGTAAAATAGGCCGAGTAGTTGTCCCATTCTTCGTTCTTCACGGCTTTCCCTGTCGCCACCACCGCTTTTTCTGGAAGCACGCGAACTGCGTGTTTTGTGGTGTTTGATAACTCACGAAGCAGCCTGAAGTCCCAACCATAGTCGTGGCTTGATTGTTCGACGGCTTTTTTGAAGCGGCCTTCCACGCGCCTTCGATCATTCTCCGAGAGACTAGCGTTTTCTGCCTGTTCCCAAGCTACATGAGAAGCATAGGCATCGACGGCCCAAACAGCGGTGCAGGCGCGTAAAAGCGAGTCTGGTGAACCACGAAACTCAGCAATTGCCGGTTCCACAATCCGAGCCCTAAATTCGCTGGACGTCTGCAAGGGGGCCTCCACGTATCGTCCACACAACTATCTTTGTAGCCGTCTAACTAGCAGCGCCAAGACAACAGAAAAACCCGCCAAATCACTCTGGCGGGTTCATAGGTCTCACTCATTTTGCGTATCAAGCAGCTTCTGACTGCGACGCATCATCCACTAGCCGTTCAGAGAAAGTAAATACGTCCACGGAGTTCATCATGGGATCATGGTGGATA
>CAYZAD010000339.1:0-3163 GCA_964476315.1 uncultured Rhodobacterales bacterium
CGGGCCGCCGTCCTGCTGTTCCATGTCCTTGATACGGAAACCCAGAAGCACGGCTTTTTTGGCCCATTGGTTGACGTGCCAGCTGCCGTCATCCTGTTTTTCCGCAACGCGCAGCTGACCGCTGTCCAACGCATTCAACGTGGCCTCGATGGCCTCTCGGGTCTCGCCGCCCGTGGACGGAGTGATCGTATCGCGCGCGTCCCAGGCGGCTTCGATGGCGGTTTCAAGCTGAGCGTTGGACATGCGACGTTCCTTTTCAGAAGGGTTTCGCAGCCCTATAAATCGCCTGCCTCCGGACCGCAATGCAAGCCGTCAGCCGCTACGGTGAGGCGCTCACCAGATCAAGAGGCCGTCTTTTGCGCGGTTGCGTCGAGACAGGGCGCGCCGGGCCGTATATTGGACCATGTCCTTGATACGCCAATGACTGTCCCGCGCCGCCTTTCGAAGTGCTGCATAGGCGATCGGCTCAGCAGGCAGGGAAAGCGTTTCCAGATGACTTACATTGCCGCCAGCCTTTGAAAACTCCCTCATTCCCGGTGCGCAGCGGTCGGTTGATCCGTTCCTGCGGCAATCTTCACTTGCCAATTCGTGCTGACACGTTTCTGGTGCAGCCAGGCGACAAAGGACAAGCTGCAGATGAAAGACCACCGCAACAGCCCTTTCCGGGACGCAAGTCTAGACAGAACGACGGCGCGCGAGGTTCCGGATACCCCGCAGACCCGATCGCCGTCCTATCGCCTTGCCTTTGCGGATGATGAATTCCTGTGCCGTGAAGAACTGCGTCCTGTGCGGCTGCAACTTGAACTTCTCAAACCGCAACTCATGCTTGACGAGTACCAGATCGAAAGCACGGTCGTCCTGTTCGGCGGCGCGCGCATCCCCCGTCCCGCGGACAAGGAACAAGCCCGCACGAAAACGCTGGCCGAGCTGTCCCATTTCTATGACGAGGCCCGCGAATTTGCCCGTCTCATGACCCGGAAATCGAACGAAACGCAGGGCCGCGAATTCGTCATTGCAACAGGCGGCGGGCCCGGTGTGATGGAGGCGGGCAACCGCGGCGCGGCAGATGAGGGCGGCAAATCGATTGGTCTCAATATCGTCCTGCCGCATGAACAGGCGCCCAATGAATTCGTCACGCCGGATCTCTGCTTCAACTTTCACTACTTTGCCATCCGCAAGATGCACTTTCTCATGCGGGCCCGCGCCATCTGCGTCTTTCCCGGCGGTTTTGGCACATTGGATGAGCTTTTCGAATCCCTGACCCTGATCCAGACAGGACGCATGGACCGCGTGCCGTTTCTGCTGTTCGGCAAAACGTTCTGGGACGGCATCGTCAATTGGGAAGCGCTCAAGGATGCCGGGACGATCAGTCCCGAAGACCTTGATCTGTTTCGTTTTGTTGAAAGCGCGCAAGAGGCGGCCAGGATCATCGACAACTGGGAACCGGCCCCGCCACGGGACGGCATTCCCGGGCGCTGACGCCTCTCTTCAGGAAAGGGATGCCCGTCACGGCAGGCTGATCCGGTCCTCCGGAATCGTTTGCGTGTTAGGAATGCAGAAACTTCCGGCCACTATTCACAAGGTCTTATCCGACCGGGCGAAAGGCAGCCCGCGTTGCGGGGACATAGCGTGGATAAGGCATCATGGCTCAGTTCGTGGTCACGGCTTTCAAGTGGACCGGTACGTATTACAACGCAAAATACACCACCTCTGTGAAGGCGATCTTTGATGACGACGACGCCGCTTACGATGGCAACGGTGACGCCGATGAAACCGTGTCGATCAATGGCGGCCCGCCGACCACGACATGGGGCCTACCGCATAGCATCGATGTGAGTTTCACGGATGTCTTGGGAAACCCATCCGTCGAAACCTTCTATTTCTTCAATACAGAAGGCGCATGGTATTTTGTCCCCAAAGAGGATTCCGCCTTTTCGGAAGGAGCAACGCTTGGCAGTTACCAAAGCCATGTCGACGGATGGAATTACGACGATGTGGTGTGTTTTGCTGCTGGAACCCGCATCGACACCGAAACCGGTCCGGAACGGGTGGAAATGCTGCGGCCGGGTACCCGAATACGAACGCTGGATGCAGGGTTCCTTGCACTCCGTCTCAACCTGATCCGGCAGTGTTCACCCATTGAAATCCGTGGCAATCCCAACCTCCGCCCCGTTTGTATCGAAGCGGGGGCGCTGGGTGCAGGCCTGCCGAATGACACGTTGCGCGTGTCCCGGCAGCATCGCATGCTGGTAAGCTCGCAGATTGGGCACCGTATGTTCGGGCGGGCCGATGTCTTGATATCGGCCATTCGCCTGACCGCTTTGCCCGGTTTCGACATTGATCGTGGCACCCGCCCGATTGCGTATCATCACCTTGTCTTTGACCGGCACGCCATCGTTTTTGCCAATGGCGCACCTTCGGAAAGCTTCTTTCCCGGCCCACAGGCGCTCAGAACGCTGGCAGGGCGCACACGCTCAAAGCTGGCGGCGCTTTATCCGCATCTTGAGCATGAAGGCGGTGCGTTTCGGTCACCGCATTGTATCCCGACCGGACGACACCAGAAACAGCTGGTCGCGCGTCATCTCAGGAATGGAAAGCCGCTCTTGCCCGACCAATTGCCGACTGCGCGACAGAACAACCTCCGCCAAACAAAAAGTTGAACACCCTTTCGCACCCGCAGCACCTCCTGTATGAGCCTCGCCAGTCCAGCTGCGCCACGACCGCAAGCTGGCAAGTGAAAGGAGAGCCACATGGGCTACAGAGTCGTTGTTGCCGGTGCCACCGGAAATGTGGGCCGCGAAATGCTGAACATCCTGGCCGAACGCCAGTTCCCCGTAGACGAGATCGCGGTGCTTGCCTCGCGCCGGTCGCTTGGTACGGAGGTCAGCTTTGGCGACACGACGCTGAAAACGCAGGATCTTGATACGTTCGATTTCACGGGCTGGGATTTTGCGCTCTTCGCCGTTGGCTCCGAAGCGACCAAGAAATATGCCCCCATCGCCGCCAAGGCAGGGTGCGTCGTGATCGATAACTCGTCCCTCTACCGCTACGATCCGGACGTGCCGCTCATCGTGCCCGAATGTAATGCGGACGCGATTCACGGCTATTCCAAGAAGAACATCATCGCCAATCCCAACTGCTCGACCGCGCAGATGGTTGTCGC
>CAYZAD010000340.1:0-3158 GCA_964476315.1 uncultured Rhodobacterales bacterium
TCTGGCGCGGACCGATGCTCATGGGTGCGTTGCAGCAGATGATGATGCAGGTGCAATGGGGCGCTTTGGATGTGCTGCTGGTCGACCTGCCGCCGGGCACGGGGGATGTCCAGATGACCCTGTCGCAAAAGACCAACGTGGACGGGGCCGTGGTGGTGTCCACCCCGCAGGACGTGGCACTTCTGGATGCGCGCAAGGGGATCGACATGTTCAACCAGATGAACGTGCCGATTGTCGGCCTGATCGAGAACATGTCGACGCATATCTGCTCGAACTGCGGTCACGAAGAGCACATCTTCGGCCATGGTGGCGTTGCAGCCGAGGCGGCCAAGCTTGGCGTGCCGCTGCTGGCCGAGATCCCGTTGCATCTGGATATCCGCAAGGCCGCCGACGGGGGCGCACCGATCGTGGTCTCGCAGCCCGATAGCCCGCAGGCCGGCGCGTTCCGGGACCTTGCCAGGACACTGATTTCGGCTGGCAAAGCATGAGCCTGATGCCCAGCTTTCCGCCTTTGATGAAGGGGTTGCATGCCGCGGGCACCGACCCGTTCGAGGCGGCCTGCGCCGAGGCGATCAGGGGCTGTGACGCAGGCACCATTCTGTATGACATCAGCCCCGAGGTCCTGCGGGCGGCCATCGTGTTCGCGCCCGAGGTTCCGCTGGCCAAGGCGATGGCGATGCTGCCGCTGACCGGGGTGGCCGTTCAAAACGCGCTGGGCGCGCGCGGCCCCTCGGAATTGCCCGTCCACCTGCAATGGGATGGCCCGATCCGCGTGAACGGCGCGCTGTGCGGGCGGGTATTCGCGGCGACGCACAAGTGTCAGCCGGATCAGACGCCGACCTGGCTGGTGACGGGATTCGCGCTTACTTTTGCACGTCCGCATGTGCAGGGGGGCGATACCCCCGACCACACCGACCTTGTCAGTGAAGGCTGTGGCGATCTCGCGCCCGAGTCCTTTCTTGAAAGCTGGTCGCGCCACCTGCTGAACTGGATCAACCGCTGGGAAGAGGATGGCATGGCCCCGCTGCACCGCGAATATGCGGGCCTTGTTTACGGCATGGGAGAGGACATTACCGTACTGGGTCAAAGCGGGCATTTCCTTGGCCTTGACGAAGATCTCGGGCTCTTGCTTCGGGGCGGCGGCAGGACCAAAGTGATCCCGCTGACCGACCTGTTGGAGACCCGCACATGAACCTCGCCCGCGCCATTCATTTCGACGAGAGCGATCAGCGCGTGTTCCATTCCCCGGCACGGACCGGGGAGTGGTGCATTCCGGGAGGGTTCGAATTTTCGAACTGGTCCGAAGCGGATCTGACCGGCAAGGCAAAACAGGCATTTTCGAACGGCTGGCTGGGTGCGGAAACCTTCGGCCGGGTCAGCTTTGTGGCGGTCACGCAGATCGAACCGTCCGAAGTCGAAGCACTTGTCACGGGGCTTGCGCAGCATTTCGTCGATCTCTACGGCGCGCCCAATGTCGAGGCCGCGCGCCCGGTCGCCGAAGCGGAAATCGCCCACATGGCCGAACTGTGCGAGGACCATGCGCCCAACACGTTGCTGACCGTCAGCCGCGAACTGACCGAGGCGGGCGTCAAGGAAAGCTTCCGCGTGATCGAAGCGCAAGAGGCCGAACTCACCATGCTGGCGGTGCACGGGTCGCTCGACGACTGAGCCGCAATCCGCGCCGATATTATGGTTCGGTGCCGCGATTTCGAAATCGCGGTCTAAGGCCCTTCGAAGGGCCTTCCCGCGGCGGCGGCCACGTCCTGTCCCGGCATCTGTCCCGAGATCTCGAGGATCAGCTTGCGCTTCACCGCCTCCGCAAAGGACGCGCGATCCTCTGCCGTCACCACGAAGGCGCCGATCCCGCCGATGATCTGTTCCTCGTACTGCGCCTCGAGACCGCCCTGGGCGCGACCGGGATCGTCGGGTCGCAGGATTGGCAGGGCATTGATCGTCACACCTGCCGCAAGAACCTGCGCCCGTGCCTCGGCAATCGATGGGCCGGAATAGTTGCGCACGCTGTCACCGGAAAAATCGATCACGCGCCGCCAGCCGTCGAACGCATTGGTCTCCATCAGCCGCAACCCCTCCAGCAAAGCCGCACCAATGGCGTTCCGGCCATAGGCCTGTCGCGGCTTTTCCATCAACTGCGCCGCGAACGCCGCGGCAGACTCAAACCCGTCGATCCGCATCCAGTCCGCAACCACAGCCTGATTCGCGGCCCATTCCACATAGGTCACCGCGATCGACCCGTAGGCGGTGTTGGCAATCGCGGCCAAAACCTCCGGATCGGTCATGGCGGTGGCATAGCCCTGTCTCTGGAAATCGATCTCGCGTTGGTCGATGGACCCGGACGCATCCGCCAGCAGGACCAGTTCCAGATCGGTGTCCTGGGACCAGGCGGGCGCGGCCAGCAAGGCGATAAAGACGGCAAGACGAAACATATCAAAGCTCCTGACGATCCCCATCAGCCTAACCGCTGATCGCCATCTGACAAACAGCTTGATCCGGATCAACGCCACTTGCGCGCAGGTTCTTTAGCTTTGCCTCAGTTTCAATCGGAAGGAGATATCCCATGCGCCGATCCACTGCCTGTTTTGCAGCCCTGTGCATGTCAGCATTGCCGGTGATCGCCCAGGACGCCGACATGGGACGCGCACTTTACCAGACGCATTGCGCAAGTTGCCACGGTGCGGATGCCAACGGAGAGGGGCCACTGGCACCGGCCCTGCTGTTGCAACCGGCCGACCTGACCGGGTTGAGTGCCGCCCATGACGGGGATTTCCCGCTGGAACGGGTGCTCCGACGGATTGACGGGACCGATCCTCTGGTCAGCCACGGTTCCCCGATGCCGGTCTACGGCCCCTATTTCGAAGGCGTGGCCAATACGCCGATGAAGCTGCCAACGGGCCAGCCGATTCTTGCACCCGAGCCGATGGCGGATTTGGTGGCATACCTGATGTCGATCCAGGTGCCATGATCACCTGATTGTATCGGCTCCGTATAGGGACCGGTACGTGCGATCAGGCGTCGGCAAGTGTGAACCGAACAAAAAAGCCCCGCAGAAGCGGGGCTTTCCAGTTGTGTGCCAGACATCCGTCTGCGCCGTCGCCGATCAGTTCGGGATGTCGCCGGTGATGCCTTCGATGTAGAAGTTC
>CAYZAD010000341.1:0-3149 GCA_964476315.1 uncultured Rhodobacterales bacterium
GCCCGGCCTTCAATTCGGCCAGGTCCATCCTCTCGTTGATCGAACCCAGAAGGACGAGCGGTTTCTTGTTGTGGACAAGTGACCGGACTTCCTCGTTGTTGGTCTTCGATCCGGCAACCCGTGCAACGGCAAAGGCACATGGCAGGCCCAGATCACCTTCGAGGTAGTTGCGGATGCCGCGCGCGTAGGTCTCGTTGGCAACGATTCCGAAACTGGCCGTGGCAAAGAAATCCTGGGTCACCGACCGCCAAAGGTCCCAGACAGGCTTTAGCGTGGAGTGTTTTTCCTGTTCGATGAACGGTTCCGGATCAAGGTCGAGCATTTCGCCCAGCTTGCGCAGGAACCTGGTGGTCGAATCCATCCCGATCGGCGCTTGAAGGTAGGGTTTGCCAAGGCATTCCGCGAGACCGCGACCGAATTCGCGGTACATGCAGATGTTCACATCCGCGTTCACAAGGTTCCGCATTTCGGCCAGGTGGCTGCCCAGCGGCATCACCATGTTGACCTCGGCACCGATTCCTTCGACGAGGCGACGGATTTCGGCCAAATCGGACGGCATATTGAACGTACCGTACATCGGACCAAGGATATTCACGCGCGGTTTTGCGCCTTCTTCGCGCTTCTTTTCGGGCGGCATCCGACCTTTGGTCATGCCAAATTCCGTAAAGATCCACGTCATCGCGCGATCTGCGCTTTCCCACTGATCCTCGTCGATGGTGCGCGGCAAAAAGCGCTGAATGTTGGTGCCTTGTGGCGTGACACCGCCGCCGATCATTTCGGCGATGGAGCCTGTCACAACAACCGCAGGGAGAGCTGGATCGAGAACACCCCAGGCGCGTTTCATAGCCCCCTCGGTCCCCTCCCGACCCAGCTCCTCCTCACCGAGGCCAGTAACCACGATAGGGAGCTCATGCGGAGGAAGCGCATCCGTGTAGTGCAGAACGGACGTCACAGGCAGGTTTTCGCATCCGACCGGTCCGTCGATGACAACCTGAAGGCCCTTTACCGCGGTAAAGGCGTACACCGCGCCCCAATAGCCACCCGCGCGATCATGATCTTGAATCAGCATCAGATCATCTCCTGCGCTTTGGCGGCACGCGCCTGTTTGTCGAGCTTCTTCTGATGCTGTGCGCGGAAATCGGGGCGCAGGTTCGGGGAGCCTTCCCAGACGCCAGCGGTATCTCCGGTGCCAACACCCTCGAAGAACGCCTTCATGTCATCCATACGCGATTTGCCCGCGATGGCAGCGTTGATCACTTCGGCCAGGGATCCGGCCCCTGCCGGACCCATCAAGGGCCGCGCCGAAATCAGGTTCGTATAGTAAAGGCCGGGGATGCCCATTTCCTTGGCCTTCTGCACAACCGGAGTCGTGCCGATGGCGAGATCAGGCTTTACCGCTTCCATCGCCGCGCAATCGTCTTCGAGAGACGCGCGGTAGGTGACCTTGATGCCTTTGCTTTCGAGCCACTCGCGGTCTGGGTCGGACCATTTTGTGCGCGGGCATGCCGTGCCGACATAGCGCAGGTCGGCCCCGCTTTCGACCAGCAGGCGCGCCACCAGCAATTCAGAACCTTCATAGCCCGAAAGGGTGATCGTGCCCTTGATCGGCGTCTGCGCCAATGCACCCTTGATCGCAGGGAGGAACGCATTCTGAGCTGCGGCGATCTGGGCGGCGGGAATGTTATAGGCATCGCCTATCCCCGCAAGCCATGCGGCAGTGCCGTCATGGCCCACAGGCGCAGATCCCACGATGGGTCGACCAGCCGCCTCGAACTCGCGGATGGCAGCGGTGTAGAACGGATGAATCGCAGCCACCACGCCGCAATCGAGCGCGGCATAAAGCTCGCGCCATTCCCGGCACGGAACAACAGGGCCAGCGGCCAGACCCATCGGGGCCAGCATCGCGCCGATCATCATCGGGTCGGCGGGGAACATCTCGCCAAGCAGAGCAACTGTCGGTCGGTCGGATTTGCCGCCTTCAGGCGCTTGAACAGGACCGGCTTTGATCTCTTCGCGCGCGTAATTCAGCATCGCGCCGGCCAACACGTCTTTCGCCTCTGCATGGGTCGGGATACCGAAACCGGGCACATCGATGCCGACGATCCGGACGCCGTTGATTTCTTTGGGAAGCAGACGCAAGGGCACACCGGAGGCCGTGGGCACACACAGGTTTGTCACCACGATCGCATCAAAGCGGTCCGGGTCCGCCATTTCATGAACGGAGTCGCGAATGTCTTCGTAAAGCTTTCCGGTCACCAGTGTTTCTGAATTGAACGGCACATAACCGACGGATCGGCGCGCACCGTAGAAATGAGACACGAAGGTCAATCCGTAGACACAACAGGCGGAACCAGACAGCACGGTCGCTGTCCGTTTCATCCTGAGCCCAACGCGCAAAGACCCGAATGCGGGGCACATGGATTGTGGCTGGTCATGCGGGCCGGTCGGATAATCCTTGGCGAATTGATCCAGCATCTCGGAGTTGCCGGCCAAACGCGCGGCCTTCTCCATCTCAGAGCCGGAATGGCAGCCAAGCCCATCCGCGATCACGGGCGCGTCCGAGGTGTCAACCCGCGGTTCCCCGCGGATCACCTCGACTTCGGCCGTTTCGTCGTATGTTTCTTCGTTGCTCACGTCTCTACTTCTCTTTTGGTTCCCATTTACGTGCGGGCGGCTAACCCTCACGCTTCGTCGTAAATCACTTCCAAAGACTCTTTCGGGGCCGCGTTCTTGCCGCGCATGTCGGTGTCAGTGGCGGGCTCAAGCACCACGCCAGCGCCGGTTTCAGACCCATCGAAGAGTTCGAGCAGTCCATCCTGGCTCAGCGGCGCGGGGCGCACCGGTGGGGCTTCGGCCACGTTCAGACCCAACTCGGCAAAGAGCGCGCCCCAGGGCGAGGCATCGGTGCCGACGATCTGGTAATTCGCGGATTTCTTGCGCAGGTCGTCGTCCTGCGGAATGGATGCCAGCACGGGGATGTTCACCGCTTCGGCAAAGGCCTGCGCCTCGCCAGAGCCGTCATCCTTGTTGATGACCAGACCGGCCACACCCACATTGCCGCCCAGCTTGCGGAAATACTCCACCGCAGAGCAGACGTTGTTTGCCACATAAAGCGACTGAAGGTCGTTCGACCCGACAAGGATCACCTT
>CAYZAD010000342.1:0-3071 GCA_964476315.1 uncultured Rhodobacterales bacterium
ATTCAATGAAGGACATGCCCACGGTTCAGCCCGACGGCCTGTTGCTGGATTGCTACCTGCCGCGCGAAGACGTGCGGGATGCGTTCATTTCGCACCACGTGACCGCCATCGCGGATCTTCCCGAAGGCGCGGTGGTTGGCTCGTCCTCACTTCGCCGCCGCGCGCAACTGATGAACCGCCGCCCCGATCTCAAGGTGGTCGAATTCCGGGGCAACCTGCAAACCCGGCTGAAAAAGCTCGAAGACGGCGTTGCCTCCTGCACCTTTCTCGCCATGGCGGGCCTTAATCGTCTCAAGATGGACGAGGTGCCGAAAACCGCCATTGAAGCCGACGACATGCTGCCCGCTGTGGCACAGGGCGCCATTGGCATCGAACGGCGCGCGGATGACACGCGCGCAGCAGAGATGCTGGCGGCGATCCACGATGCCGAAACGGGTCAGCGCCTGGCGGCAGAGCGCATGTTCCTCAAAACGCTGGACGGTTCCTGCGAAACGCCCATCGCGGCCTTGGCGGAACTCAACGGCGATACGCTGCGCCTGCGGGGCGAGGTGCTGCGCCCCGATGGGACGCAGTCGCATGCCGATGAAATCAGCGGGCCAATCGCCAGTGGTTCAGACCTGGGCAGAACGCTTGCCAAAACGCTGCTCGATCGCGCCGGACCGGGCTTTTTCGACTGGCACTAGGGGCAGCGCCCCTTACCGGGGCACCGCGAATGTCAGCGACGCCCAAAGCGATTCCCAGACCGGGTCGCCCTCGTTCTGCGGCGCGACCGGGCGCAGGACCACCGCATCGGCCAAATAGGCGTAGCCTGCCCGCACGGGCAGACGCACGCGCCCGGTGCCATCGGTCCGGTGCAAGGTCACCTCGACCGACCCGGAGGGCGATTTGGCGAACAATTCGACCTGCGCATTCGCGCGCGGCTTGCCCTGGTACAGCACGCGGATCGGCAGACCGCCCGACACGGTGTCGGTATAGGGATTGGCCTCTGCCACGATCTCGGTCTCCAGCCCCACGACACTGTCGGCGCCGCGACCCGATCCAACCGCGACAAGGCTCTTGGCGTGGCGGCTGTAGATTTCCTTGAACCCGGTTTCCGGCAATCCGCGGGCGGCATGATCGGCAAGGGCGCTGCGGAAATCCTTGTGTTCTGCGAAATTCACGAATTTCTGCCATTCCCGGTAGGTCAGCGAAAAGTTCTGCGTGACATGGATCGCCACGCACAGCCCGTCGCCCGGCGCTTTGACCGCCAGCGCAGGCCGGTCCCCGGCGCGTCCCGGCACCTTGGCCATCTGTCCGTCACACCGCATGTCGAAGCGGCGGAAATTGCGCGGCAGGTAAGACTGCTCGGAGCCCTTGAACTCTTCACCAACGCGCAGCTTGGCCGTCAGGCTGGCACCGGGGGCCACCTGGTAGGCGTCGGGTTCGATCCAGAATTCATGCGCGCCCAAAGTGGTCGGCAGCGCCAGAAAAGCCGCCATTATCCAGGTTTTCAATGTCATGCCGATTTCGCCACCTTGCCTTCGATATCGCGGGCGTAGCCCGCCATGCGTTTTTGAAAACGCTTGTTGATGTTTGACCGCGCCAGTTTGAAGGACTGCACGAGCAGCCGCGCCGACAACGTGTTGGGAACCATTTTGAACACCACGTTCACCCGCGTGCGATTCGGGGACAATGGCACAAGGTCGATCGCCGTGCGCGTCTCAAGCCCGCCGGACGTTCCCGTGAACGCCAGCGCGTTCGGCGCATCCTGCGTCTCAAGCCGGATCTGCGCGTCCCGTTCCTTGCCCCGAAAGCGAAAGCGCGCCTCCCAGCCCTCGCCGATCTCGGGCGCGGTCCCCTTGAACCTGCGCCGCACGTCGATTCCCCGGCGCAAGGCCTGGCGTTCAAGCGCGGCATAATCCGTCAATTCCGCAAAGACGTGGTCGATCGGGGCCGCGATATCCTCGGTGGCTGTGATCTGCATGGCTTTCCCTCGTTATGCGCACCCACTGAAAGTTGCGTCATTCGAGCGTGTCGGCAACCCAGTTGCGCAGTAAAAAATGCGCTATCGCGCCTTTTCTTGCGGGCAGCAGCCCCTCGCGCAACCCGGCAAAGGCATCCATCACCTCTTCGCGCGACACCCAGAGCGCGTCTTCGATTTCGACCGGGTCTATGGTGATATCATCGCTCGTGGCGAACCCCTGGCAGCCGAACATCAGCGAGGACGGAAACGGCCATGGCTGGCTGGCGAGGTAGCGCACCTCTCCGACATGCACGCCCGCCTCTTCCCACACCTCGCGGCGCACGGCGGCCTCGATGGTTTCGCCCGGTTCGACGAACCCGGCAAGACAGGAATACATGCCTTCGGGCCAGCCGGGCGATCTGCCCAGCAAAACCTTGTTGCCGCGCGTGATGAGCATGATCACCACCGGATCGGTCCTTGGGAAATGGCTGCCACCGCAGGACTGGCAAACCCGCTGCCAGCCTGCCTGTGTCACATCGCTTTGGGCCCCGCACCGGGCACAGAACCCATGCGTGTCATGCCACCCAAAAATTGCCTTGGCGGTGGCCGCGAGTTCGGCATCGCGGGGGCTCAGCATGGACATCACCGCACGCAGTTCGGCAAACCGGTGCGTGTCGGGCAGCGACGGGTGCTGCTGTTCGCTCTTGTCGATAAACGCGCCGACCTGGCTCAGGTCCGCCTCCGGCTCCCAGGCCGAGATGTCATGCGCAAAGCGCACCGCGCCATCCTCGCGCCCCAGCAGGATCGGCGGCACCTGCGCCTCTTTCAGAACGGGGTGATCCAGAGGCAGGCGCGCGACAGTCCGTCCGTCGCCATCTGCAACCACCAATGGCTTGCCCTTCCACAGCAGGATCGTGCGCGATCCGGCATCCTGCATCGCCCGTGCCAACGCCGGGATATCGCCCCGCAAGTCTGCCGCGCGGTCCAACCCCGACCCGCCAAAGGTCACCTGTTCTGCGTGTCGCATCGTCTGCCCGCCCCGTTGTCGTTTGCAGATGCGATGCCACGACCCGGCGCAAAGGGCAATGCGGACACGCCTTGCATTCCTGCGCGCGGACGCTTATTTCCC
>CAYZAD010000343.1:0-3062 GCA_964476315.1 uncultured Rhodobacterales bacterium
GTGCTGCACTTCCTCTTCAACACCTGATCAGGGCGCACGTCAGAAGAGCGTGCGCACCCACTCAACGAACGGTTCGACCAGAGCGTGGCGCGGGCCCTTGGGCGTCACCGCGAGGTAGCGCGCATAGAGCGTCTTGGGCAGGGGCACCTGCACAAGACGCCCTGCGGCAAGATCCTCGCGGGTGAACTGTTCGCTGAACAGCGTGGCCCCAAGCCCCTGGCGCACAGCCTCCATCAACAGGTTGGGGCTGCCGATGGGGACAAAGGTCAGCTTTTCAACCTGCAGCCCGCAATCGCGCATCATGATCAGCTTGCTCATCATGCCATCATGTTCCAGCCAAGGCAGGTCCTGCGGGTTGGCAGAGGCATCTTCGAGCAGCTTCGGCGCCACGATCCCCACAACCAGCATCTCGGCCAGCGGCGCGACATCGACGCCGGGCCACGTCATTTCGGTGCTGTTCGGGAGCGCGCGGATCGCCAGATCGAAGCCTTCTGACGCAATGTCGATATATTCCCGCGACGGGTGAATCGAAATCTCGGAGCCGGGATGCGCGTCCCAGAATTCGGACAGCCGTGGCGTGATGATCCGATCCACAAGAAACGGCGTTGCGGTGACCCGGATCCCCCGCCGTTGTTCCCGGCGGCGCAATGCGTTGATGCCGTCGGCGATCGTCTCGAACCCCTCGGCAAGCGACCGGGCCAGCTCCACGCCAAGCGGGGTCAACCTCACCGACCGGCCTTCGCGCACGGCGAGGCTCATCCCCAAATCCTTCTCCAGCGCACGCACCTGCTGCGCAACAGCGGCATGGGTCACGTTCAGTGACCGCGCCGCGCGGGCAAAGTCGCCATTGCGGGCCGTTGCATCGAAGGCCCGGAGCGCCGCGAGGGATGGGAGGTTGCGCCAGTCTAACGACATGATAGTTTGACTTTCATGTGGGTATTTTTTCCTGATTAGGGCATTTTGCCATTCGAGGCTAATAAAATGTGCAAATGAAGAAACACTGGAGGCTACCATGCTGGGTGGAGAGATTCAGGAGATGATTGGACCCAACTCAAATCATCATAATACCGGTATCGGTGCTGCGCGTCTGGTCTCGTATCAGAGCGCGGATGATGTTCCGATGCAGGCGGCAAGGGCGCTTTTGACGGCTCATGTGACATGGGCCTATGACAAGTTCCGCGATCTTGGTGCCCCGGAATTCGACGTGATGCAGCATGTCGATTATTTCTTTTCGCATTTCGACGCGGTCCTCCCGCCGAAGGGAGCCTACTTCCTTGCGCATGACGCCACTGGGCGCGCAGTTGGGACCGGGTCCTTGCGCCGGGTGTCGGAAAAGGTGGCGGAGATGAAGCATCTCTACGTCCACCCGCCCTATCGCGGAACCGGCCTTGGCGCGGCGCTTATTGCAGCGCGGATCACGGCGGCCCGAGAGCTTGGCGTGACCGAATTGGTGGCCGATACGTTTCGGGGCAACACACCCATGATATCGCTTTATCATCGGCTCGGGTTCAGCGACGCCGAGCCCCATGACAGCGCGGTGGCGACGATCACCCCGGAGCTGACCCCGCATCTGCGGTATTTCCGGATGGAGCTGTAAGGCGGCGTTCTGCCTGCCTGAGCGTGCTTAGCCGATCTTGCGGCGCACCCCATTCACGGTCGTCATCGTCAGATACCACAGGAAGGTGCCGATCGTGCTGATGCGGTGGATGGTCTGGGGCGGCTCCCCGCGCGACATGCGGGTCATTTGCAATACGTAGTATTCGACGCTTGAGGCGGTATTGAGCAGGTTGATGAACCAGCTTTTGGTGTTGGCGCCCAAGAACCCCGTACCCAGCATCAACCCGCCCTCGTCGATGCCCACCTGCCGCTTGGTCCCGTCGATCAGTTTGCCTGCCGCGTCCGGGTCGATGCAGAGCGGCCGGGCGAGGCCGATCATGTCGATGCCATCCTCTGTCAGCGCCTGCTCCATTGCGTCGGTATTGCGGAAGCCGCCGGTGACCATGATCGGGACGGTCACGGCTTTGCGCAGCTCGCGCGCGTAGTCGAGGAAATACGCCTCGCGCCGCGTGGTGCTGTCGCGCTGTTCGGTCGTGTCGGTGCCGTTGACGAAACTCATCTGCTCATAGGTGCCGCCCGACAGTTCGATCAGGTCGATGCCGTCCTCCTCCAGCCACGCCGCGACGCGGGTGCTGTCTTCAAGGCTGAACCCGCCCTTCTGGAAATCGGCTGAGTTCAGTTTGACGGCCACCGGAAAACCCGGCCCGACAGCCGCGCGCACCGCGGCATAGACCCGCCGCAGGAACCGCGCCCGGTTTTCGACCGATCCACCCCAGAGATCGCTGCGCCGGTTGGTGATCGGCGACAGGAACTGGCTGATGAGATAGCCATGCGCGGCGTGGATCTGCACGCCGTCAAACCCGGCCTCCTGCGCGATCTGCGCGGTGGTGGCGTAGCGCTGGATCGCCTCCTCGATATCGGCCTCGGTCATTTCCCTCGGTTTGCCGAAGAGGCCAAGGATGCGGAGCTTCTCGGCCGAAGGCGAGAGCGGGCGCATGGTCACGACAATCGGACATTGCCGCCCCGGATGGCTGATCTGCATCCAGATCCGGCTGCCCCCCGATTTCCCCGCCGCAGCCCAGGATTTCAGCGCCGGCAGGTCGCGCCGGTCCTCCACCACCACGTTGCCGGGGCGCTCCAGATAGCGCCGGTCGATCATTACGTTTCCGGTCAGCTGCACCGCCATGCCGCCCCTGGACCAGCGCGCATAAAGCGTGTCATGCGCCACGTTCGGCGCATCGTCCGGCCCGGCGAGCGCTTCGGTCATCGCGCTCTTGCCGATGCGGTTCGCCAAACGGACCCCGCAGGGCAGGTCCAGCGGCGCAGACAGAGGGGACGAGGGCATAGGGATGTTCCTTTCGGCCGCGTCAGACCGTTTGCCCCGTCAGGCATAGTCTTTTCATCCGTCCCTGGTCAATTTGGCCTTGTCCCCGCCTGCACGCTTGCTTACACGGGTCGACGGAGACGTGGCCGAGTGGTCGAAGGCGCTCCCCTGCTAAGGGAGT
>CAYZAD010000344.1:0-3057 GCA_964476315.1 uncultured Rhodobacterales bacterium
CGAAGGCCGTTCCCCAGAAGTTCAGACCGATGGCATCAGGGGACCTGTTGAAGTAGGCAATGTATACCTCGGTAATCTCGCGCAATTCCTCTTCTGTGAGGGTGGCGACGCCTGCCAACATCCGGATATCAACTGCGCCGTCTGCCAAGAACGAAAAACCGTCGCCGAACTGCAGAAGTTCAATCGCATCGAACGCATCGTCACCGGTTCCATCGCTCCGCCTGTCTGCAAGGTTGAGCGTGTCACTACCGGCGAAGATTTCGAGGGTGTAGCTGGACGAGTTTCCAGCTACGAACAAGGTATCGACACCTTCGCCACCGCCGAAATAGTCGTTGCCCAGACTGTCCTTTAGGATCGAAGGCACGAGTTCAGCCCATCCCATACCGTCAGCCCGCATGCCCAACCAGATCGCCAATTCGTCCGCGTCCGGTTCCCGCCCCAGGATGTCCGCAAAGATTGCCGACAAAATGATTTCATCCTCTGACCGCGTATCTGCACCGGCCCGCTTGCCAAGTTCGAAAATACGCTCGTTAGACAAACCCGCGTACAGGACAGACACACTTGCCGTGTCGGGATTCCAGGCCGATGGAGTGTATAGAACAAGCGCAGACAGCAAGTCGTCGATCTCGGCAACGCCTTCGCCCCAATGCCTGTTCGCAATCTCCGTTATTGCTGCAAGCTTTTGGTCGATACTGTCCGCAATCTTCTGCGGGTCTTCCACCGTGCGGATCGCGTCTTGCTGCGCGTTATGTGGCCGGTATGTCGGTGAAAGTTCGGCCAGCTTGGCCTCAATCGGATTTGTCATGTCTCAAGTCCATAGGCAACGGCCAGCGGCTGCGCTTGCGCGATGGCGTTGTCCAGATTTGCCTCATGTTGGTAGGGATTCATGGTCGCCTGTAGTGCAGCGTCTTGTGCTAGGAATACGGTGTGATCTGGTCCGAAGCTGGCCCAATGCGGTGTTGGCAGTGTCTCGCGGACCGCCAGTTGCAGGCGCTGTCGGGGTTTTGCGTTTTCGGCCTCGTGGTACTGCTACGTTTTCTGATTGCGCTAAGAACGCGTTTTTGAGGAAGGCATTTAGCAGATGTAGCAAGTGTGGCAAGTGTGGCGCCCAGGTTTTCGATCTCTTGAAGAGCTGCCTTTGCGTCAAAGACTTGAAAGGTATTGTCCCCGAACTCTTGCAACTGCGAAGCGGGTGGATTTGCCTTCATGAACCGCATATCTGTTACCGGACGACTACTCCCACTCAGGAAACGGTCGATCAAAGCGTTACGGACCTTGTTGGCATCGTCTTTGGTATGGTGGCCCTGACGTCGGTCTCCACAGACATCGATCACAAAACCGCACGATCCCTCAGCAGAACGCTTGCGCCACTCTGACGGGTATGCACATTTCAAAGGCAAGTACGTCAACACACCCTCTGAGACCTTCGGAGGCTCAGAGTTGACCGAGTCATCGTTGGCGACCTCCACAGGCTGTGATCGCCCGACCCTGAGAAGATGTTTCCCGGGAAGGTCCGCTCTTTGGTTCGAAGGTGAAACCAGAACTCAACCAGCTTGCAGGCTGCTTGGATCGCCCGAGCACGGGCAACCGTCTTTGACCTCGTTCGCAAAGAGAATGAGATTCGATCTGGCGGATAGTGTCGTCTCAGGTCCCCGCGACTCCACTGACGATTAAGAAGATACCGTCTTCATGAAGAGAGCAGGCGCTGTTTTGTGATCCGACATGTTCTGCGCCACGGCTTGAATGGTTAAAAGCCGTTAAGAATCAACAAGTTGTGCAGATTATTTGGTGCCCAGGAGAGGACTCGAACCTCCACGTCCATACGGACACTAGCACCTGAAGCTAGCGCGTCTACCAATTCCGCCACCTGGGCAGGTGTCGTGAGGCTGGCGTTTAATCTTGTCCCACAGGGCTGTCAACGGGCATTTTTGATCAAGGCAACATCGCCTTTGCGGCAATGCCGCATCTTGCCGATAGGACGCTGGGGCACTAGACGTTCGACTGGGTCACACCGGGAGAAACCAGATGTCTAAGCTCGTCACGATTTATGGCGGTTCGGGTTTTGTTGGACGCTACATCGCGCGGCGGATGGCGAAAGAGGGCTGGCGTGTGCGGGTTGCCGTAAGACGCCCCAACGAGGCGATCTTTGTAAAGCCGTATGGCGTTGTGGGGCAGGTCGAACCTGTGTTGTGCAACATCCGGGACGACGCGAGCGTCGCCGCTGCAATGCAGGGTGCGGACGCAGTCGTGAATTGCGTTGGCATTCTGGCCGAGAGCGGAAAGAACACGTTTGATGCCATCCAGGCAGATGGCGCGGGGCGCGTTGCCCGGCTGGCCGCTGCTGCGGGCATTGACACGATGGTCCATATTTCCGCCATCGGCGCAGATGCCAAGGGCAAGAGCGCCTACCAGCGCAGCAAGGCGCAGGGTGAGGCTGCAGTGCTTGAGTATATGCCAGGAGCGCACATCCTCCGCCCCTCCATCGTTTTTGGACCCGAGGACCAGTTCTTCAACAGGTTTGCCAGCATGGCACGGTTGGGACCGATTCTACCCGTGGTCGGGGCCGACACGAAATTCCAGCCGGTCTATGTTGATGATATTTCCAAGGCCGCAGCGCTTGCGCTCAATGGAAAGGCTGCTCCGGGCGTGTACGAACTGGGCGGGCCTGATGTGAACACGTTCCGCGAGTTAATGCGCCAGATGCTGGATGTCATCCGGCGCAAGCGCTTGATTGTGAACATCCCTTTCTTCCTTGCGTCGATCATGGGGACATTTTTCGACGTATTGAACAAGCTGTCTTTCGGCATCATCCCGGCCCAGATCACCCGGGATCAGGTTGAAAACCTGCGCAACGACAATGTCGTGTCTTCAGGCGCAAAGAGCTTCGCCGAACTCGGCATCACGCCGGTCGCGCTCGAAGCAGTATTGCCCGACTATCTTTGGCGCTTTCGCCCATCGGGTCAGTATTCAGCAATCAAGGAAAGCGCCAAGGGCCTGCGGCCTTAGTGCGGTCGCGCAAGGCTTTCCAACAACCTGGAATTCCTGCAACCGGGCGGG
>CAYZAD010000345.1:0-3030 GCA_964476315.1 uncultured Rhodobacterales bacterium
CGGTGCCGCCGCAGGGTGGGCGCAAGCATCCGCAGCAGGAATTCCTGCAGGTGGATACAACGAACATCCTGTTCATCTGCGGCGGGGCGTTTGCTGGGCTTGACCGGATCATCAAGCAGCGTGGCAAGGGGTCGGCGATGGGCTTTGGGGCCGATGTGCGCGACGAAAGCGATGCAGGCGTGGGTGAAACCTTCAAGAAGCTTGAGCCGGAAGACCTTCTCAAGTTTGGTCTCATCCCCGAATTCGTCGGTCGTTTGCCGGTGATCGCAACGCTGGAAGACCTTGACGAAGAAGCGTTGGTCATCATCCTCACGCAGCCGAAAAACGCTTTGGTCAAACAGTATCAGCGCCTCTTTGAACTGGAGGACACACAGCTGAGCTTTACCGACGATGCGCTGAGCGCCATCGCGAAACGCGCGATTGAGCGCAAGACGGGTGCGCGCGGTCTGCGGTCGATCCTCGAGGACATTCTGCTGGATACCATGTTCGAACTGCCGGGCATGGATGACGTGGTCGAAGTGGTGGTGAATGAAGAGGCTGTGACCTCGGATGCGAAACCGCTGATGATCTACGCGGATCAAAAGAAAGAACCCGCGACGGCCGGCTGACGCGGGGCAACACAGAACACCAACAGGGGTGGGCATTTGGCCCGCCCTTCTTTTTTGAGGATTTGTCGATGACCATCACACGCATCTCGTCGGGTGGAGAGTTTGAAACCAGGGTTGGCTATTGCCGGGCCGTTGTGGCCGGTGGCTTTGTGCATGTCGCCGGGACGGTGGGGCAGGGGGACACCGTTGTCGAACAGTGCACATCAGCGCTTGAGACGATCGAAGCGGCATTGGCCAAGGCAGGCGCGTCGCTGGCGGACGTTGTGCGTGTGACCTATTACCTGCCGGACCGTCACGAATTCGAGCCGTGTTTTCCGGTGCTTTCAGCGACATTCGGTGCGAATCCCCCTGCGGCGACGATGATCGAATGCGGGTTGATCGACCCGAAATACCGCATCGAAATAGAGGTGACGGCGCTGGCTCCGGATGCGGCATAGCTGCGCTGGACCTCTTGCCTGATCTGACCGTATAACACCGACGACCCAACTGAAGGAGTCGCCCATGGGCATGCTCAATACATTGCTGCGCGCTGTTACCTGGTGGAACGGGCAGACGCTCGGCACCCAGCTTTACACATGGCGCAAGGGCAACAAGGTGGGGGAAGACAGCCAGGGTAACGTCTTTTACCAGACCGCTGACGGGAAACGGCGCTGGGTGATCTACGATGGTGAACCCGAAGCCAGCCGCGTTGACGCGGATTGGCATGGCTGGTTGCACCACACCTTCAAAGAGCCGCCGACCGAACGGCCGTTGCCCAAGAAAGCCTGGGAAAAGCCGCATCAGGAAAACCTGACGGGGACGGCACTGGCCTATGCGCCTGCCGGATCCATTCGCCGTCCCGTGCCGGAAGAACGCCGGGATTACGAGGCCTGGAGCCCGGAATAATCGCCCTGGCCGGCGCCGCAAAGCGATGTGCACCATGATCCGCCTTTCGGTCTTTTCATTGGCATTGATGGTCTCCGCCTTCGCGGTGCCTGCCCAGCTTGCCACGACCAACGGGACCGGCGTAACCGTGCGGGCGCTTGACAAGCTGACGGGGCAGGTGTCCGACCTGGAGATTGGCAATGCCCAGACCAAACGGGTCGGGCGCATCACGATCGAGGTCAGAGAGTGCCGTTATCCGAACGGCAACGCCGCAGGCGAGGCCTATGCATCGCTGACGATCACTGAAATCGGTATGGATATGCCGGTGTTCGAGGGCTGGATGATCGCGTCATCGCCCGCGCTGAATGCGATGGATCATCCGCGCTATGACGTCTGGGTGTTGCGCTGCACCACCTCTTGACCGCTTGCCGCCAGCGGTTGCGAGGTGAAATCGGCCTCTTGTTGCAAGGCTTTGGCCAATTGCCGATGGTAATCGCTGCGGGTGATTTCGACCGCGCCCAGAGAGGCCAGATGCGGTGTGAGGAATTGCGTGTCAAACAGGACAAAGCCGCTGCGCAGCAACAGGTCCACAAGCCAGGCAAGCGCGATTTTCGATCCATCCCGCCTGCGTGAGAACATGCTTTCCCCGCAAAATGCGGCGCCGACCGTGACACCGTAGATTCCGCCGACAAGACGCGTGTCTTGCCAGACCTCCAAGGAATGCGCCGCACCGCGACGGTGCAATTCCTCGTAAAGATACCGGATATCGTGATTGATCCAGGTTTCGCTACGGTCTGCGCAGGCGTCAATCACATCGCCAAAGGCCGTGTTGCGCGTGACAGTGTAATCGTCGCGCCGTAACGCTTTGGCAAGGCTGCGCGAGATGTGGAATCCGCCCAACGGGAACACACCCCGCTTGCGCGGATCGACCCAGAAGACCTCGGGGTCGTCGCGATGTTCGGCCATCGGGAACACACCGGCGCGGTAGGCTTCAAGCAGCAGTTCAGGTGTAACGGTCATGATCCACCGCCCGCGTGACGAGACCTGCGCTCAGGTCCATTCACCCGCCCGGTTTCGCATAGGTTCTGTCCAGCCAATGCTCTAACCAGTGGATATTGTAGTCGCCCTTGTGCAGGTCCGGGTCCTGCAGAAGGTCGCGAAAGAGCGGCACGGTTGTGTCCACACCGTCCACGATCAATTCTCCCAGGGCGCGGGCCATGCGGGCGATCGCCTCGTCCCGGTCGCGGCCATGCACGATCAATTTGGCGATCAGACTGTCGTAATAGGGCGGGATGCGGTAGCCGTCATACAGAGCGCTGTCCATACGAACGCCAAGCCCGCCGGGCGCGTGGTACTGCGTGATCCGGCCTGGCGAAGGGGAAAAGCTTGGCACTTTCTCGGCGTTGATGCGGGCCTCGATGGCGTGGCCATTGATCACAAGGTCCTCCTGTTCGAAGGACAGCGGCAGGCCCGATGCAACGCGAATCTGTTCGCGCACCAGATCGACGCCAAAAATGGCTTCGGTCACGGGGTGTTCCACTTGCAGGCGGGTGTTCAT
>CAYZAD010000346.1:0-3002 GCA_964476315.1 uncultured Rhodobacterales bacterium
TTCGGTGATCGGGATGGAAAAGACCGAACCGATGCGCCGCTTCGTGACCGGCATGAGCAAGGGACGCTTTCAGCCCGCGATGGACGAGGCCACCCTGTCCGGCGTGCTGGTCGAGACCGACGACCGCACCGGCAAGGCCACTGCGATCCACATGATCCGCGATGGCGGGCGCCTGCAACCCAGCATGCCCTGACATGGCCCGGTTTGCCCCGCTTCTCATCCTGATCTGCGCCGGCGCGGCCTGGGGGGCCACGCAGCCCCTGTCAAAGCTGGCCGTCAGTGGCGGCTACCGCCCGCTTGGCATCGTCTTCTGGCAACTCAGCCTTGGCGCCGTGATGCTTGGCCTGATCTGCGCGTTGCGCGGCAAGCGGGTGCGCTTTGCAGCACGGGATATCCGGCTTTACGGGATCATTGCCCTGATCGGAACCATCATCCCCGGGATCGCATCCTACAGTGCGGCGGTCTATCTGCCGGCAGGTGTCCTGTCGATCCTGCTCAGCAGCATCCCGATGCTGGCCTTCCCGATCGCTCTGGCCATGGGGCATGAAAGCTTTCGCTGGCGGCGTCTGGGCGGGCTGAGCCTTGGGTTCTGCGGCATCAGCCTGTTGATCGTGCCGGACGCCAGCCTCCCTGCGGAAATCGGCGCGCTGTGGGTGATGGTCGCGCTGATTGCCTCCCTGTGCTATGCTCTGGAGGGGAACGTGGTGGCCAAGCTGGGCACAAACGGCCTTGATCCGGTGCAGGTGTTGTTCGGCGCATCGCTTGTGGGCACGGTGATCGCGCTGCCCATGGCGCTGACCACGGGGCAGTTCATCGACCCGCTGGCCAGTTGGGGCGCGCCAGCGCAAGCCATCGTCGCATCATCGGTGCTGCATGCCGGGGCCTATACCGCCTATGTCTGGCTGGTGGGCCGTGCCGGTCCGGTCTTCGCGGTGCAGATCAGCTACCTTGTCACGCTTTTCGGCGTGACATGGGCAATGCTGTTCCTGGGCGAAAGCTATTCGCCGTATTTCTGGGCGGCACTGGCCGTGATGCTGGCGGGCCTTGCGCTTGTCCAGCCCCGGCCAAAGGCGGCGCTTGTGCCGTCTGTGCGTCCCGGCCACACTGAACCCACCTGACCTTGCGCAAGGGCGACCACACGTGTTGACCAGCCTATTTGAGATCAGCCAGACCACCCAGGCCTTCGTTGCGCTTGGCACGGTTGTGGTCATGTTCGCGCTCTTCGTGCGCGAAACCTATCCCACCGAAGTCGTGGCGATCGGGGGCGTCGGGTTTCTTCTGGCCACCGGGGTGCTGCCCTATTCCGATGCGCTCACAGTGCTGTCCAACCCCGCCCCCTGGACGATTGCCGCGATGTTTCTCGTGATGGGCGCGCTGGTGCGCACAGGGGCCCTGGCCGCCTTTACCACGGCGGCCCAGTCGGCTGCGGAAAAGAACCCCAAACGCGCCATGGTCGGCATCCTGACGGTGGTGATCGTGGCCTCGGCCTTCATGAACAACACGCCCGTGGTGGTGGTGATGCTGCCGCTTTTCGTGCAGCTCGCCAAAACCCTTGGCATGGCGCCGTCCAAACTGCTCATCCCGCTCAGCTATGCCGCGATCCTGGGCGGCACGCTGACCCTGATCGGCACCTCCACCAACCTCCTCGTCGACGGTGTCGCCCGCGCGCAGGGCCTCGCGCCGTTCACCATCTTCGAGGTCACGCCTCTGGCCGTGGTCCTGATCGCCTGGGGCATGCTCTACCTGTGGTTCTTTGGCCGCTACCTGCTGCCGGAACGCACAAGCATGGCGGGCATGCTGTCGGACCGTTCCAAGATGAAGTTCTTCACCGAAGCGGTGATCCCGCCCGACAGCAACCTCATCGGCCGCGAGGTGCTGGGCGTGCAGCTTTTCAAGCGCGAAGGCGTGCGCCTGATCGACGTGATCCGGGGCGATGCATCTCTGCGGCGCGACCTTGAAGGGGTCAAGCTCCAGGTCGGCGACCGGGTTGTCCTGCGCACCCAGATGACCGAGTTGCTCAGCCTGCAACGCAACAAGGAACTGCGCCGCGTGGACCAGGTCTCAGCGGTCGAGACGACCACGGTCGAGGTTCTGATCACCCCGGTCTGCAAGATGGTGGGACGCCGCCTGGGCGCGATGCGTCTGCGCCGCCGCTACGGCGTCTATCCGCTGGCCGTTCACCGCCGCAACCAGAACATCGGACGGCAACTGGACGAACTGGTTGTGCGGGTCGGCGACACGCTGCTTCTGGAGGGCACGCCCGAAGACATCCAGCGGCTGGCCGAAGACATGAACCTCGTCGATGTATCCAAACCCACGGCACGCGCCTACCGAAGAAGCCACGCGCCCATTGCCATAGCCGCGCTTGCGGGTCTGGTGATCCTCGCTGCCCTTGGCATCGCACCGATCCTGGCGCTGGCGATCATTGCGGTCGCGGTGGTTCTGCTGACGAAATGCGTGGATTCCGACGAAGCCTTCTCCTTTGTCGAAGGACAGCTGCTCGCGCTCATTTTCGCGATGCTGGCCATCGGCGCGGCGCTCGAAGCTTCGGGCGCGGTGACGCTGATCGTGGAAACCCTTGCGCCCTACCTGATGAACCTGCCGCCCTGGGCCATCGTCTGGGCGATCTACCTGCTGACCAGCGTGCTGACCGAACTTGTCAGCAACAATGCCGTGGCAGTTGTGGTGACGCCCATCGCCATCGGGTTGGCACAGGCCATGGGGTTCGACCCACGTCCGCTGGTGGTCGCGGTGATGATCGCGGCCTCCTGCGCCTTTGCCACGCCGATCGGATACCAGACCAACACCCTGGTCTACGGCCCCGGCGGCTATGCGTTTTCGGATTTCCTCAAGGTCGGCGTGCCGCTGAACCTGACGGTCGGCATGCTGGCATCCGCCCTGATTCCGCTGATCTGGCCGTTTTGAGCGCGGGAAAGAGGCTTCGAAACCTCTTTCAAGGCGGTTTCGAAACCGCCTAGCGGTAGCGCGCCACGAACCGGCGC
>CAYZAD010000347.1:0-2986 GCA_964476315.1 uncultured Rhodobacterales bacterium
TCTCAACGTAAAAGGCGACGTGAAGGCAAAGGTCTGCAAGCCGGTGACGGGCGATGCGGTCGCGGTGGTGGGCGAGAACCGCAAGGTGCTGGTTTTTGCGATTGACGAACTACCTGAAATGGGGCGTGGCAAAGGCGTGCGGCTGCAAAAGTACAAGGACGGGGGCCTGTCAGATGCAACCACCTTCACCCTGGCAGAAGGCCTCTCCTGGCGCGACCCGGCAGGACGCACCAGAACCGAAACCGAACTTACCGAATGGACAGGAAAGCGATCAGGAACCGGCCGCATGGCCCCCAGAGGATTCCCGCGCGACAACACCTTCACCTGATCTGCTGACAACAACCGTTGTCGGACGCCGAAAAGCCCTGTTCAAGCTGGCGATGAAGACCGGCCTGCTGACGGTTCTCACAATCGGGTTTTACCGTTTCTGGATGAAAACCCGTTTGCGGCGCTGGTACTGGTCGGCGATCCGCCCCGGGGGGCACCCGCTTGAATACGTGGGCGACCCGATCGAAAAGCTGTTGGGCTTTCTGTTCGCCGTTGTCGTCTTGGCCTTTTACATCGGCATTGTGAACCTGATCCTGATGTTTGCCAGCTTTTCGCTGTTCCAGGGCAATTTTGCCGCCTACGCGACAAGCCTTGTCGGGGTCATTCCGCTCTGGTTTTTCGCACAATACCGTGCGCGGCGCTACATCCTGGCCCGCACCCGGTGGCGTGGATTGCGCTTTGGGCTGGAACCCGGTGCCTGGGGGTATGCCGGGCGGGCAGTGGTGCACTGGATTGTTACGATCCTGAGCGTCGGCTTCCTGTGGCCACGCATGACGTTCTGGCTCGAGAAATACAAAACCGACCGCACGTTCTTTGGCTCTGCACGGATGCACCAGGGTGGATCGTGGACCATGCTTTACCCGGCCACTGCCCCCGTCGTCGTTGCCGCATTGATCGCGGCCGGAGGCGTCGGCGTCATCTTCGAAGGCAATGTGCCTGCCGGTGCCGGGCTTTGCGTCATTGCAGCATTTGCAGGGTTGTACGGCGTGATCCACTACCGGGTTGAAACCCTGCGTTTGCTGACCAACACCAAGTCGATCAACGGCGTATCGCTTTCCATGTCACCCAGCCCGTTCCGGGTCGCCATGATCTATGTCCTGGGCACGCTTCTGGCTGCCGTTGCTGTATTCATTCCCTTCATGCTGCTGGGGTTTCTGCTGCTCACAATCCAATCCGCCGATCTTCTGGCCAAAATGGGCATGGGTGATGTCATCACCCCCCTCGGAGAGGCCAGCCGCTTTGCCGTGATCGTGGCCAGCATCCTGATCTATTTCACCATTTTCCTGCTTTGGTCGGCTCTGACCAACGTCTTTGTCACGCTGCCGATCATACAGCACTATTTCGGATCGCTCGTGCTGTCGCCCCCCGAGGGGATCGCGATGATCCAACAGCGCCCGCGCGATGAATTCGCCGAAGCCGAAGGCTTTGCCGACGCGCTTGATGTCGGAGCATCGCTATGACCGTGCTCCGCGTGGGCCGCACGCCCGAGACCTACAGCACAGAAGCCACATTTTTTGACGGCATCAGCGCGTCACCGACCCCGGTGTCGGTCACCGTCGATGAAACGGACCGTGCGCTTGTGGGGCACGGTGGGGCCAGTTTTCGCTGGCCTCTGGTCGACATACGCGAAGTGCAGGACCAGGCCGGTCTGGACCAGATGATCCTCCAGTTGGCCACGGACCCCGTGCAGCGCCTGATCCTTCCCGACCGGCAGCTTGCCCCCAGACTGCCGAACAGATCCAAACGCCCGAAAGTGACCAAACGTGCGCCCCTGTTCGGCTGGGCCATCGCCGCCGTTGCGTCCGTCGCACTGATCATCTTTGTCCTCGTGCCGACGATGGCAAACCAACTGGCGCGGTTCATTCCCCCCGAAGGCGAACGGGCCCTTGGCGAGGTGACGCTCAACCAGATCCGGTCCGCGCTGGATCAAACCGGCCTTACGCCGGTGCCCGTTTGCACCAACCGCGCAGGCGTTGCCGCGCTCAAGAAAATGGAAACGCGACTTCGGGCTGCCGTCCCGGAAAACCCCGATCTGACAGTGTCTGTCCTTGATCACGACATGATCAACGCCTTTGCCTTGCCGGGGAATTACATCGTCTTTTTCCGGGGACTTATCGACAAGGCGCAGACACCCGAAGAAATCGCCGCCGTCTTTGCGCATGAAATTGGTCATGTCGTGAGCCGCGACCCAACGCGGCACGCCCTGCGATCGGCAGGCTCTCTTGGGGTGCTGGGCCTGTTGTTTGGTGATTTTGCCGGCGGTGCGGCCGTGCTGCTTTTGGCGGAACGTCTGATCGAGGCCAATTACAGCCAAAGCGCCGAAGCCGAAGCCGATGTTTTTGCTCATGCCGTTCTGAGGGACGCAAAGATCGCGCCATCCGCCCTCGCAACGATGTTTGAACGCATGAAAGCTCTGGGAAACG
Source organism: uncultured Rhodobacterales bacterium (assembly GCA_964476315.1). Lineage (GTDB taxonomy): Bacteria > Pseudomonadota > Alphaproteobacteria > Rhodobacterales > Rhodobacteraceae > Marivita. Next base: position 2,472 of record CAYZAD010000347.1, read on the forward strand.
ACAGCAGCCCGTTTGTCGCGCATTTCCAAAGCCATCCCGGGCTTGGCGACCGCATACAGGCGGCGCGGGATGCCACACCGCCCGGGTTCGAGGCGACGCCGGTTCTGACCGCAGCGGAATGGCGCGCATTGCAGGGTATTTGCAATTGAGACGCGTACCCTTCGCAAACCTTGGAAATTCTTGAAAACGCGACGTCCGTTGGCGCTAACGTGACGATTTTGCCCTGTTTCACCCCGCCGGTGTTCGATACGACGCTTGCGACGAGTACGAAATTTTGAGTCGTTTTTCAGCGACGCATTCAGGAGAGGAACGCGCATATGAAGGTCTTGGTGCCTGTCAAACGCGTGATCGACTACAACGTCAAAGTCCGTGTCAAAGCGGACGGGTCCGGTGTCGATCTCGCCAACGTGAAAATGTCGATGAACCCATTCGATGAGATCGCCGTCGAAGAGGCGATCCGTCTGAAGGAAGCCGGCAAAGCTGACGAGATCGTCGCGGTGTCCATCGGTGTCAAG
>CAYZAD010000348.1:0-2928 GCA_964476315.1 uncultured Rhodobacterales bacterium
TTCAAGGACAACACGCGGATGTTCTACGGCGACGCGAAAAAGTCGCTTGAGGACTTGCTGACGCGGATCACCTGATCGGTCCGGCATCTGAAAATCAGCCCCGCATCCCAGGATGCGGGGTTTTTTCATGTCTGCAAGCTTGCGATCCACGCATCGACCTGCGCATCAAGCGCGGCCCAATCGGTGTATTCCTTGTCCCAGTCGAGATCGGCCTCCGGATCCTTGGCGGCGACGATCCGGCGCATGATGAAGCGTTGAAACACGCCGTATTCCGACGGTTTGTACGCCCCCGCAACCTGTGCGACCTGTCCCGGGGTCCATTGGGTGGCGTCCTGAAAATCTGCCAGGATCGCCTCCAGCGCCCGCCAGTCCTCGGCATCATGTCCGGCGGCCGCCAGCGACACCGACAAGAACAGGGTTGGCATCGCGTCGAGCGCCGTCACGTGATCTGCGGCGAATTCCGACAGTCCCTTCTGATAGTGACCGACATGAATGGACCCGCCCAGAATGGCCGCGTCGAACCGCGACAGGTCTGCCGTGCTGGCATCTGCCAGCCCCATAAGTTCAACCGCATGGCCCTGATCGGCACAACGATCCGCAACATGTTGCGTGATCTTGCGCGTCTGGCCTTCGTTCGTGGCGTATCCGACAAAGAGTTTCATCCTGTTCTCCGCACCTGTGCCATCGGGCCGGAGGTCGCGTGACCCCGGACCCCAGCGTTGGACGTGATTCTACCATGGGGCGGTCATTCAGGCTTTGAGACCGCTCAATTTCCCGTCAGAACAGCCACCTGAGCCGTGTTTCGCGGTCTGCATGTGGAATGGGCGAGGCGCGCAGAGGAGCGGCATTCTTTCAATGCATACAGTAGGATACAGGTAAAATATTGAATAGAAACATTTTTTTCTTTACATCTCGTGGCGTCATACCTAGCTCACCAAGAATGTATAACAGGTGCGCCCATGCCCCCAATCGAAGATCATCCGCTCCGCTATCCGCTCTCGAACGAGCTTCACGCGCGTCCGTTTCCGTCGCTCGAGGCGCCGTGCCGGGCGGTTTACCTGGCCATCAAGAAACCCAGCGGAGCCGCGTCCCGCGACAAGGCGGAAGACCTCAAGCACTTGATTGCGCTTCTCGATCGCTATGGCACCGCCCATCCGCAACCGGGGGCCACGCATTTTTCCGGGCGGATCGGTCAACATACGCTCAAGTGGGAACAGCACACCGAATTCGTCACCTATACGGTGTTCATCATGGGATTGTCCGACCGGGCGTTCGATCCGGCGGATATGGATGTCTTCCCCGATGAATGGCTGTCTGCGGCCCCCGGTGTCCGGATCACATCGGCCCTGATCCGTGTTGTGGAACGCCCGGAGGATCCCGAGATCTGCAAGCTCTTGGGGGATTGGTTCGTGCCCGAAAGCCTGGCCGTCAGCCGGGTCATTGACAACGAGGCCATCGTTTCGGGTGACTTCCGGATCGATCCGGCGGGGCATCTGCGGTTTGGCGTCTTCGTCACGCCCGGAATCGGCCGCCGCCGCGTGGGCCGTATCGTCCAGCGTCTGTGCGAGATCGAAACCTACAAAACCATGTCCATGCTGGGTTTCACGCGGGTGCGCGCCCTTGGCCCCCGCATGGGAGAGATCGATAACGAACTGACCCGCCTGATGGCCGCGATGACACATGGCGACGGTCAGGAAGAGGATCGTTTGAAAGCCTTGCTGTCGGTTTCAGCGGAACTGGAAAGCCTGTCCGCCCAGACATCTTTCCGCTTTGGCGCGACGGGCGCTTACGAGGCGATCGTGGCGCAGCGCGTGTCGGTTTTGCGGGAAGAACGGTTCGAAGGACGGCAGACCTTCGCGGAATTCATGACCCGCCGGTATGAACCGGCCATGCGGACGGTGAAATCTGCCGAGAACCGGCTATCGGCCATGGCGGCACGGGCGATGCGGGCAGGGGACCTGTTGCGCACGCGGGTCGAGGTGGCGCGGTCTGCCCAGAACCAGCAATTGCTGGAAAGCATGAACCAGCGCGCCGATATGCAGTTGCGTCTGCAGAAAACCGTTGAAGGCTTATCGGTTGTGGCGATCAGTTACTACGCGGTGTCGCTCGCGGGTTACCTTCTGTATCCGGTGGCTGGGGCGTTGGGGATCACCAAAGGCGCGATGACGGGCGTTGTGACCATTCCCGTTGTCCTGCTGGTCTGGCTGGCGATCCGGCGGATTCGCCGCGTGGTGGAACAAGGCGGGCCAGACCTCTAGGCGCGCATCAGCGCAGGGTCACGACCTCGGTTTCGGCCTCAAGCGATGCGGCGAGCGATGCAAACCGCGCTTCGGCCACTTCCCCGTAAAGCGGCACGGAGGCCTTGGTCAGTTTCAGGCGCAACAGCTTCTTGCGCGGTTTCCAATCGAGCGCAGTGCCGTCCGCGCTGGCGTCCGACATCCAGAGCATCGCGCCAAAGCGCAGCGCCTTACCGAGGACTTCGGCCTCTTTCGTATCTTTTTCCGACAACAGGCCTTCGAGGTCTTCAAAGCGCGTGCCTTCGCGTTTGTTCTTGTAGCGGTGCAGCAAAGCCAGCCCAAGAAAGACCCGCTCCGAATGTTTGAGCCCGCCGAGGTTGGCGCGCGTGGCGTTGTCGAAACAGGTTTCTGCCCGGTAATCCGGATGCGCCCGCCAGCTGACATCGTGCAGCAGGCACGCGGCCTTGATCAGTCTTATGCGGGCGGTGTCGCTGCTGGAAAACAGCGGGGACACGAACCGGAACAGTTTCTTGCCGAACCCGGGCAGGCGCGCGTCCTTGGCTTCGGCAAAGCGGCAGGCCTCGATCAGCGGATCGCGGTCGCGCAGATCTTGCGGCATCTGTTCGAAGAGCAGCCCCTCGCGGATGCCATTGCTCGAGATGGCGATGTCGTTGGGTTTGAAGGTCTGCAC
>CAYZAD010000349.1:0-2919 GCA_964476315.1 uncultured Rhodobacterales bacterium
ACGACACGGGCGTGTTCGAAGGCGGCGAGATCAGCATGTATTACGACCCGATGATTGCCAAGCTGTGTACCTGGGCCCCGACACGGGGACAGGCCATCGAAACCATGCGCAATGCGCTGGACAGTTTCGAGGTCGAAGGTATCGGTCACAACCTGCCGTTTGTGGCGGCGGTGATGGATCATCCGAAATTCATTTCGGGCGACATGACCACCGCCTTTATCGAGGAGGAATATCCCGAAGGCTTTGAAGGCGTCACTTTGGGTGAGGACGCGCTCAGGCGCGTGGCGGCGGCCTGCGCGGCGATGAACCGGGTGGCCGAAATTCGGCGCGCACGGATTTCCGGCACGCTCGACAATCATGAACGCCATGTGGGCGAGGAATGGAACGTCGCCCTGCAGGGGGTCGATTACGACGTGACGATTGCGGCCTACAAGGGCGGGGCAACGGTGCGGTTTGCCGACGGCGGGGAACTGCGTGTCGAAGGCGACTGGACACCGGGCGATCAGCTTGCCTGGATGACCGTCAATGACACGCCGCTTGTGATGAAGGTGGGCAAGGTGTCGGGCGGGTTCCGCATTCGCACACGGGGCGCTGAACTCAAGGCCCATGTCCGCAGCCCGCGCCAGGCTGAACTGGCCCGGCTGATGCCGGAAAAACTGCCGCCCGATACGTCGAAGATGCTGCTTTGCCCGATGCCCGGCCTGATCGTGAAGGTCGATGTCGAAGAGGGGCAGGAAGTGCAGGAAGGTCAGGCGCTGTGCACCGTCGAGGCGATGAAGATGGAAAACATCCTGCGCGCCGAACGCACCGGGGTGGTCGCCAAGATCAACGCCGCGGCGGGGGACAGCCTTGCGGTCGATGACGTGATCATGGAGTTCGAGTAACCGCCATGACGACCCTCCGCCCCCTGTCTGCTCCATGTTGGGGTGCCGCGCATGTCGGCACCCTTGTGGCGGCCATGGGGCGGTTCGGGCCGTCTTACAATCCGGATGCGCGCCGGTCGCGGATTTCCTGCTGCCGGATGGGCATCTTGTCGATGGTCCGGCTGAGTTCCCGGACGCTCCACGGCAGGGGTTTGCGCAGTTTCACCTCTCCGTCCTTGCCGATCAGCACCAGCATGAAGCCGCGCGGGCGCAGTTTGGTGCGCAAGGCGCTCTGCGCCGCCGGGTCGGTATCGGTGATGATGACCACGTCGCGCAGGACCAGTTCGTCCAGTTCGCGGGTCAGGAACTGCATCTGCTGCACAAATCGCGGGTCTGCCGGCGAGTCGGCGAACACCACCACCGGGCGCTTGATCCAGAGAAAGTCCTCAAGCACGACGTCGGATGCCTCCAGGATGACCTCTTCTTTCGGTGTTTCTGCTGCCGTTGTGTCATCGGCGGCAAAGACCGAGAGCGGGAGCGCCACTGCTGCGATTGCCAGTAGGAAGGTCGAGAATGTGTTCATATGCAAAGACATAGTACGTCAGCGGTCCAAAGCGAAGAGCCGGACACATCGCGGCCAAGAAAATTTTAGCATTAATCCCTTCGTCACGGAGGGGGCGACATGATGCGGGTCCAACGACATGGTCCCGGTCTTGCCAAGGCCCGGACAGGGCGAGGCAGGACAGCATATGGACGTGATTTTGCATCTCGGGGCGCACCGGACGGGATCGACCTCTTTTCAGGACTACATGACCCGATCGACATGGCCGGAAGTGGCGTTCTGGGGGCCGCGCGTGACGCGGGGCGGGATGCTCGACGGGGTCTGTGGCAGCCCGCTGGGCCTGCGGCCAAAGTCGCGAACCCGGGGACGGATCGCCATAAACCTGGCGCGTGCGCAGGCGGCGGGCGCACAAACGCTTGTGATCAGCGACGAAAACCTGATCGGTCCGCTGCGCAGCACCCTGCGATGCGCGACGCTCTATCCCGAGGTCGGGATGCGCATGGCGCGACTTCATACGGCGTTCGGCGGGCGGATCACGCGGGTTGCCCTGCAGATCCGGGCGCTCGACAGTTTTTGGAGTTCGGCCCTCGCCTTTGGTCTGGCGCGCGGCATGGCATGCCCGGATGCGGAAATGCAGGAACGGATCGCGGCCTCCGCCCGCCGGTGGCAGGACGTCATCACCGATCTGGCCTGTGCGCTGCCCGATGTGCCGATCCTGGTGACCAGTTGCGAACAGATGGCGCAGCGCCCCGATGTGGTGGCCGGGCTGGTGACGGGGCGAGCGCCGCCGCCCATGCCGGCGCAGGGCATCTGGGCCAATCGCGCCTTGGCCGCGCCCCGGTTGCGGGCGTGCCTGCGCGATGCGGGCCTTGCCGGGGCGGACCAGCTTTTCGATCGCGACGGGTGTTGGCGACCTTTTTCAAACGCACAGCGCCAGACGCTTTGCGCCCGGACGGCTGCCGATCTGGCATGGCTGCGAACGGGCGCGGACGGGCTGGCCACGTATCACGAACACAAGGCATCGAAGCCCGCCGTCAGAGCGGGCCCGTGGCCGCAGACAATCAGAGGATCAGAGGACAATGACAGCCAAGACAGATACATGGCGCACCCTTGCTGAAAAGGAATTGCGGGGACGTCCGCTGGAAGACTTGACGTGGAAGACCCTCGAAGGGATCGAGGTTCAGCCGCTTTACACCGAGGACGACATCAAGGACCTGCCGCATCTGGGCACGATCCCCGGTGAGGCGCCGTTCACGCGTGGTGTAAAAGCCACGATGTATGCGGGCCGTCCCTGGACGATCCGGCAATATGCGGGGTTCTCGACCGCCGAGGAGTCGAACGCATTCTATCGCAAGAACCTGGCGGCGGGTCAGCAGGGGGTTTCGGTGGCTTTCGATCTGGCCACCCACCGGGGCTATGACAGCGACCATGAGCGTGTGGTCGGCGATGTCGGCAAGGCCGGTGTGGCCATCGACTCTGTCGAGGACATGAAGA
>CAYZAD010000350.1:0-2918 GCA_964476315.1 uncultured Rhodobacterales bacterium
TGTAGCCAGGCTGACCCGTGATGTGCACGACCTTTGCTTCGTTCTCGATGCCCATGTCCTTGAACTTGTCGCACATGATCTCGGCCGAGCGCGCACCTTGTGTGATATTGTCGGGGCCAGAGAAGCTTGCCACGAAATCGAAACCCGCTTCCGCGATGTTGGAATTGGTGACGATGACCGGGATGCCGGCCTGCTGGGCCTTGCGGACTGCCGGGATCACGGCCTCGCCGTTTGTAGGCCAGATGATGATGGCGTCGACTTCTTGCTGGATGAGGTCTTCCATCTGGGCAATCTGGCGCGCCACGTCACCGCCAGCATCGAGAACCACGGCATCCACCGCGTCGTTGGCTTCCGCCGCTGCAATGAACGCCTGTTCATATGTTGTCTGATAGCTGTCAACGCCCACGTTGTTCTGCGTGATGCCGATTTTCATTGTCTCGGCCGATGCAGCGCCTGCCAGGACGATGGCGGTCGATGCGATCAGTGTCGTGCGAAGTGTCATTTTCGGTTTTCCTCCCAAGGAAGTGTTCACGTAATGTAGAAACGCGCTGACGCCCCTCCCGGGCGCCCTGTCGATCACTCGGTTGGACGAGCGATTGCTTTGGACAGTGCCCATTCCCGGGCGTCCAAAACGTATAAAATATATCCATAATGAACTTTTTAATGTCCATTTTGGATAATTTGGTCGTACGCTTGTGACCTCAGATTGGACATTTTCGGAGGACAGCGCATGACGCCAGTCAAAACATCCACTTTGGATACAGGGTTGGGCGCGAGCCTGCGCCAACAGCGGACGAGAGCCAATTCCAAAATGAACGTTATGAGAGGACATACCCAAAGCAGCGCGACTTCGCCACAGGTGAAGCCTGGCGCAGTTGAGGTATTGGCCTTTCTGGAAGATCTGAGCGACGAGCTGGACGACGCCCTGGACATCGGGACGCCGAACGCGCATCTGCGGATGGCGCTGCATCTGCTCAAGGGCCATTTCGATGCAAAGACGGTCACTCCCACCTCATTGATCAGCGCAAGCCATGTTCCCTATGCCACGGCGAATCGCCGTCTCAAGGAGATGATCGAAGCCGGTCTGATTGAACAGCGGCCGCGCACCACCACCGGAAAAAGCTTTTCGATGCATCCAAGCGAAACGCTGTTGTCGCAATGGATGCAACTGACCGGACGGGTGCGCCGTCTTGCGGAGGTTCAATTCGGCGGGGAGGGCGCGGCGCAGGACACGCAGGACTATTATTACGGCGGCAGTTACACCGCTGCGCAGTCGATCCCACCGCTTCGCGTACGCACCGAGCCGCTGAAGGTGCCCGGTGGATTGCGGGTGCTGGTGCATGGTGACCCGACCTTCATGGTGATGGACAACCTCAAGCGGCAGTTTGAACAGGTCATCGGGACAGAGATCAGCCAGCGCGCGTTCTCGATAGACCGTTTGCGCGAAGAGGCCCTGCGCAATTCTGAGCGCGAAAGCAGCCGCTACGATATCATTGCCGTCGATTTGCCGTGGATCGGCGAGTTCGCGGAAAAGACTGTTCTGATGCCTCTTAACGAGGTGATGGACCTTGCACGGCTTGATCCGGCGGATTTCCACACGGCGGGGTGGAAGGCGGCGCATTGGGGGGGGCGCGCCTACGGCGTTCCCGCTCAGACCACGCCAGAGCTGTTGTTTTATCGCCGCGACCTGTTTGCCGAAGCGGGGCTTGAACCCCCTGCGACCACTGAAAGCCTGCTTCATGCCGCGCGGACATTGCATGAACCGCGTCGCGGGCGGCATGGAATCGCCTGGAACGCGGCCCGCGGAACGGCTTTGGGGCATACCGTGCTGATGACGATGGCTGATTTCGGCCAGCCGATTCTCGATCTGCCGGAAATTGCCGGTGGCTTCGACACAGACCATCTGGCGGAACGCGACTATCGCCCGACCATCGATACCGAGGCCGGGTTGCGCGCCGCCGAATTCCTTTTGGAGCTTCTCAAGTATTCGCCGCCGGATATCCTTTCGATGTCGTGGTATGAACGCGTGCGCCCCTATGCGACCGGTTCCATTGCGATGGCATACGGTTACACGCTGCTGGCTCCGTATTTCGAACTTGATGAAAGCTCTCCGGCCTACGGGCAGACCGGCTATCTGCCGCACCCGGCCGGACCCGGGGCCAGCCAGATTGCACCGGTGGGCGGCTATGTCATGGGCATTCCGGCCAACCTCGCCCCGGAGCGGATTCCGGCCGCCGTGGAAGCGCTGAGCGTTTTTACCTCGCCCGAAGCACAAAAACTCTTCGTCCAGAATGGCAGCCGCACGAACCCTCGGTATTCCGTCGGGTCGGATCCCGAGGTGCGGCGCGCGTCTTCGATCTTTGAGGCGGTGGACGGGATGTCTTGGCGCGACGAATTGCAGTTCTGGCCCAGACCGCCGGTGCCCGAGATTGGCGGCATCATCCAGATCTGCGGCGAAGAGTTTCACGACATGCTGCGCGGGATCACATCCCCGCGTGACGCGTTGCGCGCGGCCCAGGCCCGTGCAGACGCACTGATACGACAAGACGGGAAACCGTGACACTTAGGAGGAGACACCATGGACCCCAATCGCCTGAAAGGTAAGAATATCCTGATCACCGGTGCCGCGCGCGGCATGGGGGCGGCCAATGCCGAAGCCTTTGCCGCACAGGGGGCGAATGTGTGCCTTGGGGACCTTGACCTCGACGAGGCACAAAAGGTCGCCGAGCGCATCAACGACGCCGGCAACGGCAAGGCGGTTGCCGCCCGAATGGACGTGACCAAGCGTGAAGACAACGCCGCCGCCGTCGCCAAAACGTTTGAGGCGTTCGGTTCGATCAATGTGGGTTTGTTCAATGCCGGTCTCAACAAGCCCCGGTTCTTCATGGATATCGATGAAGACAACTGGGACATGATCA
>CAYZAD010000351.1:0-2917 GCA_964476315.1 uncultured Rhodobacterales bacterium
TAGCGCCGCCCGAAGAAGAGCGCGATCTGGCGGGCCTGTCGCTGGAACAGGCGCGGGCCTTTCGGCGCTTCGCCCTGCGCTTCGACCGCATCAATCGTGCGACGGACAAGGATCACCGACAACACCCCGAACAGAACGCCCCCGGCGGCCTGCCCGATCAGCACACCCGGTGCTCCGAACAGGATCGACCCCAGCCACACCAGCGGGATTGTCCCCAGCGTGTGCCGACCCCAGTTGAGCCAGGTCGAATAGAACGGGCGGCCAAGGTTATTGAAACAGGCATTCGACACGAACAGCATGCCGTTAAAGAAAAACGCCAGCGCCAGCGGGCCGCAGAACAGAAAGATCAGGCCAAGCGTGATCCCTTCTGCCGCGAACAGCGCCGCGATGTGGTCGCGCAGGAAAAACAGGATCAGCGTCGCCACGACAACCACGATCGCGGTGAACAGCAGCGCATCGAAGAGGGCACGCCGCACGCGGTCGAAATCCCGCGCGCCGTAGTTCTGGCCGATGATCGGCCCCACCGCGCCGGACAGCGCAAAGATGGTGCCAAAGGCAATGGGCGTCAGCCGCCCGATGATGGCCATGCCCGCCACCGCCTCTTCGCCGTATTCGGCCATCGACCGCGTGACCCAGGCCTGGCCGACCGGGGTGGCCAGCTGCGTCAGGATCGCGGGCAGGGAAATGGCCAGGATCGGCGCAAGATCCCTGAAGAACCCGCCCAGCCTTGGCAGGCACAGCCCGCCGTGGTGCCTGTAGATCGGCACCAGCGCGAGGCCCGCAATCGTGAACCGCGCCAGCACGCTGCCCAATGCCGCCCCGACCAGTTCAAGCCCGAAGGTAAAGATCAGAACGGGGGCGACGGCGGCATTGACCAGCCCGCCCACCACGGTTGCCGTCATTGCCCGACGCGCATCGCCATGCGCCCGCAGAATCGCGCCACCGGCCATCCCGATCAGCAGCACGGGCAGCGACGGCACGATGATCTGTAGATACTGCACGGCAAGCTCTGCCGTCTCTCCGGTCGCGCCCAGCAGCCCGACGAGAAACGCGAGGTTCTGCCAGACCAGGACGGCAAAGATCGCGGCGAATACCACGCCTGCCACAAGCGCGTTCGACGCCCGCTGGCGCGCCATATCCTGATCCCCCGCCCCCAGCGCCTGCGCCACCAGCGCCCCGGCGGCAATGGCGATGCCGATGTTGAAAGAGGTGGTGAAAAACAGGATCGCCCCGGCATAGCCGACCGCCGCGGCCAGTTCTTCCTTGCCCAGCATCGAGATGAAGATCATGTCGACGAAATCGACCGCGAAAACGGCCATCAGGCCCACCGAAGCCGTCAGGGACATCACCGAAATGTGCCGGAAAAGATTGCCTTTGAGAAAGACAGCTTGGTCAGACATCCGTTGATCCTGTCATGGAATGGACCATCCGCAAAGCCCGTTCGCCCCGGTCTTGCGATGTTTCGAACCCACAGGGCCGACGATGGCAGGCCATGCCATCCAATAGCGCGGCCCGGCGCACAGTCTCGCGGCAGGGTCATGCGAATTTTGTGAACACGCGATTGGCCGCTCCCGTGGTACCGTTGACCGTTCAGTAGGGAGAATCGTCAATGAACGACCTGACACCGCAACGCCGCCTCACGGCCGCTGATTTCGATCAAGATCTGCTCGACCTCTACGACTATTACGTGCACGGAAAGATTTCCAAACGCGAATTCCTGGATCGTGCCGGGAAATGGGCCGTCGGTGGCCTCACCGCGGCAGCCATTCTCGGAACGCTCTCGCCCAACTATGCGCTGGCCCAGCAGGTTGCCGAAGACGACCCCGATATCGTGGGGGAAGACATCACCTACCAAAGCCCGGACGGCACCGGCGAAATCACCGCCTACATGGTCCGCCCGGCCGACATCAACCCCGACAGACCGCCCGCGGCGGTTCTCGTGGTGCATGAAAACCGGGGGCTCAACCCCTATATCCGCGACGTGGTACGCCGCATTGCCAAGGCGGGCTTTATCGCCATGGGGCCTGACGGCCTGTCGTCGCTAGGCGGCTATCCGGGCACCGATGACGAAGGCCGCACCATGCAGCGCAGCCTGGATCAGAACGCGTTGCTCAACGATTTCTTCGCGGGATTCGAATACCTGCAGGGCCTCGACGGGACCAATGGCAAGGTCGGCGCGACGGGCTTTTGCTATGGCGGCGGCGTGGTCAGCAAATTGGCGGCGGCCTATCCCGAACTGGCGGCAGGTGTGCCCTTTTACGGATCCTTCCCCGAGGCAGAGCAGGTCACCGGGATCGAGGCCCCCCTGATGGTGCAGCTTGCCGCGCTTGACCAGCGGATCAACGCCATGTGGCCCGCCTTCCAGAAGGCGATGGAAGCCAACGACAAGATTTACGAGGCGCATATCTATCCCGGCGTCAATCACGGCTTTCACAACGACACGACGCCGCGTTACGACGAAGCGGCGGCGCGGCTTGCCGAAGACCGCATGGTCGCCTGGTTCGGCACTTACCTGGCCGCTTGAAACGGAAGGCGCGCCCGGATCCTTCGGGCGCGCGGGGCTTGTCTGTGCAAGGGGGGCGTTGGCACCGAACGCGTGATTTCCCGGTGATTAACCGATGGGCGGGCATATCCCTGCGCACAAAAGCTTTTGAGCGGGAAGGGTCACTCCCATGCCGCGAACCAGATGACACATCTCTCACATGCCGGAAGGCTGACCATGAGAGACCGGTTTCCGAACAGGCCCTGAGACCCAGGGTACAGGTCGCCCGTTGGATCGGGGACGTTGAGAGAACTGTCAGACCCTTACGGGGCGGCGCCGCTTCTTTCCAGAGATCGACATGCCGGGCACAGGCCCGGCCCACCATCCGGCCGGGCAGTCCCCGACCGGAGCCGAAACCGCAGGCCCGGCATCAGC
>CAYZAD010000352.1:0-2905 GCA_964476315.1 uncultured Rhodobacterales bacterium
GTAGTCGCCTGGGGTGTTCCGCCAAAAGACGGAACGGGTATCGGATCCAATGACGCGATGTATCGGGATGACAGGTTAAGCGTCTCGGAATGCACCGTTCGGTAAGAGCGCGCGTGCAGGGCTGAAGCCCAGCCTGCCGGGAGGGCGCACAGGGCGCGGCGTCAGCCCAGGGCGTCGCGCAACGCGTTTGCCAGCGCCTTGATGGAGTAGGGTTTGGGCAGAACCTTCAAGCTGCGGTCGTCCGATGCCTCGAATTCGCTGTAGCCTGTTGTCAGCAGGACTTTGACCTCGGGCCGGTGTTCCGCGACCCATGCGGCAAGGTCATAGCCCGACAGCGGCCCCGGCATCCGGATATCGGAAAAGACCAGCGACACCTTGCGCCCGGTTTCAAGCAGTTCGATGGCCCGAGAGGCATCCGTGGCCTCGATCACAGTGTAGCCAAGCGCCTTGAGACGTTTGCGCGTCAGGTTCAGAACCGCCTTGTTGTCCTCGACCGCCAGCACCACTTCGCCGTGGCCGGTTCCGATCTCATCCTCAAGCGTCACGTCCAAAGCGGTTTCGACGACTTCGCGCGCCTGTGGCAGGTAAATGCTGACCGTCGTGCCGGTTCCTTGCGCGCTCTGGATCGTGACAAAGCCACCGGATTGCCGGGCAAAGCCAAAGACAGAGCTTAGCCCAAGGCCGCTGCCTTTCCCCAATTCCTTTGTGGTGAAAAAGGGCGTCATGGCTTGTTGCAGCACATCCGGTGTCATCCCGGTACCGGTGTCGGACACGGACACCCTGACAAAGGCACCCACCTCTAACGCGGGATCGAGTGTTGCGTCTTCGGGATCGATCACCCTGTTGGCGGTGGCAATACGCAGCGTTCCGCCTTTGGGCATCGCGTCGCGGGCATTGATCGCAAGGTTCAGCAGGGCACTGTCGAATTCCCCGGAGTCGGCACAGGTCAGGCTTACGGTGTCATCAAGCTCTGTCTGCAGAACGATGTTTTCGTGCAGGGTCCGCGCCAGAAGCGCCTGTGCAAAGGTCACCCGGTCATTGACCGAAAACCGCACCGCATGCAGCGGACGCTTTTGCGCAAAGGACAACAGGCGACGATTGAGGTCGGCCCCGGCATCGACGGCGCTCAGCGCGTCCTCGATCATTGCGACCAGCCGCTTGTCCGAAAGCTTGGCCGCGATCAGTTCCAGGTTGCCGCCGATGATGGCAAGCAGGTTGTTGAAGTCATGCGCCACGCCCCCGGCAAGCTGTCCGATGGCGTCCAGCCGCTGGGAATGCGCAAGGGCCGTCTGCGCCGCCTGACGTTCGCGCATTTCGCGTTCAAGCTCTCGTGTGCGCTTGGCGACGCGCGCCTCCAGTTCCTCGTTCATATGCGCCAGGCGCAGCTCTGCCGATTTGCTTTCGGTGATGTCGTAATTGACGCCGGTCATGGCCTGCGGCTGGCCGTCCGCGTCATGGCGCAGGGGCCGCCCCTGTCCGACCAGCCAGCGCACCTCGCCGTTCCTGTGGACCACGCGAAACTCGTCCCGGTAGGGGCGATCGTCCCTGATGGCCGCAAGGGTCGCCCGCGCCACGCGATCCCGGTCCTCGGGATGCAGCTTTGCAAGTACGGTCTGGAAGTCGATTTTTTCGGTTCTTGGCAGGTCGAAAAGCTCGTACTGCCTGTCACTCCAGTACAGTTCGTCGTGTTCCAGATCCAAATCCCAAGTCCCGATGCCTGCCGCATCATAGGCCAGTGACAGGCGTGTCTGTGTTTCGACAAGGGTTTCCTGGGATGCCTTGATGTCGGTGACGTCCCGCGCCTCGGGCGCGAGAAAGATCACCTCTCCATCGCTGTTGCGCACCGGCGTCAGCGAGAAATCGGCTGGGATCATCTGGCCATCGTGGCCGGTCAGGCGGACTTCAAAGCGCGACCCCTTGCCATTGGCCCCCCGGCGGATCGCCTCCATAAGGCTGGTGCGCGATGCTTCGCAGCCGCGCCACCACGGGCAGTCCCAGAAGTTCGTTCCGACCACGTCGTCAAGATCGGCACCGATGAATGTCAGCGCGCTTTGGTTGGCATCAAGCAGGACGCCATCCGTCGATATCAGACCGATAAAGCTCTGGACGACATCGTAGATGGCCCGTGTGTCGTCCTGGCCGAACTTGAGCTGCCCTGAAGATGACATCGTGCGACACCCCCCACATTCAATCCTGCAGGTAGACTGTGCGTTATCCTGGATCGCCGTGCAACGCGGCAAACCAAGGAGCGTTGCTTTCTGGTTTTCCGTGCCACGGGCCCATGAAGGGGCGCAGGGGGGTATGCCCATGAAAAAAGCCCCGCCAGATGACGGGGCTTCCAATGTGCGGTGAAAAGCGGATCAGTCTTCCGACTTCGGCTCTTCTTCGGACTGTTCGGCCACGTCGACGGCCAGATCGTCGTCTTCCGATGTCGCGGCGCCGATATCGTCGAACAGTTCCGCGATTTCGAATTCCGCCTGCGCTTCTTCTTCCGCGGCAAGTTCCTGGATGGACTTGCCAGAGGCCTGAAGCTCGGCTTCTTCGGGCGAACGGGCGACGTTCAGCTCGATCATGACGGTGACTTCGGGGTGAAGGTTCACTTCGACGTCGTGCAGGCCCAGCACCTTGATCGGGGTGCGGATGATCACCTGCTTGCGGTCAATGGTGAACCCTTCGGCCGTGGCCACGTCTGCGGCGTCACGGGTGGTGACGGAGCCGTAGAGGTTACCACCGTCAGAGGCCTGGCGAATCACGATGAACTGCTGGCCGTCCAGCTTTTCACCCAGTGCTTCGGCTTCCTTGCGGGTCTCCAGGTTCTGTGCCTCAAGCTGGGCTTTCTGACCTTCGAAAGACGCGATGTTCTCTTTCGAGGCGGTCAGCGCCTTGCCCTGCAGCAGCAGGTAGT
>CAYZAD010000353.1:0-2891 GCA_964476315.1 uncultured Rhodobacterales bacterium
GAATACAAGGAGTGGTTCAACGAGGCGCGCAAGTTCGGCAAGGCCATCTGGGACATCACCGGCAAGGGCAACAATGTGGACATGGTTTTCGAACATCCGGGCGAGTCGACCTTCCCGGTGTCCACGCTGGTCTGCAAGAAGGGTGGCATGGTCGTGATCTGTGCGGGCACCACCGGGTTCAACTGTACCTTCGACGTGCGCTACATGTGGATGCATCAGAAGCGCCTTCAGGGATCGCATTTTGCGCATCTCAAGCAGGCGGCTTCGGCCAACAAGCTGATGGTGGAGCGTCGTCTTGACCCGTGCATGTCCGAAGTGTTCCCGTGGGATGAGATCCCGCAGGCGCATACCAAGATGCTGCGCAACGAACACAAGCCGGGCAATATGGCGGTTCTGGTTCAGGCCCCGAAAACCGGACTTCGGACATTTGAGGACGCGCTCGCTTCGAAATCGTAATAAAGCGCTTACTTCTGGTCTTTAAGGTTGTCCCGCGTGCCAGTCCGGTGCGCGGGATTTTTGTTTGATCGGATCGGTATCAGCGACGCAGGATTCTGAATTTTCCGCCCTCCCTATTTCGGGGGAGGAGAAATCAGGGAATTTACCCATTTTCCTGCACATGTTAGAGTTGTGTTAACGATCTATTAACTATCTGGAGGCGACGCTCACATGGGACATGATTGGATCATAGACGTGTTGACTGACCTCAAGACATTTGCCGCTGCGAATGATCTTGAAGCCCTGGCAGCCAAGCTCGACGATACAGAGCTTTTTGCCAAGGCCGAACTCGTGTCACACGGCAAAGGGACGGACCGTGGGATTTTTGGAAAGAGTGCCGCAACTGGACGAAATGATTGCGCAATTAGAATGCGCGGATCGTCTTGAGGAATTGCAGAGCGCCATCGAATGGCTCCGCGACTATTATGCGGTTGACGACATGGTGTACCACTGGGTGTCCAGCAATGGAGAGCAGTATGGCTGTGGCACCTATGATCCCAAATGGGTCGTCCGGTATCTTGAAAAAGGATATCTGAGGATCGATCCGGTTGTGATCGGTTGCTATCAGCGGTTCCATCCCGTGGATTGGCGGCGTCTGGACTGGTCGGGGAAATCGGCGCGTGCGTTTCAGCAGGATGCCGCAGCTCACGGAATTGGGAACCAGGGCTATTCCATTCCCATTCGTGGGCCAAATGGCCAGTTCGCGTTGTTCACGGTGTCGCATTCCTGCGATGATGAAACCTGGACGAACTTTACCGAGACGAGCCGCCGGGAGCTTATTCTCTACGCGCATTACTTTAACCAGACGGCGTTGCGGCTTGAGCCGGGCCGCAAACCTGAACCAACGCAACCGCTTTCCCCGCGCGAGGTGGAAACGATGACATTGCTGGCCGTGGGATACAGCCGGGCGCAGGTGGCCGATACGCTGAATATCTCAGAGCATACGCTCAGGGTGTATATCGAAAGCGCCCGGTTCAAGCTGGGGGCGCTTAACACAACCCACGCGGTGGCACGGGCCATGTCGCGGGGGCAGATCGTCGTCTGAACGGGCATCTGCGGTCTGTGCGGGCGGCGCAACACGCACCGCGCGGTGAGACAAGGTTCGATTCATTTTTGAAGGACAGCCTGACCTCTGATTTCGGAGGGACTGTTCATGATTCGATACCTGTATGCCGACCAACTTTCCAAACACCCGCTTTTGAAGCGCACCATGTTCGAAGATCGGGCCGATCAGTTCAAGACACGGCTGGGATGGGAGGTGACGGTCCATCCGGACGGTCAGGAGCGGGATGAATACGACAGGCTCAATCCGCTTTACGTTATCTGGGAAAAGGCCGACGGCACCCATGGCGGATCGATGCGGTTTCTGCCGACCACGGGGCGGACCATGGTGAATGACCATTTCCTGAACCTGACCGATGGTGTGGCGTTCCAAAGCCCGCTGATCTGGGAATGCACGCGGTTCTGCCTGTCACGTGACACAGAACCGGGAACGGCGGCGGCCTTGATGCTGGCCGGTGGCGAAATCATGCAGAACTTTGGGGTCCGGCATTTTGTCGGTGTCTTCGATGCGCGCATGGTGCGGATCTACAATCGCATTGGGGCCGCGCCCGAGGTTCTGGGAACGCAAGGTTCGGGGCGTCAGGCGATCAGTGTCGGATTGTGGGAATTCACGGAGGCCGCCCAGAAGCAGGTATCGCGCGTGGCCGGTGTCTCCTTGGAGGCCTCGCGGCGCTGGTTCGCGGCGTCCTTCGGTGACAAAGCGATTCAGCCCAAGGTCAGTGCCGCCTGATGCTGGTGCCTGACCGCCCGGGCCTGTAGGGTCCGGGCATGGATAACGCCCTGACCTTTTCCCATGACCAGGCCGAAGCGCATGACCGCGTGGCAGAGATGTTGCGCGACGCCGGGGTCGACCTTGATGACGGGGTTCTGCTGCCGCCACGGGATGGCAAGACCAAGATCATGGCGGTGACCGGAAAGGCCGGGTCGGGCAAGACCATGCTGCTGGCCGCGCTGTACAAGGCGCTGGAACACGCGGGCGTCGAGATTGTGTCGGGCGACTATGAAAGCCGGCGGCGCAAGGACCGACGCACCCTTGCCATTCTGGCGCCCACCAACAAGGCCGCGAGCGTTCTGCGCATGCGGGGGGTGCCCGCCACCACCATTCACCGGATCCTGTATACGCCGGTCTATGACCCGGAATACGAAAAGATCGCCGAATGGCTGATGGGGCAAGGCGAACAGCCCGAAATCGAGGGTCTGACAGAGGTCGCGCTGGAACGGGCAAAGGCGTCATACGAGTTGCACAAATCCATTCCTGCGGCCCTGGCGGCGGCAGGGCTGCGCGGGTCGGATTTCATCACCGGCTGGAAGCGGCGGGAAGACCCCTTGGATAT
>CAYZAD010000354.1:0-2883 GCA_964476315.1 uncultured Rhodobacterales bacterium
CGATGGTTTCCTGCGGACGGCGGCCCCACTGGCCGCGCATGTCGCTGTCTTCGGGCACCTTGGCATCCAGCGCCGGTTCCTCGGGCGGAATGTGGCAGTCGTCCGCGCGGCCCACGATCACGTGGCGCAACGTGTCCCATTCGTTCCAGCTTTTGACCTGTGTCTTCTCTGGTGACCAGTTCGACATCGTTATCTCCTATTCCGGGACACGGATGCCGCAGGCTCCAATCTCCCGATCGAAACTCCCGGCGTACAGGATTGTGAATGTGAATTGGGTCGGGCCCGGCCTTCGGCGACGCCATCGCCGAAATTCAAGCTGTGTGTAGCAATCCCACCGGCGCTGCAAAAGATGCGGTGTTATGTGCAAGACAGATTTTTTGGTATCCTTGCTCAACCTCGACGTCATGAAACGGCGTTGCAAAAGGCCCACCGTGGTTGGAGTGGCACGAAACAGACATATGTCCCTGATACGCTGACGCGGGACTGCGTGGCGGACAGGGCGGGTGCCCGCAAGGCGCTTTTGGGTCAAGACGTGCAGGTTGAAGAAACGCCCCCGATCCGCGACGATGTCATCACATGCGCCGGCCGCTTGGGCGCGCTTTGGAGGTAGGTATGTTTGCACTTGGACGGCTGTTGGTGATCGGGTTTCTTGTCCTGAGCGTGGTTTACATCTGCCTGTCGCTCTATTCCCGTGCAGTCCGAAAAGACAAGCTGGAGGCCGAGTGGGACGAGGAAATCCGCGAAGGCGACCGGGAGGCCTTTGTGAAGGCGGGGCTTGAGGAATACGACGGATCGCTGCGTCGCAAGCTTATTCTGGGGGTGTATGTCGTGCCCTTGTCGCTTATGACTGCAATCATCTACTTCACGAACTTCCATTAGGAGGCGGGCGCATGGGTTATATCAAGTGGACAATCATACTGACCTTCTGGGTCTTGTTCGCGTCGTTCCTGCATTACACGCTGCCACAGCATGACGTGGCCCGCATCACCGACACCGAAGTGCGCCGTGTCGACCCGGGCGAGAACCGCTGGTTCTGGGCGTCACCGGATGCAGGAAGCGACACAACGATGTCGAACCGCGATGTCTTTTTCATCTCTGCCGTTCTCGCCGATGGCGGTGTGATGGTCTATCGGAACGAGGACACCAGCTGGGGCTGGCCGCCCTATTTCAAGTTCGACACCTCGAACCTGCAAGCCGAAGCGGCGGATTTGCGCAGCACATCGGCAGACCCGCAATGGGTGGTGATCAAGCATTACGGCTGGCGGAACGAGTTCTTTACCATCTTCCCCAACGCCATTTCGGTGCGCGCGGTCGACGGCCCGGATCAACGCATCATTCCGTGGATCAACATCATCATCCTGACGACCCTGGCCGCGCTTTTCTGGGCGATCTACGTGCGCTGGCGGCGGTTCCGCATCGCGCGGATCGACCCGGTTCTGGAAGACGTGGAGGAAGGGTTCGAGTCGGTTGGTGACGGCATCGCCCGTCGCCGCAGCGGGATACGTCGCTGGTTGGGCAGCTGGAAATCCAAGTAAGCCGTTCTTGCCAAAGAGGTGTGGTTTCGGCCAGTCTCTTGCAAACGCATGCAGCGAGGGATCATGGCCGGCGCACGACCTGAACAAGCGGTTCTGACCCGCGATACCGATATGTCCAAGACCGAGGAGACCCGGCGCGTGATCGAAGGCATGGTCGACGGGCTGAACGACCATCGCATCGCCGATATCGGAGAGTTCTTCGCCGAAGGGTTCCGCTGGATGGGCAATACGGGGTGCGGGACCAAAACAGGCTTGCGGGAATTTCAGGACAATTGGCAGAAACCGTTTCAGGCGGCGTTTTCGGACAAGGTGTGTATCGACGAGGCACGTCTTTACATGGGCGAATGGGCCGCTGCCTTTGGGCGGCAGGAGGCGGTGCATACCGGGCGCTTTATGGGTGTCGAGCCGACAGGAAAGAAAGTCATTATTCGCTATATGGATTTCTGGAAAGTCGTCGATGGCAAGATCGTGGACAACTATGTCACGGTCGATTTCCCGCACGTCCTGTCCCAACTTGGCGTCGACGTGTTCAATGGTGAAGGCTGGGAAGCCTTCGATCGGGGTGAGAAAGTCCCGCCTGCGCCATGAGTCACGCTGGTAAAGTCACTTCTTTGGATGTCGCGAAACGTGCGGGCGTCAGCCGGTCAGCCGTCAGTCGTGTGTTCACGCCGGGTGCGTCGGTCAGCGAACGCACCGCAAAGAAAGTCCGCGACGCAGCAGAGGCCTTGGGGTATCGCCCCAACGTCCTGGCGCGTGCGATGCTGACAGGCAAAAGCAAGATCATCGGCCTGGTGGTCGCTTACCTGGACAACCATTTTTATCCGACCGTTCTGGAATTGCTGTCAGAGGCCCTTGAGCGCGAAGGCTATCACGTCCTTGTCTTCATGGCGGCGCATACCGCAAACGACATCGAAGACATCGTCAGCCAGATCCTCGACTACCAGGTGGACGGGCTTGTCCTGGCCTCTGTTGCGCTCAGCTCGGACCTGGCCAATCGCTGCCGAGCCTCTGGCGTGCCTGTGGTGCTCTTTAATCGGAAGCTGGAGACCGAGGGCGAATTGGCGGTGGTGTCCGATAACCGGATGGGAGGCCGATTGGCGGCAGAGCATCTGATTTCACTGGGGCGCACGCGCATCGGGCATATCGCCGGATGGGAGGGTGCCAGTACCCAACGCGACCGCGAAGCGGGCTTTATGGAAGGTCTTCGCGCTGCGGGGCTGGGTCTTTTTGCCCGGGAGGTCGGGGATTACCGTCTGCCCCGGGCCAAGGATGCCGCGCGGCGGATGTTCGACACGCCAGACCGCCCGGACGCGGTGTTTGTGGCCAATGATTACATGGCATTCGGTGT
>CAYZAD010000355.1:0-2882 GCA_964476315.1 uncultured Rhodobacterales bacterium
CGCGCTTGGCGTTGTCGGCGATGTATTCGCCCATGTAGCGGGTGCCGATGCGGTAATCGATGGAATAGTGAAACCAGTCGCCAGTGTCACGCAGCATGTTGGACAGGTGGGTTTTTCCCAATCCCGACATTGCAAACAGCACGACGCGCTTGTGTGGCGCGTCCCGCCAGTCCTGTCCCGATGAATAGATCATTGCGTCCTCGTCCGCCTGTGCCGGTTCGGAGTAGCGATGGCAGGCGTAGGCGTCAAACGGTTGTGGTCCGTCGACGCCAGAGGCGACCGTCAATGATGCTTAGACCCAACGCAAGGATGGCGAAGCCGACGTATTCACCGGGATGCAACGTCTCGTTGCGGACAAGCGCACCAAGGGTGATTGCAACAGGCGGGATAAGGAGGGTGACGAGCATGAGATTGCCGCTGCCCGCCATACCCAGCACGCGGTAGTAGAGCAGGTAGGCGAAGGCCGTTGCGATGATGGCGTAATAGCCAATGGAAAGCCATGTTGTTGTTCCAAGCGCCAGACTTGGCACGCCCTCAAACACAACCGCCAAGGGGATCATGATCAGAGACGATCCGGTCAGCATTCCTGCAGCGGCGATGACCGGCTGCACGCCGCCCAGCATCTTGCGCGCCCATGCGCTGGCAAAGGCATATGACACCGTGCCGGCGATGATGGCGATTTGCGCCAGGGAGGTCGTGTCAAACTGTTTAAGCGCATCAAGACCAATGGCGAGGCAAACCCCGAAAAACCCCAGTGTCACGCCCAAAGCTTTGCGTGGCGTGAGGCGTTCGTCCGCAAACACCAAAGCGGCGACCAGGACGCCAAAAATTGCGGTGGCCGCGTTGAAGATCGAGGTGAGGCCGGACGGGATGTAAAGCTGCCCCCATGCCATCAAACTGAAAGGGATCACATTGTTCAGCAGGCCCATCACAAGAAACGCGCCCCAGATCTTTGGGTCCCGCGGGATGGGCAATCGCCGCAGTAAAACCACACCCCACAGAACGAGCATGGCCCAAAACACACGGTGTAACACCGAGGTCAGAAAGCCGATTTCGTCCAGCGCTGTTCGGATGGCAAGGAACGATCCGCCCCAGATCACGCCCAGCAGGGTCAGTTCGGCCCACGCGCGGGTGGAAAGGGTGGTTTGTTGTGTCATACCCGAGGTTTAGCCGGGCGAACGTGGTCCCTGCGACCCGTTTCTTGCGCAAGCCAAGAAAAACCCCGCCGCGGCGCATCGGGCGGGGTTTTGAAGGCAAATCATGTCGAGATCAGAAATCGACGGTCAGGGAAAAGCCGACACCCAGTGCGGTGTTGTCGTCGAATTCCACGCCCGAGGCATCTTCGGCGCTGCCGACCCAGGCGTATTCGATACCGCCGCGCAGGGTCATGTTGTCCATCCGGTACTGCCCGCCAAGGCCAAGGCTGACAAAGCCGTCGCGCGGTGCAAGGCGCGATACGGTGCTGCCGGTCTGTGCTTCGTATTTCACCTGCGCAAACCCCGACAGGTCTTCGTTGAACTGACGGGCGAGGCCCAGGGTCCAGGTGACGCGGTCATCGGCAAACCCGGTGACCTCGACGCCGGTCACGTTTTCGTATTCGGGGGTGCGGACTTCCCACTTGGACCATTCGGTCCATTTGACCTGGCCGAAGACCAGCGTGTTGGCGGCCACGCCGGACTGGAAATCAAGCGCCACAACCTGCGGCATGGTCACCTTGGTTTCACCGTTATCGGCATCGATGCCCAGCCCGGCAATGGCTTCGCTGGTTGCAAAGTTATGCTCGATCTCGCTTTGCCAGGACAGGGCCACGCGCAGGGCGATGTCCGGGATTTCATAGGCCACGCCAAGGATCGCGCCCCAATCCCCGACACGGCGGCCCGTGGCGCGGTATTCCATCGACGTGCCGAAATCCTGTGCGGCCGCGCCAAGCGTCTGCGCGCGCGCGCCAAGCGCCTGCGCCTGTGCCCCCAGGGCGGCCGCTTCTGCGCCCAGTGCATTGGCCGTGGCAAGGTCGCCCGCTGCCCCGGCCGCGGCCGCCTGCGCGCCCAAGGCCTGCGCCTCGGCCCCCAGTGCTGCGGCTTCGGCACCGATATTCTGCGCGTTGGTGCCGACGCGGCTGCGCACCAGCAGGTCGGGGATCACGATGTCGGCGTTGCTTTCGACATAGCGCGCACCGGCAAAGACCGACACCCGGTCCGAAAGCCGGTACTTGCCGACGATGGCCACCTGGTCACTGTCCCAATCGGCGGTCAGGCCCGCGTAAACGCCCTGCGTGTATTCAGAGGCCGCGCCATAAGGGTTGTTCACGTAAAGGCCGAAGGTCAGCTTTTCGTTGAGGTCGTTTTTGTAGGCAAAACCGTAATTCGTGTAGTCGTTTGCCATGTTCCCGGTGCTGCTTTCGCCGCCCAGGGCCTCGAATTCCGGGGTGTAGGTGCCGGACACCTCGGGCGACACGTGCGACAGGCTGAGTTGCAGCTGGTCATTTTTCGAAAACAGGAAGCCGTAATCGTTGTTCGAACGTTCGATGCCGCCTGCCTGCGCGGCACCCGCCGCGACCGCAAGCGCGACCGCGCTGGTCATAATCCGTGTCATGTGTCCTCATCCCTTGGGCAATTTTTTTACCTTGCCCAGTCGGGTACAGAACTGGCTGTTCGCCGGTCAATTTTGACCAAACGTCAGCATGCGCGTTGTGCCGTAGCGTCACAAAATTTTGACATTCGCGGATCAGGTGCGGGTGCTGGACCAGATATTGTAGTAATTCGCACCGAAAATCAGAACCGCACCCATCAGGACGAACGGGTCCAAGGGTTCGGCGTAAAGCAGCATACCGACAATGGCGATCACCGGCAGGCGGGTAAAGTCGATGGGCATCACGATGGTGG
>CAYZAD010000356.1:0-2863 GCA_964476315.1 uncultured Rhodobacterales bacterium
CCTTCAACCGCGACTGGTCGCGCCGGGTGATGGGGCAGGGCGCGGTGGTGCTGCTGATCACCGACGGGCTGGACCGCGACGATGCGGGGGCGCTGGAGAAAGAGATGGAGCGGTTGCACCTGTCGTCGCGCCGCCTGATCTGGCTCAACCCGCTTTTACGCTGGGATGGGTTTGCACCCAAGGCGACGGGCATCCGCGCGATGCTGCCGCATGTGGACAGTTTTCGGGCCGGGCATTCCATCCAGTCGCTGGAAGAACTGGCGGAGGCAATCTCGCGCCCCGATGATCTGGGCGAGAAAGCCCGGTTGATGGCGGCGCTGTAACGGAAAACGCCCCGGACATGTCCGGGGCGTGACTGCCAGCACGATCTGTAGGGACGACTACTCGGCTGGCATCTCGGCGGTGTCCGCGTCACCTGCAAGGCTGTCAGGAAGGACGAAGGCGACAAGCACGAACACAGCACCAAGGGCGATGCCCAGAAGATCACCGGAGATGGCCAACACCCCGTCATAGGACGCACCGGGCACAGTGCCGATCGTCACCTTGCCCCCGGCAAGGTCGTCAAGAAGGCCAGAGGCTTTCCATGTCGGGTAGGTGGCCATGTAGGCGGCTGCCCCCAGCAGGCCGCCCGCGATGAAGAACAGCGCGTCCTTCCGACCCGAGGCCGCGGCGCAGACACCGGTTCCGGGGCAGTAGCCGGAAGCCGCCCATCCCGCGCCCAGAAGCAGGCCACCGATGAAGACGCCGACATAGGCCGCTTTGACGGACATATGGCCAACATCGACAAGTCCCAGCATCTGGCCGCCGAACATCAGGATCGACCCGACCCCGATG
This sequence comes from uncultured Rhodobacterales bacterium, assembly GCA_964476315.1. Lineage (GTDB taxonomy): Bacteria > Pseudomonadota > Alphaproteobacteria > Rhodobacterales > Rhodobacteraceae > Marivita. The sequence goes on from CAYZAD010000356.1 coordinate 835, forward strand.
GCAAGCAGGATCGTTTTCATCAGGTGGAGCCGGCGCAGGGTCAGCATGCCCCCGATCCAGTTGGGGTTGGTGGCACCGATCCGGTCAAGAACAGCGCCGAAGGCAGCCCCGATCACAATCGCAAGAAGAATGGAGGTCATGGCTCAGCCCCTTTTATACATCATCATGGCGGTGGGAATGGCGGCGGCAAACGCCCCGGCGGCAAAGATGTAGCCCGACAGCGCTGTCTGCATCATGCCGGACATCATATGCCCCGATGTACAGCCCCCGGCCAGACGCGCGCCGTACAGCACGATGAAACCGCCCAGAAAGGCCACTGCGTAGCGCATCATCGGCGTGTCGCCGTAGTTGGCGCGCCAGATATCGGGTGCTGCCCGCTCTATCGCATCAATTCCGCCCCGCAGGCGGGCCGATGCAAATGCGCCGACGGCCATCGCAAGCACGAAAATGAAACTGTAGTTCAGCGGGTTTGCAGCGCTCTTGGCGTATTTGCCGTCCGACTTGGCCATGTAGGCGTTGGTCGAAGTGTACCCGTCGTCTGTCTTGGTGATGAAATCGGGGCTCACCGCATCTGCCAGGATCCCGTCAAGAATCACGAATTGCGTTGAGACACCGATGGGTTTGACCAGCAGCACGGCGGCGAAAAACACCAAACCGAGCAGCAATCCGCCGGTTTTCCAATTGAGTACCATCTTTTGCGCTCCTTCATATTCTGGGAAATGAATATCATTGGAGCGCGTGGGACGATTTGATTTGGATCAAACACATTCCGGTTCCGGCATGGGTCCGGTGTCGCCGAGTGCCATGCACGATGTCGGAACCGATCAGGTGGGCCGGGTCATGCGACCTGTTGGTGAACCTCGATCACGTTGCCCTCGGGATCCTGGAAAAACACCTGGTGCCATTCCTTGGCAAAGGCCGTTCCATAATCGGAATAGGGGATGCCGCGCGCGTCGAGAATGGCAAGAAACGCCGCCAGATCATCAGTGCGAAAGGCGATATGGCCGCGGTCGACGGGGTTGATGGCGTGACCATTCCTGAAGGCCACATCAAGATCGCGTTCTGCCAGATGCATTTGCATGCTGCCTTCGGTGGCAAACCGGATCTGACCGTCGAAACCGCTGTCCTCTGTCGCTTTGGTTCGTGGGAAACTGTCTTGTGGAATGTCGTCGAGGCCAAGCACGTTGGTGTAGAAGTCATGCATCTTTTCAACGTCTTTGGAGACGTAGTTGATGTGATGAAATTCCAGTTTCATGGTGACCCCTGACTTATCGGCGAAACTAGGCGAAATGCCCCGCAAAGGATGTTTTGTGCAGATCCGCCAGGTCTGAAAGCGCGGCTTCCGAGCCGCCGATCCGGACCATGTCACCGCCAAAACGACCGACGGTCGCGATGGGGACGTCTGCTTGGCCCGCTGCGATCATCAAGGCTTCGGCCTGGTCAAAATTGCACGCCACCAGATAGCGGCCCTGGTCTTCGCCAAACAGCATGGACTGATCGGTTTCATCGATCTGCACGCCAACCTCGGAGGCGCAGGCCATCTCGAACGCGGCCAGCGCAAGGCCGCCATCGCTGAGATCGGTACAGGCCTTGATGAACGCGCGATTGTCGCGAATGAAGGTGCCGTTGCGCTGTTCGGCCAAAAGATCGACCGCAGGCGCGTCGCCATCTTCGCGGTTGAACACCTCTGCCAGAAGCGCCGATTGCCCCAAATGGCCTTCGGTCGCGCCCACCAGCAGGGCGACATGCCCGTCGCGCGCACGCCCGAGTATCGGGTCTTCCCCCGCGGCGATCAGGCCGACGGCCCCGATGGTCGGCGTGGGCAGGATGCCCTGACCATCGGTTTCGTTATACAGCGACACGTTGCCGGACACGATGGGCATGTCCAGCGTTTCGCAGGCACGGCCGATCCCTTGCAGCGCACCGACGAACTGGCCCATGATCTCGGGCTTTTCGGGGTTGCCGAAATTCAGGTTGTCGGTGGTCGCAAGCGGCTTGGCCCCGACAGCGCACAGGTTGCGGAACGCTT
>CAYZAD010000357.1:0-2845 GCA_964476315.1 uncultured Rhodobacterales bacterium
GCGCGCTGCAATTCGAGGTGCTGGGCAGCCGGATCGAGCTGGAATACGGCCTGCCCGTGCGGTTCGAGGCGTCGCAATTCACCTCGGCCCGCTGGGTGCATGGTGACAAGATGGCGGTGGACAAGCTGGTCAATGCCAATAAGCAGCACATGGCCGAAGACAATGACGGCGACATGGTCTACCTGACGCGCCTGCAATGGGACATCGACCGGATCGCGCGGGACTATCCCGATGTGACCCTGTCCGCGACCAAGGAAATGATGGTCTGAGTCCGATGGGCTGACGCAGGCCCGTTCGAACGGGCCTGCCCCACGACTGCCAAATCGTGGGCACAAGCGTCTTCAAAGACGCTTTGCACACGGCATTTCGAAATGCCGTGTTGATCGCATCCCGCCAACGCGGCACTCTGCGCGAATGAGCAGCAGCGACCCCTTGCCCAACCCGGCCTACCCGGACGGGATGGATGGCATTCTGAAACAGATGAACGCCCGGCGGCGCCCGCTGGGCTTTGCAAAAGGCGAAGCGCTTCCGCCGCTGGACTGCGACCTCTCGGCGCTCGCGCAGGAGGTGGTGGCCAGACCCGGCCCCAAACCCGCCACCGCATCGGACCATGCGCGCAAATCATGGGAAATCGCCCGCGAACTGGCGGGGCAGAACGCGCTCCTGCACCTCAATGGCCTGCTGATCGCGCATCTGCGGAAATCGGACCAGCCGCGCCACACAGCCGCGCTGTTCCTGCGGCTCTGGACGGAACAGTCCGAGCTTTTGCTGCGCGAAATGGACCTGCGCTGGAAGGTGTCCAGCCTGACCACCTTTGGCGACCACGGAGAGACCGCCGCGCAACGCAGCACCGGGCTTGGGCTTGCCACGCTGTTCGGCACGATGAAGCTCTATGAAAGCGAACGGCTCTTTTCGGGCCGCGATGCCGATCGCCCCTTTACGCTGGACGGGCGGGTCAAGGGCACGCTGCCGCTGGACATGAACGCCTATTCCCTGACCGATGGCGGGCTCGACGTGAACATGATCGGGCGGCTTTGGGAAGAAGCGGAAACCGACGATGTCATTCGCCCGCTGGCCCATGACGTGCTGCACCGGCTGATCGACGATCCCCGCACCGTCTTTCGGCGGCTGCATCGCCTGCGCGCCCGCAAGCTGCGGCGCAAGGAACTCAAGGCCGAGCAGGACCAGGCCAGGGGCGTGCATCTGCCGGTTCCGAAATCCGTCCTTGACGCGACATCCACCCCGCCCAGCTGGGGCATCGTCTGCACCACCAATGCGCCCCTGCTGGAGGTGGGCCGCTTCGTGGCGCATCACCTTGACCTTGGCTGCGCCCGCATCCACCTGTTCCTGGACGCGCCGGACCCGGATGTGACTGCGCTGCTGGGACAGCACCCGCAGGTGCACCTGACCGTCTGTGACGACCGTTACTGGACATCCCTGGGCAAGGACCGGCCGGATGAACACCAGCTGCGCCAGTCTTTCAATGCCACACGGGCCCTGCGCGCGGCACAGGGCGATGTGGACTGGCTTGGCCATATCGATGTGGATGAATTCATCCTCAGCGATGGCCCCTTCGAAGCCCTGTTGCAGGGCGTCGGCGACGATCAGGCCGGGGTGCGGCTGCTTCCGGCCGAAGCGCTGTCGGCTCCGACGCCCGGCTACCTGCCCACGCATTTCAAGAAACGCGTGACCGGCGCAGGCGCGATGCAGGCGCTGAACGATGCCTATCCGACCTTTGGCAGCTATCTGCGCGGCGGCTTCCTGAGCCATGTTGCGGGCAAGGTCTTTGTGCGCACCGGGCTTGAGGCGACGCGGCTGAAAATCCACCGCATCCGCCATCAGGGACAGGATGTGACCAATGTTGCGACCCTGCCCGAGGCGCATATCGGCCATCTTCATGTGCCCGACTGGGACAGTTTCCGCGCCAAGCTCGAGTTTCGCAAGACCAAGGGATCCTACCGCGAGCGTCCGGACGAACCGACCAAGTCGGTGGGACGCCTGTTGCGCTGGCTGGAAGAGGAAGAAGGCGAAGAGGGATTGCGGCTGTTCTTCGAGGAAATGTGCCTCGACAGCAGCGACATGCGTGAGCGTTTGCGGCGCAACGGGCTGTTGATGGCCCCCGAATTCAACCCCGACGCGGCGCTTGAACGGGTGTTCGGCATCCGCCTTGCCGGGTAAGAACCGCCTGAAACGCCGGTTTTGTGGCGGTTTGACCACCAAAACACCCCCAAAACAGGCACATCCGCGCAGTTTGGACCCCGTGCATTGACGCCCTCCGACACGGACGCTACATACGCGTCAGATCGCGACTGTGGACAAACACAGGGTCAACCGGGCCAGATCTGACCAGACGCACGGGCGCAGTCAGTCCGTGAAAAGCGGATACACATGACGAAATTCTCTGAGTTGAACCTCAACCCGAAAGTGCTCAAGGCCATTGAAGAGGCCGGGTACGACACGCCCACCCCGATCCAGGCCGGGGCCATCCCACCTGCCCTTGAAGGGCGCGACGTTCTGGGCATCGCCCAGACCGGCACCGGCAAGACCGCCAGTTTCACGCTGCCGATGATCACATTGCTGGCCCGTGGCCGCGCCCGCGCGCGGATGCCACGCAGCCTTGTCCTGTGCCCGACCCGCGAACTTGCGGCACAGGTGGCGGAAAACTTCGATATTTACGCCAAGAACGTGAAACTGTCCAAAGCGCTGCTGATCGGCGGCGTCAGCTTCAAGGAACAGGACGCGCTGATCGACAAGGGTGTGGACGTTCTCATCGCCACGCCGGGGCGTCTTCTGGACCATTTCGAACGCGGCAAGCTGTTGCTGACCGGCGTGCAGATCATGGTGG
>CAYZAD010000358.1:0-2837 GCA_964476315.1 uncultured Rhodobacterales bacterium
GGCGATTTCCACGGCCTGAACACGCTGGAGCATCAGCCGCAGAAAGTGGCCGCCATGGAGGGCAACTGGGACACCGGGCCAAATGTCCCGTTGGTGTTGTTCGGCATCCCGAACGAGGACACCCGATCCACCGACTACGAAATCAGCATCCCGAATGGTGCGTCCCTGATCCTGACCCACAAGGCTGATGGCATTGTGCCCGGTCTGAACGACTTTGTGCTTGAGGATGGGACCGTGCAGCACCCGCCCGTAGCCCCGGTTTTCTTCAGCTTCCGCATCATGGTGGCGACAGGCGTGGCGATGCTGTTGCTAAGCTGGGCGTCGGTTTACTTCATGGCGCGCAAGCGTCGCGGGATCGACGGCATTCCCCAACCACTGCTGTACGCGATGGTCCCTATGGCCTTTTCGGGTTGGATCGCAACGCTTGCCGGGTGGTACACCACCGAGATCGGTCGCCAACCGTGGCTGGTCCAGGGTGTGCTGACCACCGAAGCCGCCGTTGCAGATGTGCCCGCGCCGATGGTGGCCAGCACATTGATCGCGTATCTTGTGGTCTACGCAGCGTTGCTTTTCGCGTATATCGGCGTGCTGTTCTACCTCGCGCGGAAGGCCAGCCAAGGCGAACGGATCGGCCCCCGCACCCAGGTTGCGCAACAAGCGCCCGTCACTGTCGCAGCGGAGTAAGACATGGACCTGTTCGGAGACCCTGAAGTTTGGCTCCCCCTCGCCTTTGCGGGCCTGCTGGGCGCATCAATCCTGATCTATGTTGTTCTGGATGGGTTTGACCTTGGCGTCGGGGTTCTCTTCCCCTTTGCCGAGTCAGACGAAAAAGACCGCATGGTCGCCTCGATCGGTCCTTTCTGGGACGCCAACGAGACCTGGCTGGTTCTTGCCATCGGCATTCTGCTTGTGGCGTTCCCTTCGGCCCACGGTACGATCCTGACGGCGCTGTACCTGCCCGTCGCAGTGATGCTGATCGGCCTGATCCTGCGCGGCGTATCGTTCGAGTTCCGCGTCAAGGCCCCGGCACCCTACAAGAAGTCTTGGGACAACGCGTTCTACATCGGGTCGATGATGACATCGTTGAGCCAGGGATACATGCTTGGCCTTTACATCATGGGGCTGCAGGTCACTCCGTTCACGCTGTTTTTTGCATGTGTGACCGCCGTGTTCCTGACAGTGGCCTACTCCTTTATCGGGGCGGCATGGTTGATCCTGAAAACCGACGGTGCGTTGCAGAGGAAAGCGGTGCAATGGTGCAAGAATGGCATCTGGGGCGTGGTGCTTGGGCTTGGTGCAGTATCCCTGGCCTCTCCGTGGGTCAGCCCGCGCATCTTTGACAAGTGGTTCTCGATGCCCGAGTTCTTCCTGCTCTTGCCACTGCCACTGATGTCGGCTGCGCTGATCGTTCTTCTTTGGCTGGCGTTGCGACGTCTGCCCACGAAAGATGACAGCTTCTCATGGTTTCCCTTTGCCGCGACCATCGTGCTTTTCGTGCTGGGCTTCTTCGGGATGGCCTATTCGTTCTACCCGTTCATCGTGCCAGAGCAGTTGACGATCTACGAAGCGGCCAGCGCACCGGAAAGTCTGTTCATCATCCTGATCGGCACAGTGTTCGTCCTGCCGATGATCCTTGGATACACGGCGCTTGCCTACACCGTGTTCCGAGGCAAGGCGACAACGCTGAGCTACGAGTAACGGATCACAGACAGCTTTCGCCGGCCTTGCGTTGTAAGCTCGAAAACCCCGTCCTCGTCCAACACGACCGGGCGCAGGGTCTTGCCATACCCTGCGCCCGTATCGATCGCGAGGCGGTTCGAATGCAACTCGGGCGCGTCGACTGGCGTATGTCCGTGCACCACCAGCGCCCCATGATCGGATAGGTCGTGCAAAAAGGTCTGCCGTATCCAGACCAGGTCGTTTTCGACCTGATGTTCGAACGCAATGCCGGGTCGAATACCGGCATGTGCAAAGAACACATCCCCGGCGTTAAGGCTCAGATCGAGGTTTTGTAGAAATACCTTGTGCGCTTCCGGGACAGCATCGCGAAGTTCCTTCGCCAGGTCTTCCTGCCGGATGCGTTCCGGAACATCGACCCCGTAAGACCTAACCGTTGCCGCACCGCCCAAGGCTGGGTGCAGCCAGTGGTAACCCACCAGCAGATGCGGATCGTGCTGCGACTCGGGCTCTGCGATGAATCTTTGGAACAACCGGTCGTGGTTGCCTTTCAGGCAGGTCCAGTTCCGACCGTCCGCCAGACCGCCACTCAAGAGGTCAATCACAGCCTTGCTGTCAGGACCCCGGTCAACGTAATCGCCAATGAACACCACACGCGCATCGCGCCCGCCATCCTTTGCGACCAGTTGAAGCGCCCGCTCCAACTGGTCCAGATGGCCGTGAATATCACCAATGGCGTAAATCGGTCTCATCGGGCGTCACCCGGCAAGACAGAGCAGCACATGGCTGCCCTGCGAAGGTTTGGTTTGTCCGTCACGCAACATCGAACTGAAGTGGTCTTACCTGGGTAAACAAACCAGTGTCGTTCAACGCATTCAATGCCGCGGCAGGCACCGGTTCATCCACGTACAACAGGGCGATGGCTTCACCTTTCACGTCAGCACGTCCCAACGTGAAGTTGGCGATGTTCACACCATGCGATCCCATGGTCGTTCCCAGAGCACCGATGATGCCCGGCACGTCTTCGTTGGTGGTGTAGACCATGTGCGCACCGATCTCGGCGTCGATATTGATGCCCTTGATCTGGATGAAGCGCGGCTTGCCATCGCTGAACACGGTGCCCGCAATCGAACGCTCGCGTTTGGACGTGACCACGGTCA
>CAYZAD010000359.1:0-1131 GCA_964476315.1 uncultured Rhodobacterales bacterium
GGGCTTTCTGCGGTGCGATCCGGGACGGAAGACCTGTGGCGGGCGGCTTTTCCGAAATATGCCGGTGGTTGCGCCGGGCTTGAGGCGCTGATCGGCGATGCCGATGTGATTGTCGCGCCGACCTGGGCCTATAACGCGCAGGCCGTTGCGGAAAAGCGCCGTATTCCGTTTGTCGGCGCGCATCTGTGGCCCACGTCGTTCCTGAGTGCCTCTGACCCGCCGGTCCTGCAGGGTTTGCCAAGCTTGATCAAAGCCCCGCAGACCCGCGTCGCGATCCTGTGGAACGCGCTGCTGATCGGGATCATGCGCAGGGTCTTGAAGCGCCGCTACGCGCCGATCATAACCCCCATCCGGGCAGCGTACGGCCTTGGCCCCTTGTCGCGGGTGCCCCTGTTCGAGTTTCAGCACCAACCGGCGCGGACGCTGGGGTTGGTGTCGGGTCTGTTGGTGCCCTCCGATCCGGACGGCCACGCCAGCACAGTGATCGCGGGCTTTCCAAAGATCGACGACCCGTCAGACCCGCTGGCACCGGACGTGAAACGTTTTCTGGATGACAAACCCATCGTCTTTTCGCTGGGCAGCATCCTGTCCTCCGGCCCCGGTGAATTCTACCAGACCTCGGCAGATGTGGCGCGGCGGTTGGGGCGAAAAGCACTGTTGCTGATGGATGATCCTGGCGCCATCGAACAATGCGACCTTGTGAAGGCGGTCGGCTATGTGCCCCATGCCGAGGTCTTTCCGCAGGCCAGCGTGATCGTGCATCACGGCGGGATCGGAACCACGGCACGCGCGCTGGCCTCTGGCCGTCCGCAACTCGTGGTGCCGCATTTCGGCGATCAGCCCGACAATGCCGCGCGCCTGAAGCGCCTTGGCGTGGCCGATGTTCTGACACCCGAGGCCTATACGTCGGATGCGGCGGCAGCGGCGCTGACCAGCTTGCTGACCACACCCGCTTATGCCGCCCGTGCGGCAGAGGCCAAAAGGCGGATCGACCAGGAAGACGGTGCAGACGTGGCCGCCACCGTGATCGAAGAGGTGATCGACACCGCGCAGGCGGCCTGAAACGGCGCTTAAAAATGTGTCTGAGATACAAGAATTTGTGGACCGGACCACGGAAGGTGACTTAGCTTT
>CAYZAD010000359.1:1231-2832 GCA_964476315.1 uncultured Rhodobacterales bacterium
TTCGATCTGGGGGGCATCTTTGACCGCTCGTTCAACCAGTCCGCCTATGAAGGCGCGGAACGCTGGGCCGATGCCACGGGCAATTCCTATGCCAGTTTCGAGCTGCAATCGGAGGCACAGCGCGACCTCGCCCTGCGCCGCTTTGCCGAAATGGATCATTCGCCCATCGTGGCCATCGGTTTCAGCCAGGCCGATGCGATAGCCGAGGTGGCGGCAGAATTCCCCGACGCGGATTTTGCCATCATCGACAGCGTCGTCGATCTGCCCAATGTCGGGTCTTACACCTTTGACGTGAGCGAGGGCGCGTATGTGATGGGGGCGATCGCGGCGACGGCGTCGCAGACCGGCACGATCGGGTTCATTGGCGGCATGGATACCAGCCTGTCCCGCGACTATGCCGAGGCGTTCACGCAAGGCGCCACCGACACGCGCGCGGGGATCGAGGTGCTGGTCAACATGACGGGCACCACCCCCGCCGCGTGGAACGATCCGGTCAGAGGCTACGAATTGGCAACGGCCCAGATGGCGCAGGGCGCCGACATCATCTTTACCCCGGCGGGCGCCACATCCTTCGGCGTCCTGCAGTCCATCGCCGATTTCAGGGGCAATGACCTGTTCCAGGATGCCTATGCCATCGGCAATGACAGCAACCTGAACGATCTGCACCCGGGCGACGTTCTGACGTCGCTGGTCAAGAATATCGGCACCGTGGTCGAGGATGTGTTCGCCAATGGCATCACCGTGGGCACAACCGAGCTTGGCTTTGCCGAAGGCGGGTGGAGCTATGCCGTTGACGAAAACAATGCCGAGATCCTGACGCCTGCGATCCGCGCCGCCGCCGACGCGGCCATTGCCGGTTTCAGCGGCGATCAGGGCGGTGGATCGCCGACCGGCGGTCCGGACCTGGTGAACGGCACGGCAGCGGATGAGCTTCTGCGCGGACTGGACGGCAATGACACGATAACCGGCGGGCGCGGAGATGACACCATCGAAGGTGGCGCTGGCAACGACACCGCCGTCTATTCCGGCGACCGGGCCGCTTATACCATCACGCTGTCGGCTGACGGGATCGACATCACCGACCGCCGCGCGGATGGCGACGGCACGGATCGCCTCACCGGGATCGAGACCATTGCCTTTGCCGACCGGGACTGGCGGCTTGATATCTTCGATGATGTGGCAGGGTTGTCCGAAACCGCGCTGCGGTCATTCGTCGAGGTCTACATTGCCTATTTCAACCGCGCGCCGGATGCTGAAGGGCTGTTCTTTTACGGAACGGCCTTTGCGAATGGCACCTCGCTCGAAGCGTCGGCGGCCACGTTCCTCAACTCGACCGAATACGCCGCGACCTACCCGCCCGGGCTTTCGAACCAGGCTTTTGCCGAAGCCGTCTACGGCAACGTGCTAGGCCGCGACCCTGACCCGCTGGGACTGTCCTTCTGGGTCAGCCAACTGGATTCCGGCAACGTGTCGCGCGACGTGTTCATCATCGCTGTGCTGGACGGGGCCAAGGCCCCGCCACCGGCGGATGCCACACCGGAGTTCATCGCGCAGCAGCAGGCGGACCAGGAATACCTGTCGAACAAGACCGATGTGGGGCT
>CAYZAD010000360.1:0-2804 GCA_964476315.1 uncultured Rhodobacterales bacterium
GGGACCGGGGTCTCCCGTCACACTTCATCCGCTGAAAAGTCGATATGAATGTGGTTGCCGTCGCAATCGGTGACATTCACCTGCACGATCGGCATACCGGGAACCTTCACGATCCTGGGGGCAATGCCGTTCGCTTCCAGCGTTGCGATCAGTTCGGCATACCCCGTTGCCGCAAAGGCGAAATGTTCGATCTTTGGCTCGACGGAGGCGCAATCCCGGGCGACCTCCACCAGATGCACGACCGGGTCATCCCCGATATAAAGCCAAGCCCCGCCAAAGCCGAAATCCGGCCGCGGACCACGCTTCAGGCCAAGGTTTTCTTCGTACCATTCCACCATCTCGGACAGTCGACTGGTGCGAACGTTCACATGATCGAGCCGTTTTACCTGCATGCCCCGTTCCCTCCTTCGGTGATGCGCTTTCATGCCAGAACCTATAAGCCAAACGGATCGGTCTGCCCACGTTCAGGTGTCCGCCACCATCCGCCATCCGACTTGGCGAGGGCCGGTGACAGGGCCAGTTTGGCAGAATGCAGATAGAGAATTGTGGCCGTTCGGCGGATGTCTTTAACGACGTCGGCGCTCAGGCAAAGTTTGCCATGCTTGCTCCACTTGGCCACATGCCTTGACCGATATGCTATGGTCGGAGCCGTGAATTGGCAGCCAAGGAAGAAATGACATGCGCACCACGCCCAAGACAGCGCGCCTCTGGCTGATCAGCCGTGTCCTCCGACAGGTCAGGTGGCTTGTCGCCGCGATGGCGGCTGTGCTTGCAGCACCCACCGCTGCCGAGACCCTGACCGGCCAGGCCATGATCGACACGCGGATTGCGCTGCCCCCAGACCTGACCTTCGAAGCCGTGATCGAGGATATCTCGCGCGCCGATGCGCCGGCAGAGGTTCTGGCCCGCACGGTGATCGAGAACCCGGGGCACCCGCCCATCGACTTCGCCATCGCCTACGACCCTGCCGACCTGCGACCCCAGGCGATCTATGCCCTGCGTGCGAAGATCCGGCAGTCAGATACGGTTTTGTTCATGACAGACACCATCACCCGCGTGTTCGAAGGTGAGCCGGGCGGCACGGTCGAGGTACGGCTACACCCGGTGAACCGGTCTTCGGAAAGCGTCGCATCGCCGGTCGGCGCCCACGGACTGCGCCTGCCCGCCAGCTTTACGGGCGTTCTGCCCTGTGCCGATTGCGAAGGTATCCGGCATCACCTCGACCTCTGGCCCGACCAGGTCTACCACATGCGCCGTGAATGGCTCGGCCGCACCGATGGGGCGCTGCAACGCGACGAGGTGGGACGCTGGTATGCCGACCCCGGCCGCGGGACCATCGTGCTTCATGGCGCGTCCGAGATGCATCTGTTCTGGGAGGTGCAGGGGCCTGACCGGCTGCGGCAGACGGATCTGTCCGGCAACCCCATCGAGTCCGACCTGCCTTACGAACTGACAAGCGACGGCACACTCTCACCGACCGACCTGGAAGGCCTGTTCCTCCTTGGAATGATGACCTATCTCGCCGATGCAGCGATGTTCGAGGAATGTCTCACGGGCCGGCTCTATCCCATCGCTGCAGAGGGCGATTATCTGGCGCTCGAGCGCGCCTATCTCGACGCGCAGGCGGACCCTGGCGCACCCCTGCGTGTCCATGTCGAGGGCGGTCTGGCGATGCGCCCGGCGATGGAAGGCCCGGACCGCGCGCAACTGATTGTCGAGCGCTTCATAAAGATTGAGCCGGGCGAAACCTGCCCGACGCGTGTCGCGACCGCGTCCCTCACGGACACCTACTGGCGGATCGACAGCCTTGCGGGCACCCCTGTCTCGGCTGCGGAAAACCGCCGCGAGCCGCATCTTGTCTTGATGGACGGTCCAGAGGCGCGGTTCCGTGCGACGGTCGGCTGCAACCAACTTTTTGGCGGCTACGAGCGTGACGGCGACCGCTTCAGCTTCGGGCCTGCGGCCAGCACAATGATGGCCTGCCCGCCGCCACTCGACGCCATCGAAAGACAATTGCGCGCGGCATTGTCGATGACCCAACGGATTCTGATTGACGGAACTGGCCTCCACCTGCTGGGAGAGGACGGCACGGTGCTGGCCGAACTTGAAGCGGTGTACCTGCGCTGACTGTCTGCGGCGAACACGTGCAACGCCAAGCCAGTACCCGATGTCGCGCAAGCCCGTTGCGCGGCAGACAATGTCCCGTTTTGGATCAACGTCTTTCAGGTCACTCTGACTTGCGTGCGACAGGTGCTGGGTGCGGTCGGCGGCCTGAGATCGCGTCGTCAGTCGCCAACGCCGTCTGAAACCCGTGCCGCACCGAGGGAGAAAACCTCCGGAGAAATGAACAGAGGTGACCATTAGGCTACCTGTATATCGGTCGGATTCAGGCTCGCCCCGGCCATTTGCTGCACGGATAAGGGTAGCGTTACATGCCGCGCGCGATTATGTTGTGCGTGTCAACTCCATTCAGAATGTTGGCGGCCAAGGGGAGAACGATCAGTGTTCCGAAACGCAGCCACCAAGGCCGCGCGATTGTCTACGGCCCCGATGATGGACTGGACGGACCGGCACTGTCGGTATTTTCACCGCCAGATCAGTCGGCATGCGCTGCTCTATACCGAGATGGTCACGTCTCCGGCGCTGGTGCGGGGTGGGGCGGTGCATTTGCTTGAATACAGCCCCGAAGAGCACCCGGTCGCGCTGCAACTCGGTGGGTCGGACCCACAGGAGTTGGCCGAGGCGGCGCGCATGGGTGCGGCTGCCGGGTATGACGAGATCAACCTGAATGTCGGCTGCCCGTC
>CAYZAD010000361.1:0-2799 GCA_964476315.1 uncultured Rhodobacterales bacterium
TCTTCGAGAACCGGCAGCGCGGATTTGCGCGACACCGATGTCCAGGAGCCGAAGATCACGTCAACTTCCTGAACCGTCAGCAGTTCGCGGGCCTTTTCGGCAAAGAGCGGCCAGTCGGAGGCCGGGTCGACGACAACGGCTTCGATCTCGCAGCCAAGCAGACCGCCCTTTTCATTCTGGAGGTCGATCAGCATTTCCATGGTGTCTTTGAGCGTTGTTTCAGAGATCGCCATGGTTCCGGACAGAGAGTGCAGGACCCCCACTTTCACGGGGCAGCTGACATCCTGCGCAAAGGCGGGCAGCGTGGAAAATGCAAGCGCGGCGGCAGCCGTTGTGCTGAGAAGTTTCATCGACATGAGGCAAACGTCCTTCATACGTTTTGCGCCACGGAGGTTGCCAAGAGCAGTTCCGGCCCCAAATACCGCTGACGCAAGTCAATTGCGGAGTGCGGTGAAGCCTGGAATTGAACGGCCGGCTTCATCGCACGCTATCAGCCGGTGGGGATCACCAGCCGCCGGTATCTAGCTGCCAGAATTTCGCGCGCGGAATAGAAGCGAGGGTTTGCGCCGGTTGAGTCGCGATATTCGCCTAAATTTTGACCTGCATGGCGGTATGTGCCTGCTTATTGGGCATCCTTGACCCACATTTCCGTTACCTGGACACCCGAAATGCTTTCTGATTCACCGTTTTCGCCGAACTTGATGTGTCCTGCGCCGTTTCGCGTCTTGGTTGCGCAGGCGGGGCAGCGGCAAGGATCAGGCTGTTGCATGTCCTCAGCTGACGTTCGGATTGGGCGTTTGCCCAAGACGCGGTTTTGGCATCCGTCGAAAACTTCGCGTGCGTCAGAAGGGATGCATGGGCAAGTTTCGCATCAATGCGATGTGTCAGGGCAAGGTGCGCATTGTCTTTGGTGGTGAGCGCTTCAAGGACGTCGATCATATGAGAGCGTTGCGTCTCGACCTCGGCCGAGGATTTGTCATCGAACAGCCAGAAGTGCTCCATCTGTGCCGAGAGCCGACCGACACACGCGGCGACGTCTTTCAGTAGGCTGTCTTGTGCTCCCGCGTCAGCAGCAGAAAGAGCAAAAGCCAGGCCAAGCCCAAGAGTTTTTATTCTGCTCATAAATTGAGCATGAAGCCGTTTTTTCAATCGGGCAAGAAACAAGTGCTGACAATTCAATCTTTTGTGACGTCAGCGCCACATGCACTGCACAGCTTTCTTGGCCCCAATGACGGATCATCTGCCTTTGTTCAGGCGGTCTGTGCGTTCCTGTATCAACGTGTTCAGCATCGCTTTCAGGCGCGCCATATCCTTTGCCCCCAGCGCGGCTTCCAGCGAACTGTCATAGTCACGGGCGGCCGAGGCAAGATCGTCGAACACGGCCCGACCCGATTTGGTCAGCAGCAAGATTTCCGACCGTCGGTCCTCTTCAAGCGTTTTTCTTGAGAGATAGCGCTTGGCCTCAAGCGCGCGGACGGCGCGGCTGACCTTGGTCTTGTGCATGACGGCCTGATCGCAGATCTGCTTGGCCGTCATCTCGCCATGCCGCCCGAGGTGAAACAGCACCCGCCATTCCGTGCGCAGCATATTATAGCGCTCTTTGTAGCGCGGCTGGAATTCAAGGCTCACCATCTCGGCCGCCTGGTTCAGCAGATACGGCAGAAAGTCCGACAAGTCCGATTGCATGATGTGACCCGAAAACTGGAAACGTCGCGTTGTTAGTTACAAAAGCAACTGCTATCTGGTCCGTCAAGCGGAGGAGGATCGGATGAACAAGCAAACTGCGTCGCACACCATGGTGCAGGCCCCGTCGCTTGCGGGGCCGCATTCAGGGTACATGCCCGGCTTCGGAAACGATTTCGAAACCGAAGCGCTGCCCGGTGCCCTGCCGCAGGGCATGAATTCACCGCAGAAATGCAATTACGGGCTTTACGGCGAGCAATTGTCGGGCACGGCCTTTACCGCGCCAAGCCATCAGAACGAACGGACGTGGTGCTATCGCATCCGGCCCTCTGTGAAACATTCGCACCGCTACACCAAGATCGATCTGCCGTACTGGCGTTCGGCACCAAATATCGTCGATGACGTGGTGTCGCTGGGCCAGTACCGCTGGAACCCGGTACCGCATGGGGACGACCACCTGACGTGGATGACGGGCATGCGCACGATGACAACGGCTGGTGACGTGCACACGCAGGTTGGCATGGCCAGCCATATTTACCTGGTCACGCAAAGCATGGTGGACAGCTATTTCTATTCGGCAGACAGCGAATTGCTTGTGGTGCCGCAGGAAGGGCGGCTGCGCTTCTGCACAGAGCTGGGGATCATCGATCTTGAACCGAAAGAGATCGCTATCCTGCCGCGCGGGTTGCTTTATCGGGTCGAAGTGCTCGAAGGCCCCTGCCGCGGGTTTGTCTGTGAAAACTACGGCCAGAAATTCGAATTGCCGGGCCGGGGGCCGATTGGCGCCAACTGCATGGCCAATCCGCGCGATTTCAAGGCGCCGGTCGCGGCGTTCGAGGATCGCGAGGTGCCCTCCACCGTCACGGTGAAGTGGTGCGGGCAGTTCCACGAAACACGGATCGGTCAAAGCCCGCTTGACGTGGTGGCGTGGCACGGCAACTACGCGCCCGTCAAATATGACCTGCGGACCTATTGCCCGGTCGGGGCGATCCTTTTCGATCATCCCGATCCATCCATCTTTACCGTTCTGACGGCGCCGTCCGGCCAGCCCGGGACGGCCAATATCGATTTCGTTCTGTTCAGCGAACGCTGGATGGTGGACGAGGATACGTTCCG
>CAYZAD010000362.1:0-2797 GCA_964476315.1 uncultured Rhodobacterales bacterium
AGGCCGCCGAGAACAGTGTGATCATGATGATCACCCGCAGGATCAGGTCGATATTCGCATCCGGCGGGAAAAAGTACGCAAGCACCACGTTCGCCACGAAAAGCAACGTGATGAGCGGAACACCCCGGATGAATTCGATGAAGACGACGCAAATCCACTTGATGATGATCATGTCCGACTGACGCCCAAGGGCCAGTACGATGCCCAGAGGAAGCGACAGCGACACACACGTCACGCCAAGGATGAAGTTCAGCATGAACCCGCCCATGTTGCGGGATTCCACGGCCGGAAGCGCGAGGAAATTGGTCAGCGCCCCACTGATGAAGCCGCCAACCCACCAAACGACGACCGCCGCCAGAACCGCAGCACCAGCGCCCGCAGCAAAGCCCGCCGCGCGTTCGAACCGCGTGAAGGCATAGACGCCCGCAACAATCCCAAGCAGTGCCACGATCGGGATCAGGATGGTTCCCCCCCAGATCAGCCAGTATGCGAGGAAGGGATAGATCGCTGTAAACAGAAGCAGCGCGCGGGGCACATACATGGCAAACAGCAAGGGGGCCGCCGCCACGAAGAGCAGGATGAACGCCAGACCCGGACGCCAGTATTCCTCGGTCGGGTACTGGAAGCCAAAGAGCAGCTGGTTCCAGCGTTCCGTGAGAACCGAGAAACAGCCCCCTACCGTGCCCTGCAGGATCTCTCGGCATTCAGCAAGGGAGGACGTCGTCCAGAGCCCGTTGGTGACCCAGGGCCACAGTCCAAAGATGATCTGGAAAATGAGATAGAGCGCGATCAACGTCATGATCGAGTTCAGAACATCCGGGAACAGATTGTCCTTGATCCATTTCACCGGCCCGAGGGCAGATGCCGGCGGCTCCTGCTCTGGGATCATTTCAGTGCGTACGAAAGCGATGGATTGCTTGTCTGCCATGGATCAGCGCTCCTTCAGCTTCACGGAATTGTTGTAGATGTTCATGAAGAACGAGATCAGCAGCGACACCGTGAGGTAGAACAGCATCAGCAGCATGATGGCCTCAATGGCACGTCCCGTCTGGTTCAGCGTGATGCCGCCCAGTGTCCCGGTCAGGTCCATGTAACCCACCGCAATCGCGAGAGACGAGTTCTTTGTCAGGTTCAGGTACTGAGAGATCAGCGGCGGAATGATCACCCGAAGCGCCTGCGGCAGGATCACGAGGTTCATGATCCGGTTCGGACGCAGCCCGAGGGAGCTCGCGGCTTCTGTCTGACCCTTCGAAATCGCGAGGATACCCGCACGGACGTTTTCGGCGATAAACGCCGCCGTGTAGATCGACAGCGCGAAGGTCAGCGCGATGAACGAGTTCCGGGCAAAAATGCCACCCTGGAAGTTGAAGCCACGCAGCTCGGGAAGTTCCCAGCTCAGGCCCATGATGATGAAAGCCATCAGCAGCGGGACGAGCCAGATCCCCAGCGTGAAATACCACGTGGTCGGCCGGTCGCCGGTTTGCTCCTGCGTCTTGGACGCCCATGTCGCGAGAGAGCGCGATCCAAAGAAGCTGGCGATCAGAAGTGCGATGATGATAAGCCAACCGGTCCCGCCCGAGGCCCATTCCGCCGAAAAGAAGGGACGCGGCAGGTAAAATCCGCGACCCGTGAACGCGAAAAGGTCAAGGAACATCGACGCGTCCGGGTTCTCTCCGCGGAAGTCCCTCGGCTGCGGCAGGACCGCGATGAACACGGCCATGATCACCAGGATCCAGATCAGAACGGGAACGTTGCGGAAAATCTCGACGTAAATCGACATGACCTTGCGCACCAGCCAGTTCTTGGACAGGCGCAGAACACCCACGGTCACACCAAGGATCGTGGCAAGGATACAGCCGACAAAGGCCACCAGAAGCGTGTTCAGAAGCCCGACAACAGACGCGCGCCAATGCGTGGACTGGCTGTCATATTCGATCAGACGCTGGTTGATATCATAGCCCGCAGGCTCGGCCAGGAACTGATACGATATGTTCAGACCGGCGGCGCGCAGGTTGGCCAAAAGGTTCGACACCAGATAGCCAAGGCATAGCAACAGAACCACCAGGGCAATGAATTGAAATGTGTAGGATCGATACCGCGTATCGTTGAACAGCATAGAAAGCTGGAACGATTCCGACGGCGGATCGGAGAGCGTCGACATGGTTTTATCCCTGTGTTCCCGGGTCTTTTTGGCGGCGATTGACTCGCTCTGATGCCGACCCACGGCAGTATATGAAAAGTGGAAGAGGGCGCGGTTTGCGCCGCGCCCTCTTCAGGTATTCAGGTCTTAGCGGAAGGGCGGCGAGTAGAGCAGGCCACCTTCGGTCCACTGTGCGTTCAGACCACGCGCGAGACCGATCGGTGTGTTCTCACCGATGTTCTTTTCGAAGATCTCACCGTAGTTACCGGCCACCATGATGGCGCGCTTCGCCCAGTCAGCGTCAAGGCCAAGCATTTCGCCCAGCGTGCCTTCGGTGCCCAGCAGACGGTTGATTTCCGGGTTTGCACCTGCTGCTGCTGCCAGCTCTTCGACGTTTGCGGATGTGACACCCAGTTCTTCAGCAGCGATCAGGGCGTTCAGCGTCCAACGGACAATGTCACCCCAGTCGTTGTCGCCGTGGCGAACAAGCGGGCCAAGCGGCTCTTTGGAGATGATTTCCGGCAGAACGACGTGGTCGCCCGGGTTTTCGAACGCAGCACGTGTCGCGGCAAGGCCCGATGCGTCTGTCGTGTAAACGTCGCAGGCCCCTTCGAGGTAGAGCGGCTGCGCTTCGGCGTTTGTTTCGATCGGAACCGG
>CAYZAD010000363.1:0-2787 GCA_964476315.1 uncultured Rhodobacterales bacterium
CGCGCCCGTTCTGGAACAGGTACAGGGCCCGCGCACCAAGCGGATTGCCGGGGCCGCCGGGCTGGACGTAGTCATTGTCGATGAACTTCTGGTAAAGATGCGGTTCGCGCTCGATCATCTCGTCGGTCGGACGCCAGGTCGGCCATTCTTTCTTCACGGCGATCTCGGCTGTTCCGGTGAATTCCAGCCCGGCACGGCCAACACCCACACCATATCTGCGCGCAACCCCCGGCGCGGTGACATGGTAGATGAAATGCGCGCGCGGCAATACGAGGATTTGCCCCGGCTGGACGTCGGATTTGATCTGAACGTTCTGCGGGCGGAAAATCGGATCAATCTGGAAACCCTGCGCGGTCACCACGGAAGGGGCAGCAAGACCAGCAGCGGTTGCGGCGATAAAATGTCGTCTGGAAATCATGGGCAGCGCTTTCCCTCTTGTTACGCAGTTCGCTCTCACTCCGATGGCGGGTAATTTGCCATGCGGTGCATGCAAAACAAACGCATTGATCGCGTTTTTGATCCCCCAATCGCGAATATTGCGGCAGAAAAGACACGCTTCCTTGTGAAAATCACGGAATTGTGGTCGGCCAAAGGGGTGTCTCACGCGCCGACAGGGGCAGATGCCGGGCACGACGCACAAAAAAAGCGGGCGCAAGGCCCGCTTTTCAGAGTCGGCTGGTCGCGGATCAGCTGAGTGCGAGGTTGATCGCGCTTTCGCGACCGTCACGGCCCGCTTCGATGTCGAACGTCACCTTCTGATTGTCGGCAAGCCCGGTCAGACCAGACCGCTCAACAGCGGAGATGTGGACGAAGACGTCCTTGGACCCACCGTCAGGTGCGATAAAGCCGTAGCCTTTGGTTGTGTTGAACCATTTCACTGTGCCTGTGGCCATGTGAAGTTTCCTTTTGTTATCCGTTGCCCGCGAAAGTGCGGCAACCCGGCGAAGTCACGTCGTTATCGAAGCATGTGTGCCGGGGTCGGAAAACAGCAAGGTCGAGTAGAAGATCGTTAGCGGCCCTCATATGACAGGCTGTCGCAGATTCTGCAAGGTTTGGTTTGATGCGCCGCAGCGCAGAAATGCAGGCGCGGCACAGCGGTCTGCCCCGATGTCCCTGCCTGCACGAACGCCCTGACGCGCGGCCAAAAACCGGTTATGCTGCCGCCGATCCCGCTTGGCGCCTGCCGCATCCGGACGGTGCTGCGTTCGGACAAGCTATTGGGGAAGGGTCATGGTCGAAATCGTCAATCCAAACCGGTTCACCGCCATAGGTCCTGCCATCGAACAGGTCAAAAAGGACCACGAAGGCAGCTATAAAACGCCACTCTGGGGCGAAAAGAACACCCAGAACATGAAGAACCTTGGTTTCGTGATCGGCTACATGGACACGGTGAAAAAGCAATGGTTCCGCGTCGACTACGATCCAAATCCCGACAAGGGTCTGCACATCAACTGGGAGCAGGACACCCACGACTCCGTCGGGTCAAAAACCCGCCGCAAGGAATGCTACCTGATCCGCCCGCACATCATTCACCCCGAAGACGAAATGTACACATGGTGGCGCAGCACCACCCTGCATCACTGTACCGAACTGCCAGAAAAGATCCGGGACAAGATGGACGGCAAGCACATCTGGCGCGGCGCCTATTGGAGCACCTGAACCCGCGTCAATGGACGCCATCGCGCTGACCTCCAAAGTCAGGATGCGCAAAATCGCATGCAGGCCGCGTGGCCTAGAACCACTGCCCCGGTTCCATGAGGCCCAGATCCAGCAGTTGTCGCGAATGCCATTCGAACCGCACCGAATTGTGCCAGCGAAAGGTGTCGATCTCGAATGCGGAGCCGGGATTGCGCTTCAGTGCCTTGGCCGTCCGGAATGACACCACTGCCGCCGTCAGGTTGTTGTGCCAGGGACAGGCGTAGGTGTTGTATTCTTCGTCGTTGAACGTGTTGTCCACGCGCAACTCCAGACCCGGTTTGGATTTGAAGATCGAAATGCGATCGATCTTGCGCCGTTCCGGCGGCACATGTTCCTCGTACCGCCAGCGCAGCCCGCCAAAGAAATCCAGTTGCCGTTCTTTCGGGTGATTGGTTTCGGGGTCGGGCCGCCCCAGCGCGTAATATCCCGACCGGTCCAGGTATGCATCTTCGAGGTTGACCGCATTGGGATGCGTATCAAGGTCCCCCGCATAGATATCCACCGCGTAACACAACATCGCATCGCGTCGTTCTTCGGTGTGAAAGGCCACAAGCTCCCCGATGGTGCGTGTCTCGCAAAACGGAAAGAACAGGTATTCTGCATTGTAACAGACATACATCCAAAGCCCCGGCGCGGCGCGGATGATCTGGTTCACGATCGTTTCGCGGTTGTCCCCCCGGGCAAAATTGGCATCGACCCGATGGACCCGGTCCTCGATATCCTGAGCCAAACCGAAGTCCGGCATCATGAAGACAATAACCGACCTGAACCCAAGCTGCAGATTGTGCCGCAGCGTTGTGTCCAGTTCGACATCGTCATCCGCAAAGACCAACGCGATCGGCCCCTTGGCCAAAGCGCTCGGGCTGCGGGAAAGAAGATCGGAAACGCCTGTATACCGCATGAAGAAACCTCTGTCGGGTTTTGCACCAGACTCGATGAAAAAAGCGTGCATTGCAAGACAGGGGTGACATGCGCTATCGCCACGCCCTGAACCTGCCCCGAAGGATTGGCCCGATGTCAGACCCGAAGAAGCTCTATATCAAGACCTATGGCTGTCAGATGAACGTCTATGACAGCGAACGCATGGCC
>CAYZAD010000364.1:0-2760 GCA_964476315.1 uncultured Rhodobacterales bacterium
CGCGCTCGATCACCATGATCGAGGCGTTGGGCACGTTGACGCCCACTTCGATCACTGTGGTCGCCACCAGCACGCCGGTCTGACCCGAAACGAACCGCGCCATCGCGGCGTCTTTCTCGGCGGGCGGCATCTGGCCATGCACGAGGCCGACCGCGCCTTCGCCAAGGGCTGCACGCAAGCGCTTGAACCGTTCCTCGGCGGCGGTGAGGTCGGACACCTCGCTTTCTTCGACCAGCGGGCACACCCAATAGGCCTGACGCCCGTCAGCCACGGCCTGCCGCAGGCGCTCGACCACGCCGTCCATCTGTTCATTGGACAAGAGCGCCGTCTTGACCGGCGTCCGCCCCGGTGGCTTTTCATCCAGCACCGACACCTCCATGTCGCCATACTGCGCCAGCGCCAGCGACCGGGGGATCGGCGTTGCCGTCATCACCAGCACATCGACGGCCTGCC
Source organism: uncultured Rhodobacterales bacterium (assembly GCA_964476315.1). Taxonomy (GTDB): domain Bacteria; phylum Pseudomonadota; class Alphaproteobacteria; order Rhodobacterales; family Rhodobacteraceae; genus Marivita. The sequence continues at coordinate 454 of CAYZAD010000364.1, forward strand.
CCTTGCGGCCAAGCTCCAACCGCTGGCGCACCCCGAAGCGATGCTGTTCGTCGATGATGGCCAGCCGCAGATCGGCAAAGGCCACGTCTTTCTGAAACACGGCATGGGTCCCCACGAGGATCTGGATGTCCCCCCGCGCAAGGGCCGCCAGCTTGGCCTTGCGCTCTGCCCCCTTGTCCCGCCCGGTGAGCAGTTCCAGAACGACGCCCGCGTCCTCGGCCAGAGGTTGCAAACCCTCCAGGTGCTGGCGCGCAAGGATTTCCGTCGGGGCCATCATGACGCCCTGCCCGCCCGCCTCGACCGCCGTCAACAAGGCCATGAACGCCACAAGCGTCTTGCCCGACCCGACATCGCCCTGCAGCAAGCGGTTCATGCGCTGCGGTGCGGCAAGGTCATCCGCGATCTCATCCATCGCGCGCATCTGCGCGCCTGTCGGCTTGTAAGGCAGCGCCGACAGCACCTTGCGCCGCAACGCCCCGTTTCCAACCGTGGCCACCCCCGGCTTGGCCCGCCGCCGGGCCCGCGCCAGGGCCAGCGTCAACTGGTGCGCGAAAAGCTCGTCATAGGCCAATCGCCGCCGCACCGGACTGTCCAGTGACAGCGCCCCCGTCCCCTGCGGCGCGTGCGCCTGAACGATGGCCTCGTGCCAGCTTGGCCAGTTCTCACGCGCAACCAGCGCGGCATCGGCCCATTCCGCAAGATCGGGTGCGCGTGACACCGCGTCGGTCACCGCCTTGACCATCGTCTTCTGCGTCACCCCCGCGGTGAGCGGGTAGACCGGTTCGAATTCAGGCAAATCCGCCGCCTGATCCGGCGCGAGAACGTGATCCGGATGAACCATCTGCGCCATCCCGTCGAAGAACTCGACCTTGCCTGACACGATGCGCCTTGCACCGAACGGCAAAAGCCGCACCACGTAGTCGCCACGGGCATGAAAGAACACGATCTGGAACGCGGTCCGCGCATCTTCGACCATCACCCGGTACGGCCCGGTCTTGTTGCGGGATGGCCGGTGCTGGCCGATCTGCACCTCCACCGTCAGCGTGGCGGGCAACTCCGCCCCCTGAACCGTGTCGCGCAGCCGCCGGTCCACCACCGAATGGGGCAACGTGTAAAGAAGATCGCGGGGCGCCTCGATCCCGATCTGGGCAAGGGCCGCCTCGGATTTCGGGCCGATCCCGGCCAGTCCACTCAGCGCCCCGAACAGTGGAAACAGAATCTCGGGGCGGGTGCTCATGCCCCCTCGATGAGGTCGAACCACCCCTCTTCATCGATGATCTGCACACCAAGGTCGCGCGCCTTGGTTTCCTTTGATCCCGCACCGGGGCCCGCCACCAAGAGATCGGTTTTCGCAGAAACGGAGCCGGACACCTTGGCCCCAAGCGCCTCGGCCCGGGCCTTGGCCTCGGCCCGGGTCATGCGTTCCAGCGTCCCGGTAAAGACAACGGTCTTGCCCGCCACCGGGCTGCCATCGGTGCGGGGGCGTTCGGCATCCTCGATCTGCAAAACCGAGACCAGCCGGTCGATCGACGCGCGCTCAGCCTCCTGGGCAAAGCTGGTGACCAGCGACACCGCCACCGTTGCCCCGATCCCGTCAATGCCGGTCAGGTCGTCCCAGGCCGCGCGGGCATCGGGCGGCACCTGCTGCCACTGCGCGTCCCGCACAGCCGACAGGTTGGGGCGCCGCCCCGCGTCGGCGGCCTGACGGCGTTCCGCCTCGATGGCGCGTTCGGTGGTCAACTGCGCCTCGGCAGCCGGGGCTGCAGCATCCACGGCCTCGGCCAAAGCCGTCCAGTTCGTGAAATGCCGGGCCAGATCATTCGCCGCCACCTCGCCCACATGGCGCAGGCCAAGGGCAAACAGCAGGCGACCCAGCGGAATGGTGCGCTTGTCTTCGATCGCGTCGAACAGGTTTTGCGCGGATTTCTCGCCCCAGCCTTCGCGGTTCTTCAATTGCTGCATCCCGCTGCCATAGCGGTCTTTCAGGGAAAAGATGTCGGCGGGTTCCTTGATCCAGCCGTCATTGTAGAACTGCTCCACCTGCTTGGCGCCCAGCCCTTCGATGTCGAACGCGGCGCGCGACACGAAATGCTTGAGCTTTTCCACCGCCTGCGCCGGGCAGATCAGACCGCCAGAGCAGCGGCGGACGGCGTCGCCCTCTTCGCGGATCGCCTCAGACCCGCATTCGGGGCAGAGTTTCGGGAAATCATAGGGTTGCGCATCGTCTGGCCGCTTGGTCAGATCCACATCCGCCACCTTGGGGATCACGTCACCGGCGCGATAAACCTGCACCCAATCGCCGATACG
>CAYZAD010000365.1:0-2747 GCA_964476315.1 uncultured Rhodobacterales bacterium
GGCGATTTCGGCCCGATCAAAGAGATCTGCGATCTGGCGGACGAGTTCAACGCCCTGACCTATATTGACGAGGTGCACGCCGTTGGCATGTACGGCCCGCGTGGTGCCGGTGTGGCCGAGCGTGATGGTCTGATGGACCGCATCGACATTATCAATGGCACATTGGCCAAGGCCTATGGGGTCATGGGCGGCTATATCGCCGCGTCCGAAAAAATGTGTGACGCAATCCGGTCTTATGCGCCGGGCTTCATCTTTACGACGTCGCTGCCGCCTGCGGTGGCTGCGGGGGCTGCGGCCTCTGTTGCGCATCTCAAGACGGATCAGTCGCTGCGTGACCAGCACCAGTTTCAGGCTAAGATCCTCAAGATGCGTCTGAAGGGCCTGGGGTTGCCGATTGTCGACCATGGCAGCCACATCATCCCGGTGATCGTCGGTGACCCTGTGCACACGAAAATGATGTCCGACATGATGCTTGAGCGGTTTGGCATCTACGTGCAGCCGATCAACTATCCGACCGTGCCGCGTGGCACGGAGCGGCTTCGCTTTACTCCGTCGCCCGTACACGGCCCGAAGGAGATCGATACTTTGGTTCGCGCTATGGATGAGTTGTGGGCACATTGTGCGCTGAATCGCGCCGACCTGAGTGCTTAACGCGCGGAAACCGTGTCATGAACCTTGTTGTGTGTTAGTATTGTCGTAATAAAAAGCGCGACTCGACTCATCGGGTACGTGTGTACGCAGGCAGTAGACGGTTTATGGCAAGGGGCAGCGAGTATGATTGGGCGTAGGCACCCAAAATCATCACACGAAGACATAGACGACAAGCCGCGCGGATTCGATGATTTCGAATTGCGACTTGGCGACGTCATGCGAGGAGAGCGTGCCACCCTCGGGAAATCGCTGCTTGATGTGCAACGCGAGTTGCGGATCAAAGCCAGTTACATCGCTGCCATCGAAAACTGTGACCCAAGCGCCTTTGACACGCCGGGCTTCATTGCCGGGTATGTTCGTTCCTACGCGCGCTACCTTGGGATGGATCCGGATGACACCTACGCGGTGTTTTGTGCGGAAAGCGGATTTGAAACCGCGCACGGCATGTCCGACGCGGCATCGTCGCGCAAACAGATTGACGTGAAATCGGCAAGCGGACCAAAGCTTGACCGTGACCCGTTCTCTCAACCCGCCTTGCCTTTTGCGCCGAACAACGACTCCATCCTGTCGCGGATTGAACCGGGGGCGATCGGATCGACACTTGTGCTTGTTCTGCTTCTGGGCGGCCTGGGATACGGCGGCTATTCCGTTCTGCAGGAAGTGCAGCGCGTACAGCTTGCGCCCGTCGATCAGACACCCGTGGTGCTGTCTGACCTCGATCCGTTGCAGACCACCATTCAGCCCACAGCACCGACCGAGGACACGGTTGACGTGGCCGGTGCCGGTGCGGGCGTGTTCACACCTCCGGCGACGGTCGAGGCGTTTGACCGCCTTTACCGTCCGCAGGCGCTTGATGTGCCGGTTCTGGTGGCGCGCGATGCACCGATTTCCACGCTGGATCCCAACAGCGTTGGCGCATTCGCGGGCGTAACACGGCAAAACCTGCCATCCGTCGATCTTGAACCAGTGGGCACGCCGCCGTCGAATGTCGTGGCATCGGATGCCCTGCCAAGCGATGGCGTGACGCTGATCGCGGCGCGGCCTGCATGGGTGCGTGTACGCGGCGAAGACCGTTCGATCCTTTTCGAAAAGGTCATGGCGTCGGGCGAAACCTGGACGGTTCCGGCATCGGAAACCGGCGCGGTGCTGAACGTTGGCGAAAGCGGCGCGATGTATGTCAGCGTGAATGGCACCACGGTGGGCCCTGTCGGCCCCAGTGGTACGGTGACATCCGATCTGCCCCTCGACGGTCCGACCCTGGCGGCGGTGCTTGCACCCGCCGACACGCAAGGAGACAGCGATCTGACCCGTGTTCTGGCTTCTTTGGGCACGGACGCGACGCAACCGACCATCGGTCAGCCGAAGATTCTTGAAGACAGTGCGCCGGGCGTGACACTTGTTGCGGTGCGGCCCGCGTGGATCAGGGTGCGCGCGTCGGATGGATCCGTGATCTTCGAAACCATCATGAATGCGGGCGATACCTATCAGGTGCCTGCAACCGAAGAGCCGCCCACATTGCGCGTGGGCGAATCCGGCGCGATCTACTTTGCGATGAATGGCCAGACCTACGGCCCGGCAGGGCCGCGCGGGTCGGTGACGTCCAACGTGGCCTTGTCCGTGGACGCGTTGACGCAGACCTATTCCGTAGCGTCTTTGGAAAACGACAGCGATCTGGCGCGTGTCGTGGCTGAACTGGCTGTGACCAACGCAGCCGACTGATACGGGGCTTCTTGAAATTGGCTTGAACGCAGGCTTTTGCGGGCCTAGCTATCTCTGTGCAGGAACTGTACAGTTTGGTTGACACATTCCCCGGAGGAACCCGCATGAGCCTCAATCACATTCGCCCCTGGCGCAACATCTATCGCCGCACGTCGCGCCAGATCATGGTGGGCAATGTGCCGGTCGGGGGCGATGCTCCGATCTCGGTTCAGACGATGACCAACACGCTGACGCCGGATGTGAAAGCGACCGTGGCACAGGTGCAGGCGGCGGCGGATGCGGGCGCTGACATCGTGCGGGTGTCGGTGCCGGATCAGGATTCGTCCAGAGCGCTGAAAGAGATCGTGCGCGAAAGCCCGGTGCCCATCGTGGCCGAC
>CAYZAD010000366.1:0-2744 GCA_964476315.1 uncultured Rhodobacterales bacterium
TGCTGACCACCACCATGCCCTACATGAAGGTCGTGATCGACACGATGGTCGAAAAAGGCATGCGCGACGATTACATCGTTCTGGTCGGCGGTGCCCCCCTGAACGAAGAATTCGGCAAGGCGATTGGTGCGGATGCGTATTGCCGCGATGCCGCTGTTGCGGTCGAAACCGCCAAGACCTTTGTTGCACGCAAACACAATCAGCTTGCCGCAGGGTAAACCATCAATAATTTCTGGATTTTGGGCCTCGCCATCGTGCGAGGCCTTTTCTTATTGTCGAATCTGCCCCATATTTTGTGGAACGAGGAGGGCAGTATGCCAGTTACGAGCTTTCTGATGATGATCATTGCCATAGTCGCGGCATCTGGCCTGACGGTATTGGCGGTTGCAGAATTTGGGCTTTTGAAGGTCTTGCCGGGCTTGATCCTGATCGGGCTGCTGACACGCTGGGGCATGTCCCACGTATCTGGCGATGACGAGCCTGCCTGACGACACCGTTCTGACCACCCAAGGGACCGAGCTACGCGGCAAGGGCCGTATCTTGGTGATCGCATGCGGTGCCATCGCCCGGGAAGTTCTCGCGGTTCTCCATCACAATGACTGGTCTCATATCGATCTGACCTGTCTTCCGGCCATCTACCACAATCATCCTGATCGGATTTCCGGGGCCGTGCGTGACGCCGTGGATAAGAACAAGGATACGTATGAACGTATTTTCGTGGGGTATGCCGATTGCGGAACCGGCGGTCTTTTGCAATCCACCTGCGCCGAGTTGGGGGTCGAGATGATTGCCGGACCGCATTGCTACAGCTTTTTTGAGGGCAATGCGGCCTTTGCTGCGCGGGACGAAATCACGGCATTCTACCTCACTGATTTTCTTGTCAGGCAATTCGATGCCTTCGTCTGGAAACCGCTTGGGCTCGACCGTCACCCGGAACTGCGGGACACGTACTTCGCGCATTATGAAAAGCTGGTCTATCAGGCACAAACCGATGACGCGGCGCTTACGGATCGCGCCAGGGAATGTGCGGATCGGCTCGGCCTGCCATTTGAACGGCGCATGACCGGCTATGGTGATCTGACCTCGCATCTGGAACGCTGGGCCACAGCGTGACTCAATTGGCCGGAGGCACGAGGCTTGACTGCACGCGTTGGGGACTTGCCACCCTACTCTGACGGTTGCGTCAAGATCGCAGAGATGGGAACCATGGCAACGCTGGATGCGCGGTCTTGCAAGCTCCACAGCAGCAAGGCAGAGACCGTGTCGGGTGTCAGCCGTCCCAACATGACCACGCTTCCGTCCTGACGGGCGCGGAACGCGGCACCGTCCAGAAAGCGCCGTTTGGTGCGTGCGTCCTGCCCGTCCCCGTCGAAATCCCGCAAGACACTTGCGACCGGAACGTTTTCACGCCGCGCAATCGCTTCCGCCGTGTTCAGACCATTCGGAAGAAAGACAAGGCCATGGCCGCTATCCGCGACAAAGGCAGCAGTTTGTTCAATACTTGACCGATCAGACTGCAAGCCGCCTTGGGGCGCCTCGACAAGAGCGACAGATTCGGGAACCGCTGCCAGCGCGCCGGCCAGAATCTGCTCGACATCGGCGGGTTGTGCACCGTCCGGCAAGCGGGCGATTGTCGCCACCTCGTACCCAAGTGAACGATAGGCCATCATGCGGCTTGCCGCGCCCGACTGCGCGGGATCAAGGGCGAATGTCACCGGAAACGGGAAATTGTCCAACGTGTCCGGACCCATGGGACCACTGCCATCGTCCAGCAACACTATCGCCATCCGTGGCAAAGTCGGATCAATATCATCAATGCGCGCGGCATACCGCTGAACCGGCGGGCGCGAGTCGTCGGCCACATCCTGTGATGTGCGGTCTTCGGTTTCAGACGGGGCAGACCCGCCAATGGTCGGCAAGCGCGATGTTCGCTCAGGATTGCGATCAATCAGGGAACCGGCGGGGCGGCCAATGGTCGGGCGCACAAGCGCTGCGGTCTCGATATCGCCGTCCGCTGCATCAGGCTCCGGCGTGTTGGGCACCAATTGCCGCACCACGGGCCGGGAAGGTTCAGACGTCTCCGACGCGTCCACCTCCGCTGTCTGGTTTTCGGCCTCGGCCACCGGCTCTGCTTCTGGTTCGGGTTGAGATGGCTCCGTCGGTTCGGCCTCAACCGTGACCGGAACCTGCGCAGGTTCGGTGGTGACATTTACCCCGACCTCGCGTTCCGGTGTATCAAGCGTCGGAGCGGGCGGCGTGGCAGGCAGCGATGAGCCGGCTTGCGACACGCCCGCCACGGCGGTGTCTTGCGATGGGTCGGGCTGGCTCAATCCCGTCACGGCATCCCGGGTTTCCGGAGACGGTATCGGGGTGGAAATGACGCGATCCGGATTGGCGTCCGTACCGACAATGGGTTCCGCAAGACGTGGTGCCTCGGCATCCGACGTGACAGCGGCCACATCCGCCGGGCGCGTCACAGGATCCGACACGTCGCCGGGTTCGACTGAACCAACAGGTTCAAAGATGTCCGGCGCGGGTTCAGGTTGGGTGTTCGGCACAGGGGCATCATTTGTGACGAGTGCCGTCTCGTCATCCGCCGGTGCATCCCCGGCTTCCGGTTCGGTGGCGGGCTCTACAACCTCGGTCTCGGCAGTCTGCCCGGAAGGTTCACTGGCAGCAGGCTCTGCCTCTGGTTCTGTCTCTGCCTCTGGTTCTTTACCTGCCTCTGGTTCGGGTGTCTCGGC
>CAYZAD010000367.1:0-2722 GCA_964476315.1 uncultured Rhodobacterales bacterium
GCAAGATGGCGGATATGTACACGGCCATGAATTCGGCCCGCGCCTATGTCTACGAAGTGGCCAAGGCCTGCGACCGGGGGGATGTGACCCGGCAGGATGCCGCAGCCTGCTGTCTCTATGCCAGCGAACAGGCCATGGTGCAGGCGCATCAGGCGGTGCAGGCGATGGGCGGCGCAGGTTTCCTGTCCGACGCTCCGGTTGCGCGCATCTTCCGCGATGCCAAGCTGATGGAGATCGGCGCGGGCACGTCCGAGATACGGCGCATGCTGGTGGGGCGCGAAATGATGGCGGCGATGGGCTAGGGCTGTGCCGCCCTGGGTCTGGTGGGTGCCGCTGGGACTTGCCACGTTGATTGGCGCATTGGTGGCGTTCCGCTATGGCTGGATCGCCGCCACGATAACGGAGACGGATGTGATCAACGCTTTTGCTCAGCGCTATGTCACGCAGGACGGGGGCGAGGGGGCGCGTCGTAGCGACTGCGTCGGACTGCCCGGTCAGATCGACGGCGCGTGGATGACCGTGCAATGTGGTGCCGTGTCCTATCATGTAAACGGAATCGGTGTGTTGATATCGACAGAACCCGTTTCGGGACGGCCCTCGATATGATGGGGCGCCCGATGCTCAGGCCGGGGGCCTATGACACGCTGTGCAAGCGCTTTGACTGGGATTTGCCCTCGACGCTGAACATGGCGCATCAGGTCTGCGATGGCTGGGCGGCGACCGAACCGGACCGGTTGGCGATTGTCGAAGTCACCCCGGACCACACCCGCAGGATCTCGTATGGCGACCTGTGGTATCGATCGCGGCAGGTGGAAACCGCGCTGATCGAACGCGGCGTCATGCGGGGGGATCGCGTCGGCGTCCTGCTGTCGCAGTCCCCGCTGTGTGCCGCCGCGCATATCGCGGCGTGGCGGCTGGGGGCAATTTCCGTGCCGCTGTTCAAACTGTTTCGGGCCGATGCCCTCAAGACCCGTATCTCCGATGCCGATCTGGGGGTCGTGGTCACTGATCTGGAAGGTGTGGTGCAACTGGCCGGTCTCGGGGTGGCGACGATCACGCGCAGCGACCTGGGGGCCTCTGCCGGCACGCGCGCCTTTGTCGAAACCGGCCCCGATGACGCGGCCACCCTGATCTACACGTCCGGCACCACCGGCAAACCCAAGGGCGCGCTGCATGGGCACCGGGTGCTGACCGGCCACTTGCCGGGGGTCGAGATGAGCCACGATTTCCTCGGACAGGAGGGCGACGTGCTGTGGTCCCCCGCGGACTGGGCCTGGATTGGCGGTTTGTTCGATGTCCTGATGCCGGGTCTTGCGCTTGGGGTGCCCGTGGTGGCCGCCCGGATGCCCAAGTTCTCGGTCGAGGAGTGTCAGCGGATCTGTGCAGAGGGGCAGGTGCGCAACGTGTTCTTTCCGCCAACGGCCCTGCGCATGCTCAAGGCAGAGGACGCGCGCATTGACGGGTTGCGCTCTGTCGCCAGCGGCGGAGAGCCCTTGGGGGCCGAGATGCTGGCATGGGGCAAACAGGCGTTTGGCACCACGATCAACGAATTTTACGGCCAGACCGAATGCAACATGATCGTGTCGTCCTGCGGCGCGTCCTTCGATCCTGTTCCGGGCGCGATGGGGCGGTCGGTACCCGGTCACCAGGTCGCCGTGATCGGGCCGGATGGATTGCCCTGCGAAGGCGAAGGCGACATCGCCGTGCGGCGCGGGTCGGCGTCGATGTTTCTTGAATACTGGCGCAAACCCGAGGCCACCGAGGCCAAGTTTCGCGGCGACTGGATGCTGACCGGGGATCGCGGGATCAAGGAGGGCGACACGATCCGCTTTGTCGGGCGCGAGGATGACGTGATCACGTCCTCCGGTTACCGCATCGGCCCGGCCGAGATCGAGGACTGCCTGCTGACCCATCCCGCAGTCGCGACCTGCGGCGTTGTGGGCAAACCCGATCCGCTCCGGACCGAAATCGTCAAGGCATATGTCGTGCGCAAACCAGGGGCGGCGGTCACGGCTGATGACCTTAAGGCATGGGTTAAAGAACGACTTTCAGGACATTCATATCCAAGAGAAATTGAGTTTCTAGAGGAGCTTCCAATGACAGTCACCGGCAAGGTCATCCGCAAGGAATTGAAAGCGCGCGCAGGTCAGGAGACCCGGTCGTGAAGCCTGTCATCGGTCTCGCTCTCGCCCTTGGGTTGGCACAGGTCGCGCAAGCGCAGGATTTGCGGATTGATCCGCTCATGGTCCGGGCGTGTTTCGCAAACACGCCCACCGGCCAGCTTTATCCGGCGTGTTTGGGCCAGGCGTCGAACGATTGCCAGCGACTGCCCGGTGGGTCGACCACCATCGGGATCAGCCAGTGTATCCAGGCCGAAACCGTCGAATGGGACGCCATTCTGAACGAGGAATATCAGGCGACGCAGGCGATGAACGCCCAGGCGGACGACACCGGGGCGTCACCGGTGATGGACCGCACGGACGCCTTGCGCGACGCACAACGCGCCTGGATTGCCTTTCGCGATGCCGATTGCGCCGCGCGCTACGCGATGTGGCAGGATGGTTCGATCCGCACCATCGTCGCCGCGAATTGCCACCTGTCCATGACGGCACAGCGCGCCATCGAACTGCGCGACATGCGGGGATTCTAAGATGAAGCTGACATCGCAAGCCATTCCAAGCTCTGAGCAATTCAAGGCCAACATGGCTGCGCATGAAGAGGC
>CAYZAD010000368.1:0-2722 GCA_964476315.1 uncultured Rhodobacterales bacterium
TCGGCTGCACGGTATCCATGATGTCGATACCGCGCTTCACGGCCCCGACTTTGTCGTCGGGCTTGCCAACCCCCATCAGGTATCGGGGCTTGTCTTTTGGCAACTGGCCCGGGGCGAAATCCAGACAGCCGAACATCGCCTCCTGCCCTTCGCCAACAGCCAGACCGCCAACGGCATAACCGTCAAACCCGATGGCCTTCAGCGCCTCTGCCGATTCTTCGCGGAAATCACGCTCCAGCCCCCCCTGCTGGATGCCAAACAGCATGTGCCCGGGCCGGTCGCCAAAGGCTGCCTTCGACCGTTCGGCCCACCGCATCGACAACCGCATCGACTCTGCAATCCTGTCCCGGTCCGCTGGCAGCGCAGGACATTCATCGAAACACATCACGATATCCGATCCCAGCAACCGCTGAATCTCCATCGACCGCTCGGGCGTCAGTTCATGCTTCGATCCGTCGATGTGGGATTTGAAGGTCACGCCCTTTTCCGTCAGCTTGCGCAGATCGGCGAGGCTCATCACCTGGAACCCGCCGGAATCGGTCAGGATCGGCTTGGACCAGTTCATGAATTTGTGCAGCCCGCCCAGACGGTCTATACGCTCTGCCGTGGGGCGCAGCATCAGGTGGTAGGTGTTCCCCAACAGGATATCCGCGCCGGTCGCGGCAACCGATTCCGGCATCATCGCCTTGACCGTGGCCGCCGTCCCCACCGGCATGAAGGCCGGTGTGCGGATCACCCCACGCGGTGTCTCGATTTGCCCTGTCCGAGCGTCGCCGTCAGTGGCATGTAGCGAAAAAGATGTGGCGTTGGTCATCTGTCACCTCGTTGGATCACCGCGCTATGTGCGCCATAAGTCCCAATTTGCCAAGCAGGAGCAAAAAAGCATGTCCCGAGACGATACCAACACTTCCGAGGGCATCGACCCGGTTCTGCGCCTGGGCTGGGAGGAGTGGATCAGCCTGCCCGATCTGGGCCTGCCCGCGATCAAGGCCAAGGTCGATACGGGCGCGCGCACCTCTGCGCTGCACGCCTCCGAGATCGAAACCTTCGGACCCCATGCCAAACCCAAGGTGCGCTTCATGATGCGCCCGATCCCCGGACGGGACGATCTGGTGATTCCCTGCTCCGCCCCGATCCTCGACCGGCGCGAGGTCACTTCCTCGAACGGCGAAAGCGAAAACCGCTACGTCATCCAGAGCCGTCTTTCCGTGGGTGGTGTTGATTGGGACATCGAGATCACGCTCACCGACCGCAGTTCGATGAACAATCGCATGTTGCTGGGCCGACAGGCGCTGCATGACAACATCACAATCGTGCCCGCCGAACGCTTTTTCCAGCCAGAGCTCGACTATGACGTCTACCACTCGGTCAAGGTGCGCAAGGATGCGCCCAACCGCGCCCTGCGCATTGCCGTTCTCAGCCGCGAAGACAACTATTCCACCCGCCGTCTTGTCGAAGAAGGCGAAGCGCGTGGCCACAGCGTGGAGGTGATCGACACCACACGGTGCTACATGGCGATCAACGCAAAGGCACCCGAGGTCTATTACGATGGCAAACGCCTGCCGCGATACGATGCCGTCATTCCGCGCATCGGGGCCTCCATCACGCCGTACGGCACGGCCTTGGTGCGCCAGTTCGAAAGCATCGGCACCTTCGTCGTCAACGGCAGCGCGGGGATCACCGCCAGCCGCGACAAGCTGCACGCGCATCAGATCCTTGCGCGCCACAAGATCGGCATGCCGTCCACCGCGTTTGCGGCGTCTCCGAAAGACACATCGAACCTGATCGGACTCGTCGGCACCGCCCCGCTGATCGTCAAACTGCTCGAATCGACACAAGGCAAAGGCGTTGTCCTGGCCGAAACCAAGAAAGCGGCCGAGTCGGTCATCGACGCGTTTCGCGGCCTCAGGGCCAACTTCCTCGTCCAGGACTTCGTCAAGGAAGCAGCAGGCGAAGACATCCGCTGCCTTGTGATCAATGGCCGCGTCGTGGCGTCGATGAAACGCACCGGGTCCGAAGATGATTTCCGCTCCAACCTGCATCGCGGCGGCTCTGCCACCAAGGTCCGCATCAGCAAGGAAGAACGCGACACAGCCGCCCGCGCGGCACGCGTTTTCGGCCTTGGCATGGCGGGCGTGGACCTGTTGCGGTCGAACACGGGCCCAAAAGTGCTTGAGGTCAATTCCTCCCCCGGGCTCGAAGGGATCGAGAAAGCCAGTTCCAAGAACATCGCGAAACTGCTTTACGACGCGATCGAGGAAAAAGTCCGCCCCACACCGCTGCGCCGCAAACGATCCCAGCGCGGGGCACGCTGACGCGCACATCGCCCCCTTTACCCCGCCAAGCCAATTCCCTATATCTTTGGTCAGGAACTCAGGAGAGCGACCGACATGAACGATGCCAGCCCAAAAATCGAAGGGACGCCATTGATCGCACCCTCCAGCACGGACCACCCCCTCTACGATCAGGTGGTCGAGGCGTGCCGGTCGGTTTACGACCCCGAGATCCCGGTCAACATCTACGATCTTGGCCTGGTCTACACGCTTGACATCAATGACGAAAACGAGGTCCGCGTGATCATGACGCTGACCGCGCCGGGCTGCCCCGTCGCCGGCGAAATGCCCGGATGGGTCGCCGAAGCGATCGAACCGCTGCCGGGTGTCAAACAGGTCGATGTCGAACTCACCTGGGAGCCGCCCTGGGGCATGGACATGATGTCCGA
>CAYZAD010000369.1:0-2706 GCA_964476315.1 uncultured Rhodobacterales bacterium
GATCCCGACAAGCGGGGCCGGAACCACGCGACTGATGCGCGGCATCACCCAGATGATCGCCATGGTCAGCGCGGTCAGACCCAGCATCAGGTAAAGCGGCATGCCCGACAGCCATTCACCGCCCCCCACGCCGTGGCCGGTATTCTCCATCGTGCCAGGCACCTTGAACTGCCCCAGCTGGGCAAGAAAGATCACGATGGCAAGCCCGTTCACAAAGCCCAGCATGACCGGATGCGGCACCAGCCGGATGAACTTGCCCCATTTTAGCGCCCCCGCAATGATCTGCAGGATGCCCATCAACACCACGGTTGCGAACAGGTATTCGACGCCATGCTGCGCCACCAGCGCCACCATCACCACCGCCAGCGCGCCCGTCGCACCCGAAATCATGCCGGGGCGACCGCCGAACACAGCCGTAATCAGGCCGACAAGAAAGGCCGCGTAAAGCCCGACAAGGGGATGCACACCCGCGACAAAGGCAAAAGCCACCGCTTCGGGCACGAGGGCCAGCGCCACGGTCAGGCCAGACAGCAGCTCGATCCGGATGCGCGCCGGGGTCAGGCGCTCTTTCGGCATCAGGCTGAGATCGGGAATGGCGAGACGGTTGGCAAAAGATGCCAGCAAACCTTTGGGCATATGCACTCTCGGGGCTTTGGGATCAAAGCGGCCGCATAGCGGGTTCAGGTGCAAAAGACCATTGTCGGGGCCAATGGGCCGCCATGCGTTGCGCGCATGTCACAGGACGATCTGCCCGTTGAAGCATCGCCTGCGGCCTGCAAGACTGCGCCTGACGTAACCTGGAGGGCCATCCATGACACCCCGCAAACTTGCCGTGATCGGAGGGTCCGGTCTCTATGCCGTGGACGGGTTGCAGGAGGCCGCCTGGCGCCCGGTCGAGACCCCATGGGGCGCGCCGTCTGACGCAATGTTCTGTGGCGTGCTGGACGGGCTTGAAATCGTGTTCCTGCCCCGCCACGGGCGCGGGCATGTGCACAGCCCGTCAGATGTGCCCTACCGCGCGAATATCGATGCGCTCAAGCGGCTGGGCGTCACGGACGTGATCAGCGTCAGCGCCTGCGGATCGTTTCGCGAAGAGATGGCGCCGGGTGACTTCGTGATCGTGGACCAGTTCATCGACCGGACGATCGCCCGCGAGAAAAGCTTTTTCGGGTCGGGCTGCGTGGCCCATGTGTCGATGGCGCATCCGGTATGCGGATCGCTGGGCACCGCCTGTGCGACCGCGGCGCGCGCCGCGGGTGTCACCGTGCATGAGGGCGGCACGTACCTGGCGATGGAGGGGCCGCAGTTTTCAACGCTGGCGGAATCCAACATGTATCGCGACCAGTGGGGATGTTCGGTGATCGGGATGACGAACATGCCCGAAGCCAAGCTCGCCCGCGAGGCCGAGCTGTGTTACGCCAGCGTGGCGATGGTGACCGATTACGACTGCTGGCACCCGGGCCACGACGCGGTGCAGGTGTCGGACATCGTGCGGGTCCTGCACGGAAATGCCGATGCTGCGCGCGCGATGATCCGGAAACTGCCCGCGCTTCTGGGGGCAGAGCACCCCCCCTGCCCGCAGGGCTGTGACACGGCACTGGAATACGCGCTGATCACCGCGCCTGACGCGCGGGATCCCGCCATGGTCAAAAAGCTGGACGCGGTGGCCGGTCGCGTGCTTTCTGGCACGGCTGACTGATCCGGACGGAAGGACCCGCATGCCCCTTGACCTATGGCTGACCTTTGTCGCGGCCTCGACCGCGCTGCTGCTGATCCCCGGCCCCACGGTTCTGCTGGTGCTGTCCTATGCGTTGAGCCAGGGGCGGCGCGTGGCCGTGGCCTCGGCCGGCGGTGTCGCACTGGGAGACTTCATCGCGATGAGCCTGTCGCTTGCGGGTCTGGGCGCGCTGGTGATGGCGTCGGCCACGCTCTTTACCCTGCTCAAATGGATGGGCGCGGCCTACCTGGTCTGGCTGGGGATCAAGCTGATCCGCGCGGCGCCGGCATCCGGCCTGCCGGTCACACCCGACATGTCGGCGGCGCGCGGGGTCTTTGCTCATGCGGCGCTGGTCACGGCGCTGAACCCCAAATCGATTGCGTTCTTCATTGCCTTCGTGCCGCAGTTCATCACGCCCACGAAACCCCTGGCCCCGCAATTCGCGATCCTGATCGCCACGTTTGTGATCCTGGCTGCGCTCAACGCCCTGGCCTATGCCCTGGCCGCCGACCGTTTGCGCAGCTGGATCGGCCAACCCCGCGTCATCACATGGCTGACCCGCGCGGGCGGAACCACATTGATTGCCATGGGCGCGCTGACTGCAATGGCGCGTCGTACCACCTGAGGACACCATGACCCCGACCAAGACCGTCAAGGATTACATCCGCACCATCGTCGACTTCCCACATGAAGGGATCATGTTCCGCGACGTGACCACGCTCTTTGCCGATGCGCGCGGGTTTCGCATGGCGATCGACCAGTTGCTGCATCCCTATGCAGGCGTCCGCTTTGACAAGGTGGTCGGCCTCGAAGCACGGGGCTTCATCCTGGGCGGCGCGATTGCGCACCAATTGTCAGCGGGTTTTGTGCCCGTCCGCAAGAAAGGCAAACTGCCCGGCGCGGTGATTTCTGAGGAGTACACGCTGGACTATGGCGAGGCGATTGTGGAGGTTCACGACGACGCGATCCAGCCGGGGGAAAAGATCCTG
>CAYZAD010000370.1:0-2705 GCA_964476315.1 uncultured Rhodobacterales bacterium
CCGGGCGGTTCGACGGGTTCGTGCTGGTCAGTTCCGACAGCGATTTCACCCGGCTGGCGCAGCGGTTGCGGGAGCAGGGACTGGATGTCTACGGGATGGGGATGCAGAAAACACCCGAAGCGTTCCGGCGCGCCTGCAAGCGCTTCATCTTCCTTGAGAACCTCGAAGGCGGGCCGGAGACCGGCAACAAGGATCAGGCCCCCACCAAGAGCGGGAACCTGAACGAAGCACGCAACCTGATCCTCAAGGCGATGGACGCCATCGATCAGGATGACGAATGGTATCGGCTGGGCCAGTTGGGCCAGCATGTCGTATCGGCCAATCCCGATTTCGACACCCGCACCTATGGCAAGCGGAAACTGAGCGACCTTGTTGCGGAGATGAAAGTGCTTGAAGTCAAACGCGGCCCCAACAACCAATTGATGGTGCGCCGCCGGGATTGACCCACGCGGATGACTCTCTTGAGTCAGATCCGCAAGCATGCCATCGTATATGTGCGGGGGGTTTTTAGCAGACATGCTGGGAGCCAAGAACATGTTGACGGTGGACGCACCGATCCTCATCCGCGCGATCGATGATGACGCGCATGGACAGAATCGGAAGCTTTCTGACGCGGCTTTACTGGTGTTGGCTCAGGAAGTGATCCAACGCCTTTCCACACTTGCAAGAAACGAAGTACCTGACACGCAGATCGACCTGGACGGGTTTTGCGTCGCGCTGATCGAGCCAACCCCGGAAGAGGCCAAGCTGATCCTGCTGCGCGCGCATGAAAACGGGGCGACCTATCGTGACATTTGCCTCGAATACATCGCCGGTGCGGCGCGCAAGCTTGGCGAATGGTGGGATGACGACATCATCACCTTCGGCGATATGGCCATTGCTGCCGGACGCATGCTGCACTTCCTCAGGGACCTGCGCACGCTGGAACCAACCCGGCCACAGCTTGGTCTGCGCGAGGCGTTGTTCACGCCCATTCCCGGAGAACAGCATATCCTTGGCGTGACGATGGCGGCCGACCTGATGCGGAACCGTGGATGGAAGATTGATCTGGCGCTGAACAAGAGCATCACCGAGCTGTGCGCGCTGGTGCGCGAAAACCGGTACATGATCATCGGATTGTCTGCCACGAACGCAGACAAGGTCCGGCAGTTGGCGGCCACCATCGTCGAACTGCGCATTGCGGCCCCGCATGCCCGCATCTTTATTGGTGGCCATATTGTTGAGATCGAACCGGACATCGCAATGCGGATCGGCGCGGACGCTGCGGCCGACGGGATCGAAGACTGCGCAGACGCGCTTGAGATGCTGTATCGCGACTTGATGACGAAAAGCGCCTAGCGTTCTGGACCGGACACTCCGTATCGGGCCAGAAAGGTGGTGACCGCGCCCTTGATGACGCGCGCCATGTCGTCTTCCTTTACGGTCTGAATGATTCCGAACACGACTTTCGGCCAGAGATCGGCCTTGCACAGCTCTGCGAACTGGTCCGCGGCAAGGTCGAAATCGTCGATCTTCAACTCGCCACGATCCACCGCGCCCCGCAGGTAGTCGACCATGGCCGCGCGCATGATCATCGGACCCGAATGGTAGAATTCCTGGCCCAGTTGCGGGAAGCGATCCGATTCAGCCACGCAGATGCGAAAGATGCGCTGCCCCATGTCGGAATAGATGAAGCTCAGAAACTGATGCGCCACGAGCGACAACACCTCGGCCGGTGGTTTCGAGATGTCGATGCAGTCAATGGATTCCTGCGCCTGCTTTTCGCATTGCGCTGTCGCGACCTCCATGAACAGGAGCTTCTTGTCCGGGAAATAGCTGTAGAGCGTGGCTTTGGAGACCCCTGCGGCGCGGGCGATGTCATCGACGCTGGCGCCTTCGAATCCATCGCGCAAGAACACCTCTCGGGCGCCTGCGACAACCTGATCGAATTTCCGGCCGCGCCTGATTTGCGCTTGTGCTGTTGTCACCCAATTCTCCCGACCCGTTCCGAAAATCTAAACAGCACGGTTTAGCTCTGCAAGACCTGCTGATCCGGGACCGGTTCCGGGACACAAAAAACCCGGGCGCGAACGCCCGGGCAGTTGGTCACTAAGGCTGATTGGAAGGAGGAGATCAGCCTTTGGAGAATTCCGGGTAGGCCTCCATGCCCAGCTCGGCCATGTCGAGACCGTTGATCTCTTCCTCTTCGCTGACGCGGATGCCGATGACGGCTTTGAGGATGGACCAGACGATCAGGGCGCCGACGAAGGTGAACACGCCGTAAGCCGCGATACCGATCAGCTGGGTGACGAGGCTTGCTTCACCGTAGAAGATGACCGCGATTGTGCCCCAGATGCCTGCAAAGAGGTGAACCGGGATCGCACCGACCACGTCGTCGATCTTGAACTTGTCGAGCATCGGCACGGTGAAGACCACGATCACACCACCGATGGCACCGATCCAGAGTGCGCCGAAGAGCGTCGGGGCAAGCGGTTCAGCGGTGATGGACACGAGGCCCGCCAGTGCGCCGTTGAGCACCATGGTCAGGTCGACCTTCTTGTAGAGAACCTGTGTCAGGATCAGGGCTGCAACGGCACCGGATGCGGCGGCCATGTTGGTGTTGGCAAAGATGCGCGACACGTCGGAGACGTCACCCACGGTGCCCATTGCGAGCTGCGAGCCACCGTTGAAGCCGAACCAGCCGAGCCACAGGATGAATGTGCCGA
>CAYZAD010000371.1:0-2704 GCA_964476315.1 uncultured Rhodobacterales bacterium
GGCCCAGATGCCGTCCTTCAGATCGGCGACAATGTCCGACGGGTCGGCATCGCCACCCAGCATATAGGTGTTGGTCATGCGCGGCATCGGGATATGCGCATAGCTTTCGCGCCGTCCGTTGCCGGTCGGTTCCACGCCCATCAACCGGGCGTTCTGGCGGTCTTGCATATAGCCGACGAGGATCCCGTCCTCGATCAGCACGTTCTTGCCGGATGGCGTTCCTTCGTCATCGACGGTGATCGACCCGCGGCGATCCGGGATCGTACCATCGTCCAGAACGGTGACACCCCTTGCTGCGATCTGCTGGCCCATGAGACCTGCAAAGGCCGAACTGCCCTTGCGGTTGAAATCCCCTTCGAGCCCATGCCCAATCGCCTCGTGCAGCAGGATGCCTGGCCAACCCGGCCCCAAGACGATGTCCATCTCGCCCGCCGGTGCGGGTACGGCTTCGAGATTGACCAGCGCGATCCGCAGCGCCTCGCGGGCCTTGGCCTGCCAATCCGCCGGATCGACCAGACCGTCAAGCAGCACGCGCCCGCCCCCGCCCGCGGTGCCGGATTCGCGGCGGCCGTTTTCCTCGACAATGACGCTGACATTGACGCGGGTCATCGGGCGGGTGTCGGTCAACAGGGTGCCCTCGGGCCGCAGGATGGCCACCTCCTGCAATGACGCCGCGATCGTTGCGCTGACCTGCACGACGCGGGAATCAAGGCCGCGTGCAAAGGCATCGATCTCGCGAAGGGTATCGACCTTGACGGGAAAGCTGTGCCCCGCAATCGGGTCGGCATCGGTGTAAAGCTTCTTGTTGGTGCCCGTCGGTTTATCGGCCAGCACGCCGCCTCCCTCTCCGACAGCGAGGCGGGCCGTTTCAACCGCGCGCTTGATGGCCTGCTCTGAAATATCGGTGGAATGGGCATATCCCGCGATATCGCCATTCACTGCGCGCAGACCGAACCCCTCTGACGCATCATAACTTGCCGTGCGCACACGCCCGTCATCGAAAACGAGCACTTCCGACCGACGACGCTCCAGGAACAATTCGCCATCTTCCGCCCCGGCCACGGCGTCACGCAGGAGCGACAAGGCCCGATCCTGATCCAGGTCGGTCTCAAAGGGGCGGAATGCGGTATCGGTCATGGAATCCTCGTGGCGAAGTTGATCTAGATCAAGAAAAGTGCGTTTTTGCCGCAAGCAAGCTTCTTTCGCTGGTGGTCAGAATATGGTTTTAACCGATGCGAAGACAATGGGGCGTCGCTTGAGGCTGCCGGCACAGGCGGACATTCCTTGTAAGAACGAAACCACTCGCAACCGATCAGGGTGAGATATGCAATTCAAATCTTTGGCCTTGGGCCTGACAGCCGCGCTTGGAGCAGCACCAGCCTTCGCGCAGAACGCGCTTGAAACGGTCGGTCGTCCTGTTGACGCTGGAATTGGGTTCCAGCCTGCCGCAACCGAACTGGCCCGCGACCTGCAGTGGCTGGACGGGATGATCCTTATCATCATCACCGCAATCACGTTGTTCGTGACAGCGCTGCTGGCCTACTGCATCGTCCGGTACAACCGCCGTGCAAACCCGAACCCGGCAAGCTTTACGCACAATACGCCGATCGAAATCGCATGGACCGTTGGCCCGATCCTGATCCTGGTGTTCATCGGCGCATTCTCGCTCCCGGTTCTGTTCAAGCAGCAGGAAATCCCGGAAAGCGACCTGACCATCAAGGTTACCGGTTACCAGTGGTACTGGGGCTATGAATATGTCGGGGAAGACCTGGCCTATGACAGCTACATGATCGGATCGCCCTTCACCGGCGGCGACAACCGGATGTCACCCGAGGTCGAAGCACAGCTGATCGAGGCGGGTTTCGAGAAGGAAGATTTCCTGCTGGCGACCGATACATCGGTGATCGTGCCGGTCGGCAAGACGGTCGTGATGCAGGTGACTGCGGCCGACGTGATCCACTCTTGGACCATTCCCGCTTTCGGCGTGAAGCAGGATGCAGTGCCGGGGCGCCTTGCGGAATTGTGGTTCAATGCCGAGAAAGAAGGCATCTATTTCGGCCAGTGTTCCGAACTTTGCGGCCTCTCCCACGCTTATATGCCCATCACCGTAAAGGTGGTCAGCGAAGCCGCGTATGACGCTTGGCTCGCAGCCTCCAAAGAGGAAGGCACATACGTGGACGTGCGGACCGTTCTGACCAACTGATCCCTGCCCGCGCGTTCCTGAGCACAGGGGCGCGCGGTTTTCGACGACCGGACCCTGACACCAACCTGTTGAGACGCCCGTGACCGATACAAGCATTAACAGCCAAAGCACCGTCTACCCGAATGAAGCATCGTTCGGGGATTACTTTGCGCTGCTCAAGCCGCGCGTGATGACGCTGGTCGTCTTCACCGCCTTTGTCGGACTTCTGGCGGCCCCGAACGGCGTGCATCCGTTCATCGCCTTCTGTGCGATCCTGTTCATCGCCATCGGTGGCGGCGCATCGGGTGCGCTGAACATGTGGTGGGACGCGGATATCGATGCGGTCATGAAGCGCACCCAGCGTCGCCCGATCCCGGCCGGCAAGGTCACCGGTGACGAAGCCTTTGCCATCGGCATGGCGTTGTCGGCGTTCTCGGTGGTGTTCCTTGGGCTGGCATCCAACTGGTTTGCCGCGGGTCTGCTGGCTTTTACCATCTTCTGCTACGTCGTGATCTACACGAG
>CAYZAD010000372.1:0-2699 GCA_964476315.1 uncultured Rhodobacterales bacterium
CATTTCCATCCGGACCAGAACATAACCCGGCATGAAGCGACGCTCTGCCGTGACCTTCTTGCCGCGCCGGATCTCGATCACCTCTTCGGTCGGAACCAGGACTTCCTCGATCTGATCCTGAAGCCCCTGCTCTTCGACCGCCTGAAGGATCTGCTCTGCGATCTTCTTTTCGAAGTTCGAAAGAACACTGACCGAATACCACCGCTTTGCCATCTGGTCACAAACCCTTTTCTGGTACGGCATCAAGGCCGTCTGTTTTCCATCCGCAGACATGCGACCATGCCCGCCCCGGAATAAAAAAGCGGCGTGCAACTCGAATCGATGCACGCCTCATTCCGTTCTGCGCGGTGACCTACCGCCTTACCCTGCGCTTTTCAAGTACCGACCCGGCCCTAGCCGAACAAGTTCAGCAAACCCTGAAGCCCGGTCCGAATCAGAATGTCGACCAGGGCAAAGAACACAGCCGTCAGCGCAGCCATGATAAACACCATCACCGTGGTCAGCAAAACCTCGCGACGGGTCGGCCAAACGATCTTGGCAACTTCAGCGCGCACCTGCTGAATGAACTGAAGCGGATTGGTCGTTGCCATGGAACAGGCCTCTTTGCGTTACTGCTGCACGTCACCTAACGAAGCTCTGCACGCAATTCAAGCACCCGCAGGTCAATCCGCCGCAAGCTCGGGGTGGTCGTAAGCCTCCGGATAGGGCATCGGCACCCGTGGCCCAAGCGGCACCACGGTGTTCCACGACCGCCCGAAATACCCCTGCCGACAATGCACCAGGGACCCGCTGTCCGCCACACCCGGCAGCGCGTGCACCCGACACAACCACCGCCAGAGATGCGGGTAATCAAGGATGCGCGCGCCGTTCAGCTTCATCCGAACGTAATAGACAGGATCATGCCGGTAGAGCGTCGGGAACAACCGAAGGTCCGCCTCGGTAAAGGCATCGCCAGTCAGGAACGGGCGACCGTCCTCCGCCAACCGCGCCTCAAGCTGGTCGAGCGCGTCGAAATAGGCATGATACGCCGCCGCATAGACCGCCTGGTCCGATGAAAACCCCGCCTTGTACGCCCCGTTGTTGATGGCGACATAAATCAGCCGGTTCAGCGCATCGATCTCATCGCGCAAGGCGGCATGCGCTGCGCCAGACGGGTAAAGCGCATACCGCTCGCTGTCAGGAAACACACTGCCAAGCGCCGAAGCATGCGCATCCAGCATGCGGATGATCTCCGCGCTTTCATTGGTGACGATCCGCTGCGCCACCTTGTCATACAGTATCGGAACCGACGTCTCGTCCGATCCTTCCGCGTCGTAGATCTGTCTGACCAGCCGGTATCGCTTGCCCGTGCCGGTCTCATATGTGCATTCCGGCAAGGTCTGCCCCGTCAGCGACGCCACCCGCGTCGGCGCGAACTCCCACAGTCCTTCGCGGACCGGGTCGTCGGGTCCCGTACGGTTGGGAAACGCCACATCCAGCGTCAGACTGTCCTGCAAGCCCAGAACACTGCGCGCCAGCGTCACGCGGTGGCACCACGGGCAATTCAGCGCCACGTATAAATGATAGCGACCCGGCTCCGGTGGGAAATCCGGGTCGCCCAAGGCGTTTCGAAACCCGCTGACGCCGCGCACGAACTCACCTCTGGCGCGCCGTGCAGCGGCGTCTTTCTGCGATTCCTCGATCGCGGTGTCGGTGTCTTTCGTCATGAACGGGTCCTTATCCGCGTAAACGATGGTGCAGGATGATCGGAACCGCCAGATCTTCTTCATCGGCCAAGTGCCGCGCCAGAAGCGTCTCGATGGCCTCCGCCGTCCGGTGCACCGAACCCGCTTCGTCCCGCGCAGCGGTTTCATCCAGTTGCAGCAGCTTGATCGTCCGGTTCGAGGCCCGCGTAAAGTCCTCCAACACGACATCCAGATCGGCATGGTCCTGTTCCAGGATCTCCAATCCACGATCGAACCGCGGATCGGCTGCGGACAATTCCGGGAAATACTTACGGTCTTCCCAGGTGTGATGCCCGTGCAGGGAGCCAATCAGGATATTGCCGCGATGCGCCAATCGCCCGGCGTAATCCTCCACATCCATGGCCTTGTCCAGAAAGGCCTCCGTATCCTTGCGGACAGAGGCACTGAGAAACCGGAACCCCTCATGCGCCCGCAGCCATTGCCGGGTCTTGTCGCGAAACCCCGGATGCGCCTCCCAGCTCTCGCGGGGGTACACCCTGAGCAGCGATTGCATGTCTGACGGCATGGCGTCACGTCTGATATCATATGTATTTAACATAACACTCTCCTTTGACGGAGAGATAGGAGCCCGCGACCCATCCATGAACGGTGATCCGCGCACGGATGGTCTGCGATTTCCGCACAGCCTGCTGCCTGGGCGGCAACAGCCGGTGTCGAGGGGTCGTTTGATGGAAATGGCAGGGGCACCAGGGCTCGAACCCGGGACCTACGGTTTTGGAGACCGTCGCTCTACCAACTGAGCTATACCCCTACGACCGAGGAGACGCGTATGCCAAGCACTTGGCGAAATCAAGGCCCAGAACGCGGCATGGCGCACAAAAATCAATGGTCGCCCGCCCGGACTGCGGCAAGACCCACCCGGCACCGACATACCCGCCGCACATACCTGTCGTGACATGCGCCCCCAAGCCCGTTCGAACGGGCTTGGTTCTGCGGTTTCGAAACCGCAGGCGT
>CAYZAD010000373.1:0-2698 GCA_964476315.1 uncultured Rhodobacterales bacterium
GTGATTGACCAGATAGGCGCATACCGCTTCGAGTGCGTCGGGACGGTCGGCCTTTTCCACGGCGCTGTAGAGCCGCTTGATATAGGGCGCGTGATCCCTGCGTTTGCGATAGATTTGCGCGTAGGATGCCGGTGTCAATGTCCCGTCAACGGCCTGGTGCATCAGGGCCGACAGGGCGCTCATCTGCCCAAGGTGTGCTTGCATGCCGCCGCCGAAATGCCGTGCCCTGAACCGGGTCACGCCCTTGCGTTCGAACAGCGCGGCATGCATGGCATCCAGCGGGCGTTGCGGGTCGTAGACGATATATGCCGCGCTTGAGGCCTCGAGCATGTCGGGTGCGAAGCCGTAGCGATCCGTGAAGTCCAGCTTGCGCATTTCGACAAACCGGTCATCCCATTCGGTCACGCGGGGGTCCAGCGTGGCTTGCGGCTCCAGCGCGACAACGATTGCCCCGGGAGCGGCAACCGAAAACGCGCAGGCCGCATAGCCGCCCGAACCCGCGCCATAGAAGACCACGCGGTCGAAATCCTCGAAAAAGCCATCATCGGTCAGCTGGTCAAAGAAGCCGTACACTTCGCCATCGCGAAACCACGTGTCGCGATTGCTGATCACCGACAGGCAGGACCACCCGAATTTCAGCGCAAGGTCAAACCCGACAGGGCGCGCATGGGTGGTCAGCGCCTGAATTGCGGGAAGGGTTTCAAAGCTGACAAGGAGCGTGTCGCCCTGTTCAACGAACACGGCGTTGTGGTCTTTTCCGAGCGGTTCAAAGAATCCATGTCTCTCGCCGAGATCCTTGATCTCGTGAAGCCATTGCGCCGGGCGCAGGTCGGTCAAAGTGACACTGAATGGCTCGATCTGGTCCTGCATCGTCCATGTCTTCCTCGTTACGTCACGCCCGCCAAACGGTCGTTGCTGCATCGGAAACTAAAACCGGATTTAGGCAGAATTGAGCCGAAATGCGGGGGACACTAAGGAGTTTGCGATGTGTGTTTCGTCTGGTTTTGTGCAGACTTGAGCGCCATTGCGGTCAGTGTCCGAACGTGCTGCGCGGCGACGGGATGTGACGGCGGTGTCATCAGCAACCGGCCGAAAAGGTCACGGTAGCGGTCTTGCTGCAAGAGCTGCTCAAAGCGGGTTTTCCTCCAGGTCACGGCGTCGGCATGCAGACCGGCCAGTACAGTGTCTTGCGCCAGTGCTGCGCGCAGCGGCGCCGCCCGGTTCCAAAGCGCCACGGCGGATGTGTCTTCCACCTGGTTGAGGTTGCGTTCGACCCAGTAATCAAGCCCCAGCGCATCGGTGCTGTGCACCGCGCGCCCGCGGTTGGATTTGAGCACGTAGCTTTCCATTGCGCCCAGCGGATAGTGGTTCAATTGCACCAGCTTGTGGTTGTCTTGCGTGTAATCCGAAAACACCCGGCCGGTGTGCATGTCTTGCCCAAGCGCCCGGCCCGATCCGTCGAACCACCGCGCGTCCTGCAGGCGGGTGTCCACGGGATTGCGGGGGCGGTGCACCCCGAGGTTTCGGTAGGTCTTGTCGTTGCGGTAGAGTGTCTTGAACATGGCCGCGCGCCACGGCCACGCAAGCGGTTTTGGCGCCGCCTGCGTGAATTGCAGCGGCACCGGTGCGTCGATGTAGGACACCACGCCCGCATTGCCGAAATTGCGCCAGGTCAGGGTGATCGCCGTCGCCTCGGGCACCGCGCGTATCAGGGCGGGCAGGGTGCAGTCGCCGGTATGGACGGTGACGAATTCGTCGATGTCCAGCGACACCAGCCATTCCGCCTGTTTGACCGCATCGGTCTTGCCTGCCAGCTTCAACCCGCTGAACTGGATGCCGCCCTTGCCGTAAGGCGGCGCGTTGCGCAGGTGCGTGAGCCAGCCCAGTGCCTCCAGCCGGTCCAGCATCGTGTCGGTGCCGTCGTCACATTCGTTCGACACGACAACGAAATCGGTGACGCCGCTGCTGCGGTGCCAGGCCAGCCAGTCCAGCAGGAATGCCGCTTCGTTGCGGACACATAGAACAGCGGTCAGTTTCACGATCGGGTCCAGCTTGCCAAACGGGGCTGGGGGCACAGTGTCAGGTCGTGCAAATCCCGTCAATTCAACGCCATGTCTGCGACCTTGGCGCTATTGACCTCTGCGGCCCGCGCGGGCAGCAACAACGGGTAAAGGAGCCATCTCATGCAGACACCCGACAGTATCGACGCCGTTCAATCCATGCTGGCGGAGACCGGCTATGTCTGCGGGCGGGCGCTGGCCACGGTGGTGTTTCTGTCTCTCAAGCTTGGGCGACCGCTGTTCCTCGAAGGCGAGGCGGGGGTCGGCAAGACCGAGATCGCCAAGGCGCTGGCGGCGTCGCTGGGCCGCAAGCTGATCCGGTTGCAGTGCTACGAAGGGCTCGACGCCTCCAGCGCCGTCTACGAATGGAACTTCCCGGCGCAGATGATCGCCATCCGCACCGCCGAAGCCGCCGGCAATGCGGACCGCGAGATGTTGCAGCGTGAACTCTTCGGGCCAGACTTCCTTGTGGAGCGTCCTTTGCTGGAAGCGATGCGACCGGATGAGAACGGCGCGCCGGTGCTGCTGATCGACGAGTTGGACCGCACGGACGAGCCGTTCGAGGCGTTCCTGCTCGAAGCCCTGTCCGACTTCCAGGTCACAATCCCTGAACTGGGCACGATCAAAGCGCCCGAGCC
>CAYZAD010000374.1:0-2692 GCA_964476315.1 uncultured Rhodobacterales bacterium
CAGGTCATATCCCGGGGTCTCTCGGCTGGCACTGGAAAACGGAACTATGGGACCCGTTCGAAAGACAGTTCCCGACCGATGATGAGTTCTCGGCGCGACTCGGACGGGCCGGGATTGGGGCTGATACGACAGTTGTCTTCTACGGGTCGCCTGTTCAATTCGGAACTTATGCCTGGTGGGTCTTCAAGTTGTTCGGGCATTCAGACGTGCGCATCTTGAATGGTGGCAAGGTAAAATGGCGTAATGAGGGGCGGGCGCTCAGCAAAGAAGAGCCCACCGTCGCCCCGGTGAGTTACAAGATGTCGCCCCGTAGGCCAGATCTTCGAGCCGGTAGAGAGGACGTCCTGCAGGCTATTGATGATCCCGACTGCTCGATCCTCGACCACCGCAGCCGAGAGGAGTATGTCGGGGAGCGCGTCGGACTTCCTGGCAAACCGGACGTCGGTGCAGAGCGGTATGGGCGCATCCCCGGGGCAGTCCATGTCCCCTTCGACTCCTTGCTGAACGATGACACAACGTTCAGGGCCATCCACGAAATCAAGGAAATCATCGGGGCGAGTGTCGACGGAGCGGACAGACCCGTGATCTCCTATTGCCGTCTGGCGCACAGGGCGACACTGGCAAGTTTCGCAATGACCGAGTTGCTCGGGCATTCCAATGTTCGTGTTTATGATGGTTCATGGACCGAATGGGGCAGCATGGTTGGCGTTCCGATTGAAAGATGAATGGCGGTCTCCTTCGGGTTCTCGCGCGCCTCCGCAATTGATGCGGCCATCTACTTTGCCGTCCACATCAAGGATCAGAAATCCTTCGGCTTAAGTCTCGATCCGTTTGGGCATTCAAGCGTGGGTCGCCTTTGTGTCACTTTCGCAAGCAGATGTCTGGATTTCGACGCAGCGGTTGGCGACGGCAGGTTGGGCGTTTCTAAAGGTCTTCATTCAGGCCTCTCAGGCCCTCAAGGTGTTTCGAGCTTCACCGACTTGCCGCGCGATCTGGCCGATATGCCGACCATCGGTGCCGCAACAGCCGCCCCAAACATGGACATGGGGAAATCGCTTGGAAAGCGCGGCCATCTGTCCGCCCAGTTCCTCGGGGTCGCCGTCCTCAAGGTGCCCTAAGCTGCAAAGGGACAGCAACTCCATGGCAACCGCGTTCGGCAAGAAACCTCCCAATCGGGCTGTCCAGTTCCCCTCTGTCAGGCCAGGCTCGAACTCAGTCGGATGGGTGCAGTTGATCATGTAGTAAATCGGTGCATGATCCGTTGCCGCGTCAATGCCGGTCACGGCATCGGCCAGAGGCGTGCCATCATTCAGTTTCCCGCCCTTTGCAACCATCGAGATGACGCAAGGGATGTCGGCGGCTTTCGCAGCACGCGCAAAACCGATTGCTTCTTCCACATTGGAGAATGTCGCGGCGGTGACGAGATCTGCACCGGCATCCCTGAGCGTGATGATCTGTTCTGAATGGTAGTCTTCCGCTTCAGCGGCGTTTTCCACGCGGCCGGTGTCATAAGCGTCACCACGTGGCCCAATGCTTCCTCCAACCAGCATCGGCGTCTTGTCGCTCTGATACTCGCGAGCGAAGTCCTTGTAGAACTCGATCCCACGAATATTGATCTCTGCCAGGGCATCTCTGGAAAACCCTATGAGGTCGCCCCAATCACGGCTGGCGCGGTAGTGAAGACCGTCGTTTATGACGCCAAACCCATGTTCAACGGCCCCTTCGACCAGCTTGCGATGATAGTCCGTCATGCAAGCGAGGCCGCGCTTGTCATTCAGAAGCTCGAACGCGCAAAAGTGACGCAACTCGAAGCCGTCCCTGAATTGCAGCCAGGTTTCGAAACCCCAGCCGCAGGCCATGTTATGTCCACGCAATTGAGGCAGTGTTCTGTTTTCGATCATGTTCAGTCCCATCCCAATGACCTGCGTCCGGTAGATCGGCGCCCACCTGAGCAGCAAATCCCGCGCAGATCGCCGTTTATTCAGACAGCAAGGGGCGCTGTGTTTTCTGTGCGAGCGCAGATGTACCCTGCCATGGACCGTGCCAACGCGCTTGAGGCCGAGTTCAAGTTTTTCCTGTGATTTTCCTGTGAAATCCTTGGAGACCGGGAAGTGTTTCTCGGTATATTCAGCGCATGAAGTATCATTTCGCAGACTGCATACTTGACGTTGTCAGCCACACCCTGCTGCGCGGCGGCGGACCGGTGTCTGTGGAGCCTTTGGTTTTTGATCTGCTGCACCTGCTCTCACGACAGGCGGGGGAGCTTGTGACCCGGGATCACATGATTGCAGAGTTGTGGCAGGGTCGCGCTATCTCGGACTCTGCCATAACGGCCTGCATCGCGACCGCCCGAAAGGCTGTCGGCGATAGCGGAAAATCTCAGTCCATCATCCGGACGCTTCCCCGTCGAGGCCTCATGATGGTTGCGCAGGTGTCCACCAGCGAGTGCGCTACGCCCCCGGCCAAGAGTCATGGCGTCCAGCGCATCCGATATGCCCGGAATGATGCAGGCCACCGTCTCGCCTATGCTGTCACGGGCGAAGGTCCTCCGCTGCTAAGGTTCGGTATGCCCTTGATCACCGATCTGGAATTTGAGTGGCGGATACGGTCCGAGAAAAGCACGATCGATCATTTGTCCGAACACTTCCGGTATCTGCGGTTCGACCATCTTGGTTCGGGTCAATCCGAGCGG
>CAYZAD010000375.1:0-2687 GCA_964476315.1 uncultured Rhodobacterales bacterium
AAGAACAACGTGGTCGATCCGGTCGCCATCATCCAGCAATACGGGGCTGACACCGCGCGGTGGTTCGTGCTGTCCGATTCGCCGCCCGAGCGGGACGTGGAATGGACGGCCTCTGGCGCGGAAGCGGCAGCGAAGCATCTGGCGCGGGTCTACCGGATTGCGGCCGAAGTGGCAGAGGCCGAGGAGCCCTCGAACGAGGGTGATGAGGCGCTGCTGCGCGAGATGCATAAGGCAATTCACGATGTGACGGGCGGTGTGGAGAGTTTTGGCTTCAACGCGTCGATTGCAAAGCTTTATGCGTTCACGAACGTGCTGGCGAAATCGAAGGCGGGGTCGGAGGCCAAGCGCCAGGCGACACGGGTGCTGGCGCAGCTGATGTCGCCCATGACACCGCATCTGTCCGAGGAAATCTGGGCCTTGCTGGGCGGTGAGGGCCTTGTCGCCAATGCGCCATGGCCGGTGGCCGACGAGGCGATGCTGGTCGAAGACACGGTCACCCTGCCGATCCAGGTGAACGGCAAACGCCGGGACGAGATCACCGTGCCCAAGGATATGGACAAGGCCGAGGTTGAAAAGCTGGCGCTGGCGACCGATGGTGTGAAACGTGCGCTGGATGGCGCAAGCCCCAAGAAGGTGATCGTGGTGCCGGGTCGGATCGTGAATGTGGTTGCATAGACGCCAGACGCTCATCGCGCTGTCCGCGCTCTTTGCGGGGGCGGCCTGCGGGTTTTCGCCCGCCTACGGGCCACAGGGCAGCGCGTCGGTCTTGCAGCACAACCTGCGCGTGATCGCGCCAAGGCGTCGGGACGGGTTCCTGCTGTCGCAGCGGTTGGAAGACCGGTTCGGGCGCAACGATGCCGGGCGCTATGTGCTGAACGCGACACCGGAGATCCGCCGCCAGGGTCTGGCGACCTCGGTCGAAGGAACGACGAACCGGTTTCGGCTGACGGGGTTCGTGACCTACGAATTGCGCGACACGCAGGGCGACACGGTGGTTCGGCGCGGGCGTGTGACGAATTTCACAGGGTTTTCGGCCACGGGATCGACGGTTGCGACACTCGCCGCCGAACGGGACGCGACGGCGCGGCTCATGGTGATCCTTGCGGATCAGGTGGTGGATCGCCTTGTTCTGAGCGCCGACGGGTTGCCGGCATGAAGCTTCCGCCGCGCGAGGCGTCGGGGTATTTTGCCAAGCCGGATCCGGCGAAGACCGGCATCCTGATCTATGGCGAAGACGCGATACGCGTTGCGCTCAAGCGGCAGGAACTGATCGCGGCGTTGATTGGCCCCGAGGGGGAGGCCGAAATGCGGCTGACGCGGATTCCGGCAGCCGATTTGCGCAAGGAACCTGCCTTGCTTGGCGATGCGATCAAGGCCGTGGGGTTCTTTCCCGGGGCGCGCGTGGCCTTTGTCGAGGATGCGAATGACACGGTGATCAAGCCGATTGCGGCAGCGGTGGAGGATTGGCAGCCGGGGGATGCGCAGATCGTTGTGACCGGTGGACAGTTGCAGGCGAAATCTGCGCTGCGCAAGCTGTTCGAGGGACATCCCAACGCCTATGCGGCGGCGCTTTACAACGATCCGCCCAGCCGGGCCGAGATCGAGGCGGAATTGACCCGCGCCGGGTTGGCGCGGCCTGATGGCACGGCGATGGAGATGCTGACATCGCTTTCACGGGACCTCGACCCGGGGGATTTCCGGCAGACGCTGGAAAAGATCGCGCTTTACAAGCTGGGGGACGCGGCACCCCTGTCGCCCGACGAGGTGGCCCTGTGTGCTCCGGGGTCGACCGAAGCCGATCTGGATGACGTGCTCAACATCGTGGCCGAGGGGCGCATGGGCGAGATCGGCCCGGTCATGTCACGGCTGGGTGCGCAGGGCACGGCAGCGGTGACCTTGCTGATCATGGCAACGCGGCATTTCCGGGCGCTGCACGCGGCGGCCTCTGATCCCGGCGGTGTGTCGCAGGGCATGGGGCGATTGCGCCCCCCGGTCTTTGGCCCGCGGCGGGACCGCATGGCACGGCAGGCGTCGGAATGGGGCATGCATCGGTTGGAACAGGCATTGCAGATGCTGCTGGAGACTGATTTGTCCCTGCGCTCGGCGGGGCAGCACGGGCCGGCATTGGCGATTGTGGAACGCGCGTTCATCCGGCTGGCGATGCTGGGCCGGAGGTAGGATTTGCCGGGCGCATGCCTCGGCTTTTGGGAGGACGGAGATGTACAAACTGGTGGGCAACCGCGCGACGCGGGCGTTTCGGCCTTTGTGGATGCTGGAAGAACTGGGCGTGCCGTATGAACATGTGCCGGCAGCGCCCCGGTCTGACGAGGTACGCGCGGTCAGCCCTTTGGGCAAGGTGCCGGTGCTGTTGGACGGGGATGATGTAATCGCCGATTCGACGGCGATCCTGACCTATCTTGCCGACAAGCATGGTGCGTTCACGCACCCGGCGGGCACCGTGGCGCGGGCACGGCAGGACGCGTGGACCTTTCGGGTTCTGGATGAGGTGGATGCGGTCCTGTGGACGGCGGCGCGGCACAGTTTCATCCTGCCCGAGGACCAGCGCGTGCCCGAGGTGAAGGAGAGCCTGAAGGCCGAGTTTGCCCAGAACCTCGAACGGATTGCGGGTGAGTTGACCTCGGAGTGCCTTGCCGGAGATCAACCCACGGTGCCGGATTTCGTCTTGG
>CAYZAD010000376.1:0-2666 GCA_964476315.1 uncultured Rhodobacterales bacterium
GTCGCGCCACTTGCGAACGGTTTCGGTAACGCCCGCCTTTGTCCCAAGATGATACGTCTGCGCATATCCCCCGATCACAAGCTTGAGCGGAACAGCCCCGACATGGTTCAACACCTCCTCATGCCAGGTCTGGCGGCACATCGCGGGCGGAGGCAGGTCGGACCCCTTGGCGTCATATCCGGGAAAGCAAAATCCCATCGGCACAATCGCCACCCTGGTCTTGTCGTAGAACGCGGGCCGGTCGAGGCCAAGCCAGTCCCGCAGGCGGTCACCTGACGGGTCGTCAAACGGTGTGCGGCTTTGATGCGCGCGCAGACCGGGGGCCTGGCTGCAGATCAGCAGTCGCGCACCGGGACGGAACCAGACGACCGGTTTGGGCCGGTGGCGGGTCGCAGTCGCGGCAAAGCGATCGGCACATAAAGTGCAGTCAGACAGGCGGGCTTGAACGGTCATGGGCGAGATGTAGGCGCGCGTCTGTCAGAGCAAAGATGACGGGACGATCAGACGCGTCTCATGGCGGATCAGGCGCACGATCCGGCGCAAGTGGTCCGGCCGGAAGGCCACGCATCCTTCGGTCGGGAAGCCGGGTCTGCGCCAGCGATGCAGAAAGATCGCAGATCCCCGGCCCTTTTCGGCATGGGGCCAGTTCCAGTCGGTCAGCAGCACCAGATCATAGAGCGGATCAGCGCGGCGCAACGTTTCGTGGCTGTAGGGGTACGGCGCGCGGACCATGAGGTTGTAATCCTCGTGACCGGGATCGTCAGACCACAAATCGCCCGGCCGGATTGGCACCGCCCAATCCACCGGTTTCGCCATCCGGTCAGGCCGGTACAGCAGACCAACGATGCGATGCATCCCGACCGGGGTTGCGCCGTCACCTTCCCTTTTGTCTCCCGACACGCCGCCGCGCCCAAGGGTACAGGGCCAGTGGCGACCGGCAAACCGCAGGCCCCGTTTCGTCAGCACCATATCGGCAGGGGTCATGACAGGTGCCCGGACTTGCTGCGCTTGGTTGCAAGATAGGCTGTGTTATGGGCGTTCTCTCCGACCATGAGAGGCACGCGTTCGGCCACGGTGATCCCGCAGCGGGTCATCATATCGATTTTTGCCGGGTTGTTTGTCATCAGGCGCACCGACGAGAACCCCAGCTTTCGCAACAGTTCCGACCCGATGCGAAAATCCCGTTCGTCGTCTTCGAACCCAAGGCGATGGTTGGCTTCGACCGTGTCGAAACCCTGATCCTGCAACGCGTAGGCACGCATCTTGTTGGCCAGACCGATCCCGCGCCCTTCCTGGTTGAGATAGAGCAAAACGCCTTCGCCCTCTGCCCCCATGGCCGCAAGCGCCGCGTTCAGTTGCGGACCGCAGTCACATTTCAGGCTGCCCAGAAGATCGCCGGTGAAACATGCCGAATGCAAACGCGACAAAACGGGTTTGTTGCGATCAGGACGCCCGATTTCGATGGCGTAATGCTCTTCCGATCCGTCCTCAGGCCGGAAAACGTGCAATCTGGCATTTTCGGCCGCGCGCAGCGGAACGCGGGCCGAAATCACGTGATCAAAGAACAGGGAGGCATCCAGTTGTGGCTCTGCTGCGATTGGATCGAGACATGTGAGATTGCTCCGCGACGCGAATTCCGCGGCCTTCGGCAATCCCACCGCAATCACCGCAGGCAAAAGTCGCGCCGATTTGGCAAGCGTGACGGCCATCCGGTGCAGATCGGCGTTGCCGTCCCGTCGGGTCATGAGGGGGCCCTTCATCGGATGCGACATGTCATCGGCCGGGTCTGCCACGGCCTGCACCCATCGCAGCGTTGCATCCGACGGCAAGGCCACCCGCGCCACGTCGCCATCGTAAGCGCGCGCCTTCAGCGTCTCGGCACGTCTGCCCGAAATCACCAGATCCACGTCCCCCAATGCCATGGCGTCCGCCAGCCGTTCCGGCCCCAGAGTTTCAACCGCGATGACCAAAAGACCCGCCTCTGCCCCCAGTACGATGGGCACCCCCATACGCAAATCGGCCCGCGCGCGGGCAAGGAGATCGGTGATATCGGGCGCAAGGGTCATGGGTGCGTTGAAATCCAAAGGGGGCATTTTGCAACAAAAGGCCCCGATTCATGAAACAAAAGCCTCTGGCATACACGAGGCCGTGAAACACTTGCAGCAATTCTTGCCGCCACGCAATGGTTTGACCATGTCTGTGTCAACAACGGAGACACGCGACAATGGCACAACTCAAAAACATCCTTCTTGTCGATGACGATGACGATTTGCGCGAAGCGCTGGCCGAACAATTGGTGATGACCGAGGACTTTGAAGTCTTTGAAGCCGATTGTGGCACGGCCGCGATGGGTCGTGTCAAGGAACAGCTTTACGACCTGATCATCCTCGATGTGGGTCTGCCCGACACCGACGGGCGCGAACTGTGCCGCCTGATGCGCAAGCAAGGTGTCAAAGCGCCGGTGCTGATGCTCACGGGTCACGATTCCGATGCAGATACGATCCTGGGTCTGGACGCCGGTGCAAATGACTATGTGACCAAACCGTTCAAGTTCCCGGTGCTTCTGGCCCGCATCCGTGCGCAGTTGCGCCAGCACGAACAATCCGAAGACGCGGTGTTCCAGCTTGGGCCGTATACGTTCAAGCCCTCCATGAAACTGCTGGAGA
>CAYZAD010000377.1:0-2653 GCA_964476315.1 uncultured Rhodobacterales bacterium
TTTTCAACCTGCGCAAGGCGAAGTCCCGCATTGGCGCGCTGGAAGACGGAGATTTGCGGCCCGAACACGTGGCCAAGATCGCGCATGATCTGGGGGTGAACGAGGACGAAGTGATCTCCATGAACCGGCGTCTGTCGGGCGGCGATGCGTCGTTGAACGCGCAGGTCGGCTCCGAAGGCGAAGGGTCCATGCAGTGGCAGGACTGGCTTGAGGACGAAAGCGCCGACCAGGCGGGCGATTACGAGGAACGCGATGAGCTTGAGGCGCGGCGCGAATTGCTGGCGCAGGCGATGGACGTGCTGAACGACCGCGAGAAGGACATCCTGACCCAGCGGCGTCTGGCCGAGAAGGCGGTGACGCTTGAGGATCTGTCCAGTCAGTACGATGTCAGCCGCGAACGCATTCGCCAGATCGAGGTGCGCGCGTTCGAAAAGCTGCAGAAGCGCATGCGGGATCTTGCCAAGGAACAGGGGCTGATCGGCGCCGCCTGATCCGTCTTTCAGATTTCCTCCGTAAAGCGCGTCGGGCCTGTGCCCGGCGCGTTTTGCGTGTTACGTGAGCGCAAACACAGGAGGGTATCATGGCTGTTCGATGGGGTATTCTGGGCGCTGCGAAATTCGCGCGCGAGCAAATGGCGCCGGCCATTCACGCCGCGAAAGGGGCCCAGCTTGTGGCCTTGGCGACATCGGATGCGGCCAAGGCCGCGCCGTTCGAAGCATTTGCACCCGGGCTGCGGGTCTTGCCGGATTATGACGCGGTGTTGGCCGATCCGGGGATCGATGCTGTTTACATCCCCTTGCCGAACTCGCTGCATGTCGAATGGACGCGGCGGGCGCTGGAGGCGGGCAAGCATGTGCTGACGGAAAAACCGATCGCCATGCAGGCGTCCGAGATCGACGCGGTGATCGCGCTGCGCGACAGCACCGGTCTGGTGGCGGCTGAGGCCTACATGATCGTGCATCATCCCCAGTGGCACCAGGTGCGTGACTGGGTGCAGAGCGGGGCCATCGGGGAATTGCGCCGGGTCAATGCCACCTTCACCTATGATAATTCGGGCGATCCCGGAAACATTCGTAACGCGGTGGCGACGGGGGGCGGGAGCCTGCCGGATATCGGGGTTTACACGCTGGGATGTGCGCGATTCGTGACGGGGCAGGAACCGGAGGAGGTGCTGTTTGCCGACATTCGCCGCGAGAATGGCGTCGAGGTGCGGGCCGAGGCCGTGGTGCAGTTCGATGGGTTCACGCTGACCTCGCTCACGTCGATGCGGATGCTGCGCTACCAGTCGGTGACGTTTCAGGGGACGGAGGGCGTGATCGAGGTTCCGGTGCCGTTCAACCCTCTGGGCTATGGCGATGCCGAGATTTCGCTGATGCGCAAATCGGGGCCGGTCGAGGTTTTCCGCTATCCGGGGGTGAACCAGTATGTGCAGCAGGTCGAGGCGTTTGGCGCGGCTGTGCGCGGGGAGGCGGCCTATCCGTGCCCGCTGGAGTTCAGCCAGGGCACGCAGCGTCTGATCGACATGATCTGGGCGGCGGAGGGCTGAGTCGCCACGCGCAAGGCGCTGCCGATACACGGCGCTGACGGTGTTTTTCTTTGACTGGATTCGTGGCTGGGTTTACGCTGCGTCATCTTATTTTTGAAAGCACCAAAATGTTTCAACCGGTGGCGATATTGGCGCTCATTTCCGCGCTTTTTTATTGCGTGGCGATGTTTGCGATGAAGTCATGGGCCGAGCTTCCCAGCGTTGGGCTTGCGCTCATTATCGGGGCTGCCCTTTTGACGGCCGGGACGTTCGAGGTATTCGCGCTTCGGCAGGAGCGTCTGGGTCTGATCTACATCGGAATCCTGGGCGCCGAGGTGGTGTTCATCGGCGCGGTTTCGCTGTTTCACTTCAATGAAACCTATTCCAGCCGGGAACTGGTCGGGATGGGTCTTGTGTTGATCGGGACCGCGATCGCCTGGACGTGATGCTCTGGGGCGGCCCATCGAAAAAAGGGCCGATCCGAAGATCAGCCCTGTCTGTGTCACGCTGCGTTCGTGTTCGCAGGGTTCGGTTTCGCCTTTTTCGCGGGCGGCGTGCTGCCTGCGTTGCTGTCGATGAAATCAAGCACCATCGGGCGGATGTTGTTGCGCCAGCTTTTGCCGGCGAAGATGCCGTAATGGCCCGCACCCGGTTCGACATGGCTGGCCTTTTTGCTGTCCGGCAAGCCGGTGCAGAGGCCAAGCGCCGCGATGCATTGGCCCGGCGCCGAGATGTCATCGTTTGCGCCTTCGACGGTTTTCACGGCGACCTTGGTGATTGCGCCGAAATCGACCTTGTGGCCCTGCACCACGAATTCGTTCTTGGCGATTTCGCGGCGTTTGAAGATGCGGTCCACGGTGGACAGGTAGAATTCCGCCGGCATGTCCATCACGGCGAGGTATTCGTCGTAGAAGCGGTTGTGCGGGTCGTGGTCCGACGCTTCGCCGCGCATCACGTTCTGGATCTGGTTGGTGAATGCGCTGGCGTGGCGTTCGCCGTTCATCGAAATGAAGGACGCAAGCTGCAAGAGGCCGGGATAGACCATGCGGCCCACGCCTTTGTACTTGAAGCCCACGCGCTGGATCATGGTTTCCTCGAGCTGGCCCATGGTCACGCGGCGGCCAAAGT
>CAYZAD010000378.1:0-2645 GCA_964476315.1 uncultured Rhodobacterales bacterium
CGCCAGACCGCCCGGACGCGGTGTTTGTGGCCAATGATTACATGGCATTCGGTGTGATGGACGTCCTGCGGTCGGAACTCGGGCTTTCGGTACCGGACGATGTGGCGCTGATTGGCTTTGACGATGTGCCAAGCGCAGCTTGGCCGGCCTACAGCCTGACCACTGTCAAGCAGGACGCGGCCGCCATGGTCAGCACCGCTGTCGATGTGCTTCTTTCGGAAATCGGCGGGACAGAGGTTTCCTCCCCTGCCCCGTTGCCGGTCACAATGGTGCGCCGCACCAGCGCGTAGCGGTCAGAGGTTTCCTGTCGCCAGCAGGATCTGTTTCCAGATCGCGGTTTCGTCGATCAGCGTCCATTCTCGCCGAAGACCGTGTCGCCCGAATTCGGCATGGGTGATGCCCATGATGTATACCTCGGCCCCGGTAGGTGTTCCGAACATGCCCCAGCCGGAATGCGTGCCGTGCAAGGACCAGCGCACCGCAGCGCGGGCTCCGCAAAGGGGTTCTTCCATCCCAATCCGGTGATCGACCGAAAACCGCGCGTTCGGAAAGGCTGCGTGCAATTGCATCCAGAACATGTCGGCAGCGGACCAGCCTGCACCGGTCACATGACCGGGATAAGCCAACTCAGCGGCGCGGTCGTAACTTTGCGGAATGACCGAGAATTCCGCGGCGGCGATCCGTTCCAGGATGTCCGCCAGCGCATCTCCCCACAGGTTATCATTACCGGTGCCGGTATAGGGGCCGGGCTTGTCGGTAGCCGGGGTCATCGGTTGGACGCACAGCTCTGGCCCACCTTCACGCGCGATGAGGTCGCGTGTCCATTCGACCACGTCCTGCCCCATCTGCCGGACGATCGCGCCCTGATCCCGCACCAGCCATTCATCATGCACACCGTTGTCGCGGCACCAGCAATCGGCAAGGATGCGATAGGCCAGTTTGCGCCCTGTAGCCGCGCCGTACATGCCCGGCCCGCGATGTGTCGCGGTGCAATAGAGGCGGTGCGAGGACAGGAAGCTGTCTTCGCCTGTGGCACACCAGATCACGTCTTCGCCCAGAAGCTGCCGGTCCGGAAACTCGGCCAAGGTGGCTTCGGTTGCCGCAATGATCCCGGTGTTGCCTTTAATAACCGAGGCTGGGGACCGGACCACAAGCTCTGGCCCGTAATACTGGTGCAGCGTGTGAATGCCGCGGTCTTCCCAAATGTCCTTGGTGATCCCTAGGATAAAGTCGGGGGCGTCCTTCCATCTTTCATCAAACCCCGGAAGGAAAGGCATGGATCACCGCATTCCGTAATACAGACCGACCACATGTTCGGCCTCTGCAAAGAACAGCCAGCGCGACACCAGAACACCCGCAACGTGGCTGATAAGCGCCAGCACACCGAAGACATGCGGATAGGGCAGCATCAGCAGCAGAACGGGAACCACGAGCATCAGCGCAAGGGCGATCAGGCGCAGCTTGTCAGCGTGACGGCGACCAACCGTATAGACCATTTCGTTCAGCAGATAATTGGTACCTGTATGGGGCGGTTCGAACGCACGGACCTCTCCGATGGTGCCAAGGCCGGTTGCCGTTTTCATGTCGGTGCCACTTTCCCTGAAGCGCTTGTCACCGGTTTTCCACCAGATGAACTGCACACCTCCCGCGATCAGCAAAAGCACAAGGGCAATGGTCACGCGACCCGACAACAACGCGCCTCCCGCGATGGACAGCGCAAGAAACAGAACCGATGTCAGTGCCGTATTCCAGCGCGGCACCGTCTTGAGCTGCGCATAGATCATCGAGGTCGTGTAGACCGTCATCAGGCAGAACAGCGCCCCAATCCACCCCAGCAGGTGGATTTGCGTATCAAAGAAAACAAGCAGGAAGGCGTAAAGGCCCATCGTAACCAGCGCCGCAACCGCGCACCATGCTTCACGGCTCAGCCAGCTTGTCTGCCATTGCGTGAAAGCCTTGATCGCCCGTTCGGGGCGGCCAAGGTGGAAGGTTGACGAGATCAGACCGCCAACCGCGAGAATGTAGGCGATGGCAAAGAAGGCAAAGCCAACCCATCCCGTGGGCGCAGTGCTGTCCACGCCCAGCCAGAAAAGAAGGCCAAGACCAAGACCGGAAAATGTGCTGAACGCGATGATCGACGGTGCGGGGTGCATCAGATTTTCTCCAGCGTTTTGTCGAGCCAGCCAAGGAAGCCCTTGGGCTCTTCCGCAACGGGGGCCAGAAGCGGGGCAAGGATATCAATCTCTTCGCGCGGACCCGTATTCAGCGTGTCCTTGGGACGTGGCGGCAAGTACTTGTTCACCGGTTTGGTGCCCTGTTCCGGCATCAGGTCCATCCCGCCGCGTTCGGCCACCAATTGGCTCACTTCGCTGTCTGGATCGCCCAGATCACCAAAATGGCGGGCATTCGACGGACAGGTGCGCACGCAGGCCGGCACGCGGTCTTCCTCGGGCAGGTTTTCGTTGTAGATCCGGTCCACACAAAGGGTGCATTTCTTCATCACGCCTTCCGCCTGATCCAGCTCGCGCGCGCCATAGGGGCAGGCCCAGGCGCAAAGGCCGCATCCGATGCAGTCCTTCTCGTTGACCAGAACGATCCCGTCTTCGACCCGCTTATAGCTGGCGCCGGTCGGGCAAACCGTTACG
>CAYZAD010000379.1:0-2643 GCA_964476315.1 uncultured Rhodobacterales bacterium
ATGACCGAGCACCAGACCAAGAACACCGCCGCCGACCACATTGAAAGCTTTTACCGCCCCTTTGCCGAGGTTGCACAGACCGGCGAAAAATTCGACGGGCTGATCATCACCGGGGCCCCGATTGAACATCTCCCGTTCGAAGAGGTCACTTATTGGGATGAACTCTGCACGGTCATGGACTGGACGCAGACCCATGTCCATTCCACCTTCGGCGTTTGCTGGGGCGGGATGGCGATGATCAACCATTTCCACGGCGTGCCAAAGATCGATCTGCCGCAAAAGGCGTTCGGATGCATCCGGCACAAGAACCTTGCCCCGGCATCGCCCTATCTGCGCGGGTTTTCGGATGACATGGTGATCCCTGTCAGCCGCTGGACAGAGCTGCGTCGCGACGACATCCAGAAGGCGGGCCTGCCGATCCTGATCGACAGCACCGAAACCGGCCCGTGCCTTGTCGAAGATCCCGATCACCGCGCGCTGTATGTCTTCAACCACTTCGAATACGACAGCGGCACCCTCAAGGACGAATACGACCGCGACGTGGCCAACGGCACGCCAATCAACGTTCCCGCCAACTACTATCCGGATGACGACCCATCCAAGCCCCCGCAGAACCGCTGGCGCAGCCATGCGCATCTGCTTTATGGCAACTGGGTCTCAGAGATCTACCTAACGACTCCATTCGAGATCGAGCAGGTCGGCGCAGCCAGAACGGACCTGCGCAATTCGTAGGAGGCGGCATTGCCATTATATACACTGGGTTGGCTTGCGGGGCTCACGGCGGTGATGACCCTGACCACCGCATGTTCCGCGACATACCGGGAAAACCTGGCCGAAACGCAGTTCCCGCCCGTCGGCGATTTCATCACGGTGAACGGGACCGAGGTTCATTACGTGACCAAAGGGTCCGGCCCGGACATCGTTCTGATCCACGGGGCGTCCGGCAATCTGCGCGACTTCACGTTTTCCATGGTCGACAAGCTGGCGGACCGCTACCGCGTGACGGCGTTTGACCGCCCGGGCCTTGGCTATACGGAGCGCGTAAACCCTGACGGTACATCGATCAATGAACAGGCGATCCTGTTATCCGATGCCTCGCTCCAGCTCGGCCTCGAAAGCCCCATCGTGCTGGGCCAGTCCTACGGGGGTGCCGTGGCGCTCGCCTGGGCGGTGGAGCGCCCGGACAACCTGTCGGCGCTGGTTCTGACCGCTGCCGCGTCGAACCCCTGGACAACCGGTCTCAGCACCTTTTACCAGGTCACCTCAAGCGATCTGGGCAGCGCCACCGTCGTTCCCGCCATCACCGCCTTTACCCCGACCAGCGTCGTGAGCCAGGCCATCGATGGCGTCTTCCATCCGCAATCCGCGCCCGATGGCTATGCCGACCATATCGGCGCGCCCCTGACCCTGCGCCGCGACACGATGCGCGCCAATGCCATGCAACGCGCCAATCTGCTGGCCGAAATCGAGGCCCTGCACATCCGGTATGACACGATCACCGTTCCCACCGAAATCATCCACGGGGATGCAGACACCACCGTGGGCCTGTCCATCCACTCCATCCCGCTGTCAAACCAGATCAGGCACGCGAACCTGACCATCCTTGAGGGCATCGGCCACATGCCCCACCATTCCGCCGAACCCGAGGTCATCGCCGCCATTGACCGCGCCGCATCACGCGCAGGTTTGCGTTAATCGGATTAACATCCCATATTCAAAAAGAACGAGCGGTTACCAAGAGGCCGAATATGGACCTTCCCTTTGACGGTGCGATCAGCGCATTCTTCGACAAAGACGCACCCGAGGACGTGCGCAACGCGATCAAACGCGCCGAAAAAGGCGATATCCTCAACCCGAATTACCCCTATTCAGAACGCATGCCGCGCAAGGCCTATGAAAAAGACCTTGCCGCGCTGCAGATCGA
The DNA here is from genome assembly GCA_964476315.1 of uncultured Rhodobacterales bacterium. GTDB lineage: Bacteria > Pseudomonadota > Alphaproteobacteria > Rhodobacterales > Rhodobacteraceae > Marivita. The sequence continues at coordinate 1,925 of CAYZAD010000379.1, forward strand.
ACTGGTGAAAATGAAGACCTGGGCGCGCGACACCGGCGCCCGCGTCGCCATCGTGTTCGAAGGCCGGGATGCCGCCGGAAAAGGCGGCACGATCAAACGGTTCCGCGAAAACCTTAATCCTCGAGGCGCACGTGTTGTCGCCTTGTCGAAACCCACGGAAACCGAAGCGACGCAATGGTACTTCCAGCGCTATGTCGATCATCTGCCTGCGGCGGGCGAAATCGCTTTCTTTGACCGCAGCTGGTACAATCGCGGCGTGGTGGAACATGTCTTCGACTTCTGCACGCCCGAACAGCGCATGCATTTCTTCCGTCAGGTTCCGGACTTCGAAAAGATGCTGGTCGATGACGGCATTCACCTGTTCAAGATCTGGCTGAACGTCGGACGCGCCGAGCAACTCCGCCGCTTCCTGTCACGTGAAGGGGACCCGCTCAAGCAATGGAAACTGTCTTGGATCGACGTCGAGGGCCTCAAACGCTGGGATGCCTATTCCGAGGCTATCCAGGAAACCTTTGCCCGCACGCATACCGACCACGCCCCCTGGACCATCGTGCGGTCGGATGACAAGCGCCGCGCGCGGATCAATGCCATCCGCAGCGTGCTGACCCAGCTTGACTATGCCCGCAAGGACACCAAAGCGTTGGGCAAGGTCGATGCAAAGGTTTGCGGCGGACCGGACATCTGGGATGGCTAAACGCGGCTACCATCACGGCAATCTG
>CAYZAD010000380.1:0-2637 GCA_964476315.1 uncultured Rhodobacterales bacterium
GGAGCATGTGCCTGATGTTGCGCCGTCTTTACCACGAACAGCCGGAAAGCTTTGCCTTTACGCCCGAGAACCAGAAATGGGCCGAGGCGCAGATCACCAAGTATCCCGAAGGCCGTCAGGCCAGCGCGATCATTCCGCTGCTGTGGCGCGCCCAGGAGCAGGAAGGCTGGCTGAGCCGTCCGGCAATCGAAGGTGTGGCAGACATGCTGGGCATGGCGCATATCCGTGCGCTCGAGGTGGCGACCTTCTATTTCATGTTCCAGTTGCAGCCCGTCGGCTCGGTCGCGCATATTCAGGTCTGTGGCACCACGTCCTGCATGATCTGCGGCGCCGAAGACCTGATCGCCGTCTGCCGCGAAAAGATCGCGGCGAACCCGCACGAGCTTTCCGAGGATGGCAAGCTGAGCTGGGAAGAGGTCGAATGCCTTGGCGCCTGCGCCAACGCGCCGATGGCCCAGATCGGCAAGGATTATTACGAAGACCTGACCGCCGCGCGGTTCGCGGAAATCCTTGATGAACTCGTCGCCGGGCAGGTTCCGACACCCGGCCCGCAGAACGGACGGTATGCCTCGGAACCCAAATCGGGCCTGACAAGCCTCACCGATTTCGAAAGCGGCCGCCACCAGTACAACGCCTCCGTGCAGCTGGCGACGGATATCGGCGACACCGTGAAACGCATCGACGGCACCGAAGTGCCGCTCTTGGCGCCCTGGGGCGATGCCGGTGGTCGCGCATATGACGGCAAGACCCCTGCCAATTCGCCCGCTGCCCCAATGCCCGCGGCACGTCAGGCCGAACAGGAAGCCAAGGCTGCTGCAGCACAAGCCCCCGACACGGATGCGGCGCGCGTGAAACCGACCACGCACCTGGCCGGTCAGGAAGACCTGGCCGCCCGCAAAGGCACGTGGAAATACGCCAAGGCCGCGCCCGCCAAGACGGTCGCCAAGGAAGAGATGGTCGACCCATCCGCAGCCACCAAGCCGGAAACCCTGACGGCGGCGCGCGATGGCGGTGCGGATGATCTCAAGCAGATCAAGGGCATCGGCCCCAAGCTCGAGTCGGTGTGCAACGCGTTGGGCGTCTACCATTTCGACCAGATCGCCAAGTGGACCGCCGCCGAAGTCGCCTGGATGGATGACAATCTGGAAGGCTTCAAAGGGCGTGTTTCGCGTGACAATTGGGTGGAACAGGCCAAGACCCTTGCCTCAGGCGACGAGACAGAGTTTTCTTCACGTGTGAAAAAAGGTGATGTTTACGATGAGTGACATCTGAACACGGAACGGGAGAGTACAAATGCAACAACAAAATTCCGGCATGAGCTGCCAGCTCGGGTCATGGGCGATGGCCGCAGGGGCGGGGCTCTTGCTGTTTGTCCTTCTATTGGTGATCGGCGGCTGGGGCCTGATCGCGGCCATCTTCATGAGCGGCCTTGCATTTGTCGTTCTTGGTCTGTTGTTCAGCTGGATATTCTGCCGGGAACTTCCCGAACCGCGCGGGGCGGGCAATGTCGAAACCGGCGACACCGCCGCGACATCGGCACCGGCACCGCAGGCCAAGGCCCCCAGCGCGCCGTCGCCGAACGCGCCGCCGCCCGTCGTCGAACCGGCCCCCACCGCATCCGAGGCCACGTCGCCCGCGACAGCCGCATCATCGGTTGTGAAACCATCGACCCCTCTGCCCGGGCAGGACGATCTGGCATCGCGCAAGGGCGAATGGAAATACGAAAGCGGCAAGGATACCCCCGCCAAGGCAGCCGCTGCGCCCGCAGCATCGGCAACCGAAGAGGCCGGCGAAGGCACCAAGCCGGAAATGCTCTCGGAAGCACGCGAAGGCGGTCCGGACAACCTCAAGGAAATCAAGGGGGTCGGGCCAAAGCTTGAAAAGCTGCTGCACTCCATGGGGTTCTTCCACTTCGACCAGATCGCAAACTGGACGCCCGACGAAATCGCCTGGGTCAATGCCAATCTCGAAGGGTTCAAGGGCCGCGTCACCCGTGACGACTGGGTCGAACAGGCCAAGATCCTCGCGGCGGGCGGCGACACGGAATTCTCCAAACGCGTTGACAAGGGCGACGTGTACTAACGGGGGCCGGACCACCTCATGACCAGAGATTCAGATGAGGCCCGCAAGGGCAGGCGCATTGCGCTGATCCTTGCCGGAATTGGCCTGTTCTGGATCCTGGTAACGGCCATCGGGTCCGAATACGGCTGGAGCCATCGGACCCGCGCTTTGTTCGACCTGATTGCCCTGGCAGGGTTTGGCGGAGCGCTTTGGATGACATATCAACTCTGGCGGGACCGCCAGAATGACAAGGATTGATGAGATGCTGACCGATCAGGACCGGATCTTTACCAACATCTACGGCATGCACGACCGGACCCTCAAAGGGGCGCAGGCGCGTGGCCATTGGGATGGCACGGCCAAGATCATTGAAAAGGGCCGCGACTGGATCATCGACGAGATGAAATCCTCGGGTCTGCGCGGTCGCGGCGGCGCGGGCTTTCCGACCGGTCTCAAGTGGTCGTTCATGCCGAAGGAAAGCGACGGTCGCCCCAGCTACCTTGTGGTGAATGCCGACGAATCCGAGCCGGGCACCTGCAAGGACCGTGAAATCATGCGCCACGATCCGCATACGCT
>CAYZAD010000381.1:0-2627 GCA_964476315.1 uncultured Rhodobacterales bacterium
GCGTGGCCGCGACAAAAGCCTTCATAAGCTCCGCATCCTTGACCCCCGGCGCGCTTTCGACGCCCGAGGACACGTCCACCTGCTGCGTTCCGGTCAGCGCAATCGCCTCGGCCACGTTATCTGGCGTCAGTCCCCCCGCCAAAAGCCACGGCACCGACCAACGCCGCGCCGAGATCAGCCGCCAATCGAACGCCACACCATTGCCGCCCGGCAGAACCGCGTTCCTGGGCGGCTTGGCATCGACCAGGAGCTGATCCGCCACGTCCGAATACGCATCAAGCGCGGCAACATCGTCAGCGTCGGCAACCCCGACCGCCTTGATGATCGGCAACCCGTAACGCCCGCGCAGTTCAGCCACGCGCGCGGGTGTTTCGCTGCCGTGCAACTGCAGGAAATCAAGCGGTACAGCGGCGGTCAAGTCATCCAGAAAAGCGTCATCCGCATTCACGACAAGACCGACCTTGCCAATGCCGATCGGCACCTCGACCGCAAGATCGCGCGCTTGGTCGAACGGGACGAAACGCGGGCTTTTGGCAAAGAAGTTCAAACCGACATAGGCCGCACCGGCATCAGCCGACGCGACCACGTCCTCCATGCGGGTCAACCCGCATATCTTCACCCGAACCCGAGAAGACATGAACGCGGCTTAGCTCGCCTCGTCCAGAAGGGCGAGAACCTCGTCCTTGTCCTTGTCACGTTCTGCCTTGGTACGGCGCAATTCGCGCTCAAGCTTCTTGACCTCGACCTGCCCCCTGGCGGCGGCGGCGCGGTGCTTGTGTTCACGCAGCCATTCCCAGACAAAGCCGATCAGAAGGCCGGCCACGATGCCGCCGAAGATGACGATGAACAGCGGCAGTTCGATCGACCGGTTCATACCCGCCATTTCTGACAGGCCGGACGGCAGCAACTGCAACATCACCATTCCACGATTGGCCAAGGCCACCGACACCAACACGATGGCGAGCACCGCAAGAAACGCATAGCGAATGTACCGCATCTGACCCTTACTTTCCGTTCAATCTGTCTCTGAGCAACTTGCCGGTCTTGAAAAACGGCACGTGCTTTTCTTCTACTTCCACCGCTTCCCCCGTCCGGGGGTTCCGGCCCGTCCGAGCATCCCGCTTTTTGACTGAAAACGCCCCAAAGCCACGCAGCTCAACCCGGTCGCCACGCGCCATTGCATCGATGATTTCTTCAAAAATGGTGTTCACGATGCGCTCCACATCGCGCTGGTACAAATGCGGGTTGTCATCAGCAATCTTCTGAATCAATTCCGACCGTATCATAGTCACGCATCCCCTTGGCCGAACACGACGTCCGAATGTGTTCTACGGATCGACTATACGCAGGACAGGGCTGCACGGGAACCATCGGGATGACAAGAAAGGCAGAAAGTTACGCTAAATTAAGGTGTTCGCAGCCCGCAAGCGGCGTTTTTTGCGGCACCAAACCGGGTTGCCTCTGTCCCGGGTGCATCTTTCTCACTGTACGATTCGGTGCCCGCAGGTGCGAAAGGACCGACCCGTGCAGCCGAGATTGCCGCCCCTTCACGACCGTCTGACCGGTGCTGCCAAGGCTGGCACCGATGCCCTGCTATTTGTCCGGTGCCGGTTCCGGCTGCACCACAAGCGCGGTTGTCTTGACGGGCTCATCCTCGCTGCATCGGCCCAACCAGCACATCGGGCCTTTGGTGTCGGCAGTTGCCTCGGCACTCGGAAAGTCGAGTATCGGCAAGGACACATCTCCGATGCCTTGCGCCGATGCTGAACCGGTCGACACGGCAACGGCAAGGCCGACGGCGTAGAAACTGTATCTGTAGACGGGCATGGCGATCCTCCGATCAATGCGCAGGATTACCTTACGTCAACTGGCCGGAAATTGAAATGGTCAAGCACCCATAGCCGGGCGGCAGGGGGTCACCTGCCCAATCGTCAGGCAACCCGCCGCCGCCTTGTCTGTATGTCAGGCGCCAGTCACAGCGCCCCGCCGACCCCGGCTTGCGGACCGGAAGAACCGCCCGGGCCGGATCAGCCGCACTTGCTGTGCCCACAGGATCCGCATGTCATGCAGCCTTCCTGCATGTGCATGTCATACTGCCCGCAGGCCGGACAGGCCGGGCCGCGTGGCCCGTCAAGGTTCACCACCTGCGCCTTGGGGTCGGACTTGAGGCCCATGCCCTCCCCGGCAAGAAATCCGATGGCGATCATGTGCTGTTCGATCACACCGCCAATGGCGGCAAGGATCGACGGGATATACTTGCCCTGCACCCACGCGCCGCCGCGCGGATCGAACACCGCCTTGAGTTCCTCGACCACGAAGGACACATCGCCCCCGCGCCGGAACACCGCCGAGATCATCCGCGTCAGCGCCACGGTCCAGGCGAAATGCTCCATGTTCTTGGAGTTGATGAACACCTCGAACGGACGGCGATGCCCGCCGACGATGATGTCGTTGATCGTCAGGTAGATCGCGTGCTCGCTGTCCGGCCATTTCAGCTTGTAGGTGTTCCCCTCCAACGCCTGCGGACGGTCGAGCGGCTCGGACATGTAGACAACTTCACCCGCGAATTGCGTACCGCCCTCCTCGCCGGGCAGCCCCTGACCGCGGGCGGGGGAGAAGCCCCCGCC
>CAYZAD010000382.1:0-2624 GCA_964476315.1 uncultured Rhodobacterales bacterium
GCGCATCGGAGATTACCGCGTGCTGGCCAGCCATCAGGAAAGCCTGCACAGCCACGACGCCGTGTCGGTGCTGACCGAGGGCGATCTTTTCGCGGCGCAAAGCCTGGACCCCAAGCTGTTTTCGACTCTGTTCCACGTCGGGTAAGACAGCGATCCGGTCCGGCCTGACGCCTGCACCTGAACAGAGCCACGCTGTCTGGCGGCGTGGCTCATCCCGGCTCAGCCTGTTTGCGCGGCACTGTGCCGGGAAATGCGCCGCATCGCGGTTTTCCGTGGTCGCAACCCGTGCAGAAAGCCCACGGTCCCGAACTCATTCCGCCCTGCCCGAGAATTTTACGGAAAAGACACCTGCGCTGTCTAACATCGCGTGTGGGAGGACACCGAAGACTTCAGACAAGAGGTTTCCAATGTCACACCTTACACCACCGCTGACACCCCGCATCCATGTTGTCCCACCGGGGCTGCGCGCGCGCATCGACCTTTTCTTTGCCGAACAGGGGCAGGGGTTCAACGCCAACGGATTCCTGCGCCACAGGCTGCATAGCATTCTCGAACTGGAAGCGATGTCGGATCACGAGCTAGCCGCCCTCGATCTGACCCGCGACGATATCCTGCCATTCGTCTTTGAAGACTGCTTTCACGACGCGGGCCCCCGCGGCCGCACCGCGCGCGCTTGACACCCCGGCTGCGGCGGTCCAACGCTAGCGCCCATGTTCGACCTGCGCCCCGTAGCCTATGTGATCGGCCTTCTCGTGACCGTGCTCGGGGCGACGATGCTCTTGCCGATGCTGGTCGACCTGGCCGAAGGCCGTGGCGCATGGTCCGTCTTCCTGCAAAGCGCGCTGTTGACGATGTTCACCGGCGGCCTCATGGCACTGGCCTGCTCGAACGGCGTGCGCGAAGGGCTGTCAATTCAACAGACCTTTCTGCTCACCACCGGGGTCTGGGTGACCTTGCCGGTCTTCGGGGCCATCCCCTTTGTGCTGGGCGAAACCGACGCCCGCTTTGTTGATGCCTTCTTCGAAGCCATGTCGGGCCTTACCACGACCGGCTCCACCGTGTTTTCCAACCTCGAGGCGTTGCCAAAGGGCCTGTTGCTGTGGCGCGGGTTGCTGCAATGGCTGGGCGGGATCGGTATCATCGTTGTGGCCATGGTGTTCCTGCCGGAACTTCGGGTCGGCGGCATGCAGATCTTCCGATCCGAAGGCTTTGACACCATGGGCAAAATCCTGCCCCGCGCGACCGAGATTTCCGCTTCGATCTCGACGATCTATGTCGGGCTTACGCTGGCCTGCGCCTTGGCCTACGCGATGGCCGGGATGTCCATCTTCGATGCAACCGTCCACGCCATGACCACTGTCGCCACCGGCGGGTTTGCCAATTACGACGCCTCTTTCGGTGCGTTCGGTCCCGCGGTCGAATATGTTGGCGTGGTCTTCATGCTGCTCGCGGCGCTGCCCTTTGTGCGTTACGTCCAGCTCACCACCAATCGCACGGTCACGCCGCTGCTGTATGACAGCCAGATCCGGGCGTTTTTTGGCACTGTCGCGGCCTTCGTGCTGCTGCTTCTTGCGTGGCGCGTCGTTGTGACCGGTGCCGAGACCGAAGAAGCGGTGCGCAAGACGCTGTTCAACGTGGTCTCGATCATGACGGGAACGGGCTATGCGTCGCAGGACTATGGTCTCTGGGGGCCGATGGCGGTGGCGGTCTTTTTCTTCATCGGTCTGATCGGGGGATGCGCGGGCTCGACCGCCTGTTCGATCAAGGTCTTCCGGTACCAGTTGCTCTTTGCGTCGATCTGGGTGCAACTGCGCAAGGTGCGATCACCGCATGGCGTGTTCATGCCCCGGTACGAAGGCAGACCCGTCAGCGACGAGGTTCTGAACTCAGTCATTTCGTTCTTCGTCTTCTTCGTGGTCACGCTTGGCGTGTTGTCCGTGGCGCTTGGTATGACCGGGCTTGACCTGACCACCTCGGTCTCGGGCGCGGCGGCCGCCCTTGCCAATATCGGCCCGGGACTGGGGCCAGAGATCGGGCCCGCGGGCAATTTCGCCGGCCTCAACGACACTGCCAAGTGGATGCTGTCCATCGGCATGCTGCTGGGCCGGCTCGAGCTGCTGGCGGTCTATGCCATCTTCACCCTCAGCTTCTGGAGAGCATGATGCCCGAACAACCGCTTGGCGCGCAGATTTCCCAAATGCTCAGGGACCGGGGCGTCGACACGATCTTCGGCATCCCCGGTGTGCATAATGTGGAGCTGTATCGCGGCATCGAACAGGCCGGGATCACCCATGTTCTGGCCCGCCACGAACAGGGCGCGGGCTTCATGGCCGATGGCTATGCCCGCGCGACCGGCAAGCCGGGGGTGGCCTATGTCATCACAGGGCCGGGGCTGACCAACATCCTGACGCCGCTGGGGCAGGCCTATTCGGATTCCGTGCCGGTTCTGGCGATCTCCTCCTGTCTCGACGAAACCTCCGCCCGCCGGGGCCAGCTTCACCAGATGCGCGACCAGCGCCTCGCGGCCGAAACCGTCTGCGCCTGGTCCGAAGAGGCCCGCAGCGCGGGTGCCGCCTATGCCCTGATCGACCGTGCCTTCGACCAGTTCGCCAGCGCCCGCAAGC
>CAYZAD010000383.1:0-2594 GCA_964476315.1 uncultured Rhodobacterales bacterium
CGCGAAGGGCGCACACCACATTACATGACGTTCCGGAAACCGACATGACCGAACCGTTTACAGTTGCCATCGATGGCCCGGCCGCAGCAGGCAAAGGCACGATCAGCAAGGCGGTCGCGGCGCATTTCGGGTTTGCCCATCTCGATACCGGGCTACTGTACCGCGCCGTCGGGGCGCGCATGCTGCAGGGCCAGGACCCGATCGCCGCAGCACAGACGCTGACAGCCGGTGATCTTGAAAACCCCGATCTGCGCACAGCCGACGTGGCGCAGGCCGCCTCCAAGGTCGCGGTCATCCCCGAAGTTCGCGCCGCCCTGCTTGATTTCCAGCGCGCCTTTGCGCGCAGGGCAGGGGGTGCGGTGCTGGACGGGCGCGACATCGGTACGGTGATCTGCCCACAGGCCGAAGTGAAACTCTACGTGACCGCCAGCGCCGAAGTCCGCGCGCAGCGCCGCTTCAAGGAATTGCAGGATAGTGGCTTCGACACGACCTATGACACGGTCCTGAGCGACGTGAAAACCCGCGATGCGCGTGACAGTGGCCGCGCCGATGCCCCGATGAAACCGGCCGAAACAGCACTCCTGATTGACACGTCGCACCTGACCATCGACGCTGCCGTCGGGCAGGCCATCGCTGCGGTCGAGGACCGGCGCTGACCCCTCCGGCACCAGAACAAAGGCACAGAATGATGTCCGATCTACAGACCCTTCCCATCCGTTTCGGCATCGGTGCGATGTCCTTCGCCAATTTCTACGGCCCCACGACAGAGGCCAATTCACACGCGATCCTCGACGCGGCCATGGACCATGGCGTGACCCATATCGACACGTCGAACGTCTACGGAATGGGCGGCTCGGAATCGGCCATCGGCACCTTTTTCAAGAACCGTGGCGCGGCGGCGCGGGATCACTTTCATATCGCGACGAAGGCGGGGATCACCCGCGACGCCGAAGGCAACCGCGCCTTTCGCAACGATCTGGCCCACCTTGAGGGCGAACTGGACAAAAGCCTTGCGCGGATGGGGATCGACGCGGTCGACCTGATGTATATTCACCGCAGGCAGGCCGACATGCCGATCGAAGAGGCTGCAGGCGCGCTGGCCCGTCTCGTGGAAAAAGGCAAAGCCAAAAGCATCGGCTTTTCTGAAATCGCCCCGTATTCGTTGCGCCGCGCAGCCCGGGTGCATCCGGTGGCGGCCGTCCAGTCCGAATATTCGCTGGCGACCCGCGCGCCCGAACTCGGCCTCCTGCAGACCTGCCGGGAGCTGGGAACCGCGCTTGTGGCCTTCTCTCCGGTCGGTCGGTCCTTGCTGACCGACACGCCCCTGACCGAAGACGTGATCCCGACCCTGCCTTTCCTGTCCGGCAACCCGCGCTTTCTGGCCCCGAACTATGCGGCCAATATCGCAGCCACCGAACCCTTCCGCGCCCTCGCGCAAGAGATGGGCGAACCCGCGGCAGCGCTGGCCATCGCATGGGTGCAGCACAAGGGCAGTCACGTCGTGCCCATTCCCGGAACCCGGTCCGTGGCGCATTTCAAGGAATTGGTGCGCGGCTGTCACATCGACCTGTCCGCCGAAGACATGGCGCGGATCGAGACCGTTCTGCCGGTCGGCTGGGCCTATGGCGACCGGTACTCCGACGCGCAGTGGATCGGCCCGGAACGGTATAGCTGACACGATCAGCACCGCCCCTACACGAAGACGTGCGTCGCATGTGTGGTCGTCTGCCGCTAGGCTGCCCCCATGTACGCTACGTACTGAAAAGGGGGTGTTCTCATGCGCCATATGCTTTGTGGTCTTTTTGTTTGCCTGAGTGTCAGTGTTGGGCAGGCGCAGGACACCCCCGATACCGAACCGCCCATGACCTTTGAGCGCCTGGCCGAGATCGTCACGACCCTCGATCCCGACGCACGGCAACGCGGGACCGTGATCGAACTGACCCTGTCGGACGTGCCGGTGATGATCGTCGCCGACCCCTCTGCCGACCGCATGCGCGCGATGGTGCCGATCCGGTCGGCCGACGGGCTCGATGCGGCAGAACTCATGCGCCTCATGCAGGCCAATTTCGACACCGCCCTCGATGCGCGCTATGCCGTGGCGCAGGGGCGGCTCTGGGGGACATACATCCACCCGCTCTCCCCACTGGAAGAGGCGCAGCTTATCTCTGCCCTCGCCCAGACGGTGACAGTGGCGCTCTCCTACGGCCAGACCTATTCCAGCGGCGCGGTGACCTTCGGGGGCGGCGACAGCCGTGGCATCTACGAAGACATCCTGCGAGAACTGCTGAAACGCGGTGAAGAGCTGTGATCCCCTTGTTCGGCAAAGACCCGCACGCCTCTGTCAAACAGGGTTGATCCGTCAACAAACGCAGGCTATAGCGCACGCGTCGCATAAGGCATCAACGCCATAAGACAAAGATCGGGCAGGGGTCGGCATCCACCGGCCCTCTTTGTTTTACGGACGCCTTGACCAATCGCCTCACCTCAAGCGTGGGCACCAACCCCAGACCGGCGGAGACAACCGCACGGCCAGAAAAAGTGATACGTAAAGGAAACAGACGCCACATGGCTCAGAACGCATCTATGGAAGAATT
>CAYZAD010000384.1:0-2590 GCA_964476315.1 uncultured Rhodobacterales bacterium
CTTATTCTACATCAAGAAAGCGCATATCGGCGTGATCCCGGGCCTCAAGGAATTCGCATCCTTCTTCGTAGCCGATGAGATCGCTGGCCCCTCCGGCCCGCTCGCGCAGTATGGCCTCGTGTCCGATCCTGAGCTGGCCGCGACACAGAAGATGATCGCGGACGAGCAGACCATGGGTCAGAGCATGTAAGCCAGACGGCTTGACCTTCGGGGTGGTGCGTCCGCGCGCCGCCCCTTTTTCGACGTTTCAGATACAGGTGGCCCCATGCCCATACTCTGGTTGACGGTGATCGTCCTCGCGCTGGCCGCGTTGGGCTATGTCATGGGCCGCCAGCGTGCGCTTGCCTCGGGCGATGGCAGCGTCCGCAACTTGCATTCCTTGCCAAGCTATTACGGGTCGCATGTCGCGATGCTGACGATCGTGCCAGCTTTCGCGCTGATGATCGTCTGGTTGATCGCGCAGCCCTTGGTCGTCAACAACACGGTGCTGTCCAACCTGCCCGATGCGGCCGTCAGCGAAGGGTCCACGGCGGGGCTGGTGATGAGCGATGTCAGACGCCTGGCAGACGGCATCGACACCGCCATCGACGCGGGCGTGCTGACCGCCGACGGGGCCGCAGCCCTCGGGGATGATCTTGACGGGATCCGGACCACCCTTGGCGAAGTGGGCGTGGCCCTCGGGGCCAATGTCTCGGCCGACGTTCTGGCACTTGCGCAGCAATACCGGTCGCTGAACGCCACAGGCAACGTCATGATGTCGGTGCTGGTCATCGCTCTTGCTGTGGCCGGATTTGCCTACGCGTATCTCAAGACAGACAAGACATTCCGGGCCCGCAACGTGGTGGAAACAGGCATCCGGTATGTCCTGATCGCGGCGGCCTGCATCGCGATCCTGACGACCATCGGCATCGTGCTCAGCCTGATCTTCAACACCATCGCGTTCTTCCGCGTCTATCCGGCCAGCGAATTCTTCTTCTCGCTCACCTGGTCGCCCAGCTTTGGCGGCGGGTCAGAACTGGGCATCCTGCCCTTGCTGTGGGGCACCTTCTATATCTCCATCATCGCGCTGCTGGTCGCGGTGCCCATCGGCCTGTTTTCCGCCATCTACCTTGCCGAATATGCAGGCCCCAAGGTGCGCGGTTTTGCCAAGCCGATGCTCGAGGTGCTCGCCGGGATCCCGACCATCGTCTACGGCCTCTTCGCCCTGCTGACGGTGGGTCCGTTCCTGCTTGGCATTTTCGGACCCGATGGCATCGGCTGGATGCAGGCCGGCACCGCCGTGATCACCGCCGGTCTGGTGATGGGCATCATGCTGATTCCGTTCGTGTCGTCGCTGTCCGATGACATCATCAACGCGGTGCCGCAGGCGATGCGCGACGGCTCTTACGGGCTGGGCGCGACCAAATCCGAAACCATCAAGCAGGTGATCCTGCCTGCCGCCCTGCCCGGCATCGTCGGCGCCATCCTGCTGGCCGCGTCCCGTGCCATCGGTGAGACGATGATCGTTGTTCTGGGCGCCGGGGCGGCCGCCCGCCTTGACCTCAACCCGTTCGAAGCGATGACCACCGTCACCGCCAAGATCGTGAGCCAGTTGACCGGGGATGCCGATTTCTCGTCCCCCGAAGCGCTGGTTGCCTTTGCCCTCGGCATGACGCTGTTCCTCGTCACGCTCGGGCTCAATGTCCTAGCACTCTATATCGTGCGCAAATACCGGGAGCAGTACGAATGACCGACGCTTCCCTGTCCTCCGCCCCTGCCCCGGCCCGCAAATCGAAATCGCTGACAGCGGTCGACGCGCGCACGGCAAAACGCAACGCGGCGGAAAAGCGCTTCAAGCTCTATGGCATGGCCGCCGTGATCTCCGGCGTGCTGTTCCTTGTCATGCTCGTGACCGCGATCCTGTCCAACGGATTGCCCGCCTTTCAGCGTGCCGTGGTCGAAGTCGATTTCACCCTGACGCAAGAGCAGTTCGACGAGGCCGAAAGCCAGCTCCTCAAGACCGGCGCCTATAACAGCCTGTTCATTGCTTCCCTGTCGGACACCCTGCGCGAACGCGGGATCGAGCGCGCCTTCGATGCCGAAGCCGTAGACCGCCTTCTGGGCAGCGTCGGCGGAACCATCCGCGCGCATTACCGCGAAAACCCGCAAGACCTCGGCACGCCCATCGCGTTCGAGCTGGCCGCGGCGTCCCGCGTGGATCGCTACCTCAAGGGCACGTTCGACCGCTCGGACGTATCGGAAGAAGGCAACCGCTTCTTCGTGCTGTCAGATTTCGATCTGGTGGACGACATGCGCGACGCGGGCCTTGTGCGGCTGGCGTTCAACTGGGTCTTCATCACCGGTGTCGATACCGGCGTCGACAACCCCGGCGGCGCGGGCAGCGGGGCCTCTGTGCTGGGGTCGTTCCTGATGATGTTCGTGGTCCTGATCCTTGCCCTGCCCATCGGAGTCGCCGCGTCCATCTACCTGGAAGAGTTCGCACCCAAGAACCGCTTTACCGACCTGATCGAGGTGAACATCTCGAACCTGGCGGCGGTGCCGTCCATCGTGTTCGGTATCCTTGGTCTTGCCGTGTTCATCCAGTTCATGC